>JAEUII010000015.1 GCA_016795145.1 Planctomycetaceae bacterium
CTGGAGTCTGGCGGAGAAGATCTCTTCGGCTGCAACTCCCGTTCGAACTCCTTTTGTGATGGAATCACCCAGCACGACAACCGTTTTTCCGACGGCCAGCGCGTCAGCGGCGGCCCCGGACGATGTCGCGCCGAAGAAGCCAGCAATCAACAACAGTCCCGGGATCAATTGCTGACGAAGTAACCTGAGTGATCCAGACTGCGGCGATGTTGTCATGGTGGAGGTTCTCCTTGCAATCCCTTCAAAATCCCCGGAAAAGCGACTTTCCTGCCGGTAATTGACCGCTACAAACTGAGCCGACGACTGTTTTCCACAATGTCGAACAACGGGAAGTGTCCGGGACTGTTGCGTTTACCGCCATTTGCCGAAACAATTCGTGTTTCTGACAAAAACGATGCCGCGCGGGTAAGCCTGTCCCAAATCCTGCACGACATCCGGACATTGAATCTAGCCTGTGGATCATTCCATGGTTTCGCTTCGAACAGGTCACGTCAGTGTGACCGGTAACTATCGTGAAAACAATGAAGACAGCTGCTACATCGATGGTCAGCAGCGACTCTTCATTGTTGCCGACGGGATGGGAGGCCAAAGTGCCGGCGAGCGTGCGAGTGCTCTGGCGGTCGAACTGATTCCACGCCGGATTGAGCAACTGCTGGATTTTGACAAGGCGAACGCGAAGACGGTCAGTGAGGTTCTTGAAAAATCAATCTCCCACGCCAACTCGGAAGTCATCGCCCTGAGTGAAGTTGAGCCTGGTCTGAAGAACATGGGCACGACGGTGGTCATGATGGTTCGCGTGGCCGATCGGTTTTTCTTTATCGGTGTCGGCGATAGTCGCGCGTATGAACTTCGCGGTGGGAAACTTCGACAGCTGACAACTGACCATTCAGTCACTCAGGCTCTGCTCGACTCCGGAACAATTTCACCGGAAGAAGCCAAAACGCATCGCTGGCGCAACACACTCTATAAGTACATTGGCTGTCGCGACGGTGTGAATGGTGCCAATGTGACGGAGATCGTGCCGCGACCAGGCGACCGCTTCATGTTGTGCAGCGATGGGCTCAACGACGGTTTGGAAAGCACCGAGATTACTCGCCTGCTGCAGTCATCCAATGATCCGCAGGAAGTAGCAGAGAAACTTGTGAAAGCCGCTCTCGATGCTGGATCACGCGACAATGTGACGTGCGTGGTTGCGATTGTTGATTAGAGCTGTCGATGTCGACTCACGTCCGGATTGGAACTGATATCGATTACGCCGCTGCTGTGCTTCGCAGTGGCGGACTTGTTGCAATCCCCACAGAGACTGTTTACGGCCTTGCTGCCGATGCAACGAACCCAAAGGCCGTCGCTGCAATCTTCGCAGCAAAGAATCGCCCGACGTTCGATCCTCTGATCGTTCACCTCGCCGACATATCGCAGGTTCGTGAGTATGTTTGTGCGTTTCCTCCGGCGGCCGAACAGCTTGCTTCCCGATACTGGCCAGGACCAATCACGCTTGTCCTGCCTCGACAGTCCGTCATTCCGGATCTCGTCACATCAGGGCTCGACGGAGTTGGCGTGAGAGTCCCGTCGCACCCGATGACCCTGCAGTTGCTTCGGACATGCCAATGTCCGCTCGCAGCTCCCAGTGCGAATCCATTTGGTGGCATCAGCCCGACGACAGCCAGCCATGTCGCCGCAGGACTCGGGCATGTCGTTGATTACATTCTGGATGGTGGTCCGTGTACCGTGGGTGTTGAATCGACCGTTGTGTCGTTCATGCAGCCGCAGGCTGTCGTGCTGCGTCCCGGCGGTCTGTCGATCGAAGCGATCTCGGCCGTGATCGGTCCTGTCGAACGAGCTGTCAGCGATCCCGCGAAGGATGATTCGGCTCAGCCCTCACCCGGAATGCTGAGTCGCCACTATGCACCCAGGATTCCTATGCGGTTGATAGAGCGAGACGAAATCGCGATCCCGGCTTCTGGGCAACGTTGCGGTTTACTGACGTGGGGGACGAACTGCGAAACGGGCTTTGATCGAGTGATCAATGTGTCCGAAGCAGGAGATTTGCAGTCGTGCGCCGCAGGCTTCTTTGCCGCTCTTCGGGACCTTGATTCATCCGGACTCGACTGCATCATCGCCCGGAAGTTTCCCGACTCCGGTCTTGGCGTGGCACTCAACGACCGACTTCGCCGTGCGTCATCCTGACGCGCGTTCTCAACAGGCTGCTTTAGACTGTCGATGCGGGCGACAGAGTTTCCAGAGGAGCTGGCCGGCCGAACGCGTAACCCTGGAACAGCTGGAAACCGATCTCGCGGCAGGCTGCGATGGCTTCCACCGTTTCAACGCCTTCTGCGAGCGTGCAGATCCCCAGGTCAACCGCGCTGTTGTGAAGATTGCGTACCAGTGAAGCATGGCGAGCATTCGGCTGACCAAGGTCCTTCACGAGTGAACGGTCAAACTTCAGAATGTCAGGCTGGACTTCAGCAAGTTCCATCAGTCGTGACTGACCGACACCGAAGTCGTCGAATGCCAGCAGGATATCCATGTCCTTCAGTGCGGCCGCAAAATTTCGAAACTCGCGAGGCTGAGGGACTGCGGCTTCATGAACTTCCAGCACCATGCGGCGACCGCCGATGGCTTCACGAATCACCTTCAGATGCTCGATCAGTTCCGCGCCGAGTTCCTCTTTCGAATCCGTATTGAGAAACAGCGCGCCGGGCATAGGTGCTCTGGAAAGATTCGTCACCGCTTCTTCGCGACACATGCAACTCAGGCGACATTCCTGTCCGAGCTTTGATGCGGTACTGAAGAGCGTGAGTGGTGATTCAAGTCCAGGGACATCACATCGAACGAGTGCTTCGTATCCGAAGATCTGTTCTGTGATCGCATCAACGATAGGCTGATAGAACATCCGAATGCGACGTTCGCGGAACACGTCGTTCATGCGTGACAGCAGCCATTGTGTTTCCGGTGCGTCAGCGACATAAGTAAAGTCGAGCTGCATTGGGAGTTCACGGAAGACTCGCAGTTCCACATCCGCCAGCTGAATATGGTCGCCATCATCGACAGGAGTTGGTTCCAGAATTCGACGGCCGTTCACAAACGTCCCGTTGGTACTTCCAAGATCGCGTACGACCGCGATCGATTGAGTCACAATCAGCTCTGCATGACGTTTGGAGACATTGCGTGACGGCAGGACAATATCGACTTCTGCACTCCGTCCGAAGACCGCGGAGTTGCCGTGAATCTGAATACGACTGACACCTTCCTGGCCCGGTAACAAACCTGTTACCCCCCAGAGAATGGCGTCAGACTGAATTCGGTTTTCAGACGCTGCCCGTGACATTTTGAAGCTTTCGCTCACCCTTGAACGACCCGTGACATCTGAATCTTCGATGGACAGCGTGGAGAATCCCGCGTCGAACAGAAGATTCAGCCTCAATCAGCTCGGATGATCGAGGGCGTCCGGAGTGACAGTACACCGGAAAGCTAGGTCACGTTTCGAATAGACAACGCCCGTTGAAAACCAGTTAGGAGAATTGCTGAGAGATTTCCGCGCTGCAAAATCGACACAACTGATGCGTTTCCTATCGCCGACCAAAGTCGTTGTTCGCTCCGCTTCCCAGATTTCCTCGGCGAGCGGGATGCGTCAGCTTCCCGGTACATCCCCGCTCGTCATCCCACGCACATGGGAACCACGGGAACCCTGTACATTTTGAAACCGCAGATAAACGCGGATCCACGCGGATAAAACAACGCAATCGCGTCTCCTGGCTTTCCGTCGGTCCCGCACCGGCGGAGCTTCAGCTTGCAACTACAGGCGAACTGGTAGAAGCAATTCCCCTGACCATGACCGCGAAAGAACCCTCCCCTCCCAGACGAAGTCAGGGAGGGGTCGAACGAGCGCCAGCAAGTTCGGGGGAGGGCATCGCCGTATCCCACGTTTCGCCTCGAAAGAGTCGAAGCGAAGCATGAACTCATCGGACAAAGACGAGTGACAAAGGATTCCCTGACCGTGCGCTTGACCTCGTACTCGTGCTCAGCGCAGCGGTGCTCGTTATCGTAATCGATGTCAGCATCCTACGCCGCGACCGGCTCAGCGACACCATCGAATTTCATCGCCATCCGAGTCAGCATCGCCCACATCCGGTGCAGCATCGCTTTCATCGAACCGCGAATGAACCCTCCCCTCCCAGACGAAGTCAGGGAGGGGTCGAACGAGCGGCAGCAAGTTCGGGGGAGGGCCCCGCCGCATCCCACGTTTCGCCTCGGAACGAGGGAACGCGAAGAATGAATTCATCGGACAAAAAATGAATGACAAAAAATAAAGGCGAGCGGGGCGACGTCAGTCCCCTGATTGCGATTCTGCTCTCCGCGATTCCTCCACACCATTCCTTCGGCGAGCGGGATGCGTCAGCTTCCCGGTACATCCCACCGCATCGCTTTCCGCCGGTCCAGTACCGGCGGAAGCAACAACTTGCAGCGACCTGCCGGAAAGGTCAATGGATGATGTCGTCCAATCGGACGGTGCAAGCCGCCGTCTCGCTGGACTACGCCCTAAACTTTGCGATGACAAGTCCAATCGGAACACAGTTGCAGACTCTACCGTACCGCATTGACGCCGCCTGTGATGATTGAGATTCATCTGTGGTCATCTGAGCAATTTGTGGTCCACAACTGTGATGTGTCTGCTGGGGGGCAGTGCGATCCTACTTGCCTATTTGAGAATGACTTGGCAATTGCGATCCCATTTCCAATTCAGCGTTTTGACTTTGCCGCCTGGACTCGGAATCAACATTCCGCTTGGAATCCAGCGGTACTGATCCAGATTCCGTCGCCTGGACGGCGAAACTGGCGGGGCAAATCGAATCTTGCTGGTTCGATATGTGCCATGCAGATAATTGAACTCAATCGACCGAATGTACTCCAGGTGAGCGATGCCACTTTCGTCGGAATCGACACACGTGCCGAATTTGTAAACATTCTCGGGCGATTCCATCCAATACAGCATCAGGCCAGTTCCCGCATCACAATGTGGATGATTGGCAATCGATTGAGGCCACTGAAATCCCGCGTCATGCCAGAGGCCAGTTTTGCAAGCGAGGACTGCAATCTGGTGCAGCTCGACTGGATCACGAATCACCTTGATTCGCCTGCGAAACGAGTTCACTGTGATTTGAGCATTGAGCAAGTCTGTGATTCGATTGCGCTGAGTTTCGTTCATGACACAAACAGCTAACGAATTGCGATCTATGCGGCGGGCGATTAGCCGACGCATAGATCGTGCGTTGAACTTTGACGCTATGTAAGCGGTGTGGGCTCTTGCGGGATTCATCACGATGGCGAATCCACTCGCGGTGCACTTTACCGGTGGGGGATGGCGTTGTCACCCTTTGTTTTGGGTGGCGGATGCTTCGAGCATCGTCCGCTGTTTGACCAAATGTGCCCCGTGGCTCCGCCGCGGGAAACTCAACACCGCCGCCAAAGAACCACTGACGTGAACGGAGCATCGAAACCGCAGATGACCGCAGATCCACGCGGATAAAACAACGCACTCGCATCTCCTCGCTTCGGTCGGTCCCGCACCGGCGGAGCGTCAACTTGCAGCTACGCACCGCTTTCCGCAACTCCGGGGAGACGACTCGACCATTTGCTGCGATTCGATGGGATGGTCGCACATGTCGAATGACTAACATTCCAAACTGCCGGGCCGTTGGCCCTACTTTGCGTCCGTGTTACGAACACCCAGCCCGATGGGCTGGGCTAGGCAAATGAATGGGCCCTTGGCCCGAAGTGCGGAGACACTCATTGACTCACTGTTGCTCCGCAGAAAACCTATTCTTCGGGATGAACAGGACTAAACCGGCGGTGGTTGAGTACCCAAGTCCTCACACAAGGATTCGACGGCAGTTCCTGGTGCATCCCGGGCCAACGGCCCAGCTGTTTATCTAGCCCAGCCCAACGGGCTGGGTAATCATGAATAAGCACCG
>JAEUII010000096.1 GCA_016795145.1 Planctomycetaceae bacterium
TATGCCAATTCAGTTTCGATGTGAATACAGTCAGCAGTTACTTGGGATCTCTCAGTCGCGCGCTGGCTCCATGGTGGATTGTCCAGCGTGTGGCAGGTCGTTGCTTGTTCCATCAAAAGAAGGAGCTCCCGCAAAGCCCGCGCCGTCGAAGAAAGCACAGGCGGATGCTCGCTTGCTGAATGCTCTGGCGGAACTCTCTGGTCTTGGTCAGCTGGCAACGGAGACTGCGACTCCATCGACCCCCAGCGTTCCTCAGCCGCGTTCACCGAAGCTCACGCAGGCAGCCGCCGTGACGCCGAAACCTGCTGGCTCGACAGTGGATCAAATCCGTATCGTGCCGTTGAAGCCGGGGACACAGGACGCGTTTCGGGAACTTGCCGATATCCCGGAAGATGATCAGCCCGATGAGATCACTGATCTGGAAGAACCGGAACTGATTGAGGAGCCGGAACCAGAGTCGGCAGATCAATCACCACGGTCAACAATTCCGCAAGCCGATCCCTTTCGAGAGGCTCTTCAGGAACTCACGACTCTTCCGCCCCTGGCTGCAGCTCAGCCATTGCCACTGCCGGTTCCTTCAACGAGTCGTACTGTTTTCGGGATGTTGCTGTTGGTGACGGCGGTCGTCACCTTTGGCGCGGGCTATCTGGTCGGAAAATCTCGAACGGCGACCGCTGATCCGAGCCTCACTGCGAACCCTGCATCGTCAGCGCCCGACCCATCACGGCCTTCATCATCTGAGAGCGACAAGACGAATCAGAAGAAGACTGATATTCCCGAGAAGTCTGACCCAGCCGAAGTCGCTGGCCAGTTGAAGGGGACCGTGAAGTACAAGAACGCCACGGGTGAAATGGTCGCCGATGCCGATGCGCTGGTGATTCTGGTTCCTTCGAAGAACACGACAAATCTGCGTCTGGACGGAAGACCGCTGCGTGAAGAGGAGAAGAGTCCGGCGCGATCTTCTATTGAAGCTGCGTTGAACATTCTTCAGGTGTCCATTACTCGAGTCGGTGCCGATGGGGCGTTTGTGGTTCCGCAAAAACACAGCCAGTCACAGCGACTGGTGGTGATCTCACGGCACAAATCTCGTCCTGATGGCGAATCGGTCGCCGGGGATGCTCAGCAAACACTGGCTGACTGGTTTGAATCGACGTCCCATCTCGTAGGACGCCTGGCCGCAAAGGTGGTGCCGATCGATGCCCCAGGCTCAACGCCGACGGCTGCGGTCGATGTGACGTTTGAGTAGTGGTTTGTCACATCAATTTGGGTTGAGCCGTCATTCCCGCGCAGGCGGGAACCCAGCTTTCAACGTTCTGGGTTCCCGCCTGCGCGGGAATGACGAACCCCTCTTTGTTGTTCTGACAGAGCAGTAGTCAGTGTCACGAGCATCGCATCCGACTGACAGAGTTGAATGGGAATCTCAGTCATCACTCGACAGTCAGCGACGAAAATCAGCCGCCGAACGATGTGTACCTTCGAACGCCGCGCTGGAATGTCCAGCGATTCAACAGCCACAGACCGATGATCCAGCCGGCCTGCACCAGCAGTTCCGCGGGAAGTTCACTGGCTGGCACTTTCCCCAGCATGATGGCGGCTGGTGTGTAAGCGAGATATCGGAACGGCAGATACTCCACGAATGGAAGCCACGGTTTCAGCCATTCCAGCGGAATCATGTGACCCGAAAGAATGTAGCTCAGCATCATATAGATAAAGATGAGCGAGCTGACTTCCAGAAACCAGAACGCGATCAGACCGATCCACGCTTCGATCAGAAATCCAATCGCAAACGACATGAGCAGCGAGGCGACGAATGAGGCTGTGACATACCACTCGGGCCATCCCGGAAAGTGTTGTCTGCACAGCCAGAAGACCAGGGCAAACGGGCCCGCGGCAATGACGTAGTAGACCAGCTTGTGAGCAACTCGATGCCAGAACAAATGGTCGAGCATGTCAACGGGCTGAATCAGATACTTGCGAATGGATCCATCCGCGACTGACCCTGCAATTCCCGTCGACAGTCCTGGCATGCTGCTGAATGCCCGAGCCAGCATCACCAGCAGATAGTACGAAACCATCTCGCCGAAGTCGTATCCCTTCATTCGGCCCGATGCGAGGTTTTGGAAGATGGCGTTCCACAGAAAGATCTGAGTTACGATCGGCAGAAATCGAACCAGCGTGGAGAACGCAAAGTCCGCGCGATAGACCAGGCGTTCTTCAATGGCCGTTCGCAGGATCAGCCACTTCAATCGAAGACGTCCCTGCAGAGCTTCCAATCCGGAGACTGAGTCCGCCGTCATGCGTCCTTCCCCCGGGATGCGTCGTCGGTGGAGAACAGTTCCGCAATGACATCTTCCAGTGGTCGTTCGACGACGCTGATATCGTCAATCGAATGATGAGCCAGAATTCCAGCCAGAGAATCCGACACCTTGTGCTTTTCGACCTGAAGCCGAACGCGCGGCGGGCGAGTCTCCAGGATGTGGCCGTACCGCTGCAGTCCGTCAGGAACCACATTGCCGGAAAACTGCAACTCGACAATCTTGTGCTGACTGAAACGATCAACGATCGCAGCCAGCGGACCATCATGAATCACAATACCTTTATTGATCACCACGGCACGCTGACAGAGAGCCTCAACGTCCTTCATGTAGTGACTCGTCAGAATGACCGTGATCTTCTGTTCGCGCTGATAGTGGCGGAGAAAATCCTGGACTCGACGCTGGCTGACGACATCCAGTCCAATTGTTGGCTCATCCAGAAACAGAACCTCCGGCCGATGCAGCAGCGCGGCGATGAGTTCCATTCGCATTCGTTCGCCAAGCGATAGTTCTCGCACGGGGCGCGTCATCAAACGACGAACTTCCAGCAGGTCTGTCAGCTCGTCGATCCGTCGCTGATAATCCTCTGATGAAATCCGGTAGATCTCTTTGTGAAGACGAAACGACTCCTGAGCCGGCAGGTCCCACCAAAGCTGTTCTTTCTGGCCGGTCACCAGGGAAAACCGACGGCGGTAGGCGTCTTCGCGTTTCCATGGAACGTATCCGAGAACTGTTGCTGTGCCGGATGTGGGCACTACCAGTCCG
>JAEUII010000119.1 GCA_016795145.1 Planctomycetaceae bacterium
GCAGAAATAACTCTCTAAACCGCTAAAATGGTCGCTTGTTTGAGGTCTAGAACTCGAACTGCGGCTGCCAACTCGGGAAATCTCTGCCCCTCAACCAAAGCGCTATAGAGAAAGTGCATTACTTCTCGCCAATGTGCGTCACCCGCTATTAGCCTTAACCGATCTGCAAGCTGTTCAATAGAAACAGATTCGTACAGAAATTCCGCAGCGAAGAACTCCTGCAGTTGCCGAACATCGAATCGAAGGTTTTGTCCGTCGTCTGGTGTATTCACAAGTACCAGCCTGTGCTCTGTTGCCTGACATAGCGTCGCTACCATGTCTTCAATATCATCGTCGAGCATTTGTGTAACGGTCACTCGAGCAAGGCCATGAAAATCTGTTCTTAGCATACTCGTTGTGGCCCCATTGCTTGTTTCGCCCATTGAATGAAGCACGAATCCAATTCGGTTATGAACTGAGCGAAGTAACTTATCGTGCTGCCGCAGTAGTTTTTCAATTCTTCTATCTGTCAGTTCTTTGTTAGCTTCTCGTCTCTTAATTACTTCGTAGAAATTATTAAATAGCTGCCATCGTCTTTCGGGTGGTTTTCCTCCGTCGCGGACGACTACCGCCATGATGTGACACTGCAGTGGAGTTCGCATTAGCTCCCTCACACCACCCGGCGATGCAATAGCGTTCGTCAATATATTGAGATAGTTTCTTGCGTCTGTGGCACTCCGCCCAATAGATAAGACTGGTTCGGCACATTTGATAGCTCGAGTTGGGTCGAGGTGTTGAAGCTGGAGCCGTGCGCAATCAAGGCTGTCGAGTTGGCCGCCATATCCTTGCGGACGAGACGTACACAGACAAAGTAGATCGCAATTCGTGCGTACAGCAACCTCGTCTATAAAGTGCTTCACATGTTTCGAAGCAGCGTCTTTGTTATCAGCAGGCACTTCATCAAGGCCGTCGAATGCGACGAACCAGGTGCCTTTTCTAAACGCACGTTCCAAAGTACCGACTTTGACTTCCTTCTCGATTGTCTGTGACAGTTTTTTGCACAGGTAGGTCATCACGCCACATGGAGCGTTCTCCGGTTGCCGGGCGAGCCAATGTGAATATTCGCGAAGCTCAACAATGATTGGTATGCGCGGCACTTTGGGCCAATAGTGACTTGAAATCGCCACCTCCGAGATCTCTGTTGCCAGCGTCTTCAGTGGTTCTGAGACGGTTAGTGCACTGTCGGGGTTGAGGATAAATGCGGCGCGTTGAATTTGGGAGAAGAACTGCCCGAGTGTTGACTTTCCTTGGCCGGGTCCGCCAAACAGGAACCATACCCGCGCTCGGCTTGGATGACATCGCCACGATTGCCACGCCTTCGTCTGGGGTTCGCCTTCGAGCTGCTTCCTCACACCAGTCGAACATTTGTGCAAAGTTGATAACGCGAGATCAGCAATCGGCCCGGATTGTTCCGCAAATGGAACGTCGATGAAAAGCTTGTGGACCCCTGGCCGTGCATCAGCGTCGGAACCTGCCTGTTCAAGTTTTGTGTGTTGCTGTTCGCCGAACTCTCGCACCACCAGTGCGCGAATTATGTCCTCTACTGACGCCCGTTCGTCGGCGAACCACTCACGCATCTGAGACAAAACGTGACCTGGGGTCAGGAAGTGGCCATATGCGTCCCTGACATGTGGAAATTCGTGGAGCAGGTCGAGGATCTTCTTGCCGCCCCAGATATGAAATCGATCCCGCAGAGTCGGCCGCGCTGTCGCCACCAGTTTCTTTGCTTTGTCAAATGCCCCAGTCTCTGCAACCGCTGATGGATCTATGTTTGTGCAGACAATCCAATTGTCGGGCCACCGTCGCCTCTTCGAGGGGTCCGTGAACTCCGCTAACTCCCCAGCGATCTCTGCGAGTAACCACTTCTGTGGGTCTTTACTCAAGTGCGGCGCGTGGTACTTCGATTGGATGTACCAAATGCCCGACCAACGGTCCACTTCACTTGGATAGTTTGCTTCGCCCTCGAAGTAACCATCACGGCCAGCATCAGGACCCGGGCCGAAAGATGTATGACCGGGTCCCAGAACATTCATGGCCAATGCGTTAACCATATGTTCAAATGAGGCTGAACTCAGTTCCGAAAGTCGGACAGACTCTGCCATGTGATGCGCCTTCTTTCATACCCGCGAATACAAATCTGAAGTGAAAAAGTTGGGCATCGCACTGCGACATGGCTTAGATTGGGTGAACGTAACAAGCAGTCAATTTCAGCAGGAGTCACCATCGATGCCGTACCTGCATATTAGGCCATCGGATCGGAAAATGATTGGTCGAATGCCGTTCTCCGGAGCAAGTTTGCCCACGATTTCCGCCAAGACCCGTTTCGATGACGGTCAGAGGTAGTTCAACGAAGCGACTGCCATGTTCGCTTCGAGTGCCAAACGACAGGTGCTTTCAGATAACCGCATGTCGCAATGATCACTCCGCGGCGTTGTTGGTGTGTTCCACATCTTTGCAGTAGACCAACGGCTAGAAATAGTTGAAGTAGTTCAGCAGTTCGATGCTGGTTGCTGCTGTCGCACGATCAGCGCAGCCAGAACCTCTCGTCAAAACTCTATGCATCCGACGTTTCCGAGGAGTCACACAACATTCAAGGCCACTCATAACTCCCCGCATCCCACCTCTCGAATGTACTGATCATACTTTTCGTATACCTTGGCGAGGTCCACTATCAAGGTAACAGCATACTGCTGACATTGCACCGCATCTAATTCAGCGTGAACAAGATTCACCCGATGCCCCTGACGACTCCGAATCAACCCTAAAATCGTCGAGCTGGGCACTTGTATGGGAGACAGCAACGAAGGGATCTCGCCAGATACGTAGTTCCCCTTCATCCTATCCCTGTTTGTTTGCACCTCAAGTACCAAGAACTGACTGAAACCTGCATATGATGACAGACTATTGACTGGCCATGGATATGTCAGCATCTCCGAAATCCGAACCCCTGCAAGATCCCATTCGCCGTCAACGACGCCAACGACGAAAGGCAGGCCGGTGATTACGCCCCGGCCGAGGCAGCCGTTGGAAAACTCCCTCGAACTGTCGATATAGATAGAAGTCCCAGAAAAAACGCTGCCATCCACTTCCTTGTCCGCTATCTGAGAAGTTCGGATTACCGCACCGTGGAGGTCCATTTGCCGGAGGTTGGACGCATCCCTAAGCATATCTGTGTCGCTCAAGAGGGTCGCGAGATTCGACGTTGCGTATCCCAAGTTCCTTTCGCCACTGAGACGCCTGATTCGATCTAACGCCTCGGTTTTGTTAGTCAGCATCTGCGTCATGAACGTCCGCACAGCGAGCATGTCGCCTCCACCAATATTCTTCATTCCAAAAGAATAAGCCAACTGCTGATCGTCCAACCTCTGAAAAGGGGTTCTTCCGGACATTTAGTGGCAGTTTAGGGCCGGTTTGAGGTCCAGTTTTCCGCAGAAGAAGAGGATGCGAGTGCGATAGTTTTGGAAGGACTTGAAGCCACGGGCGTTGGACTTGATCGCCTGGATGCGGCTGTTGAA
>JAEUII010000166.1 GCA_016795145.1 Planctomycetaceae bacterium
AATCCCCTTCATCCCGGCATTGACCCGATAAACGGAACCGGCTGTAGAGACAAAAACATCGTCTGATGCAGCCGGAGCAACTATGGAATTTACCTCGATTTCCCCTTCAGAAACATCACACTGCTGCAATATCTGTCCAGAACGAGCTTCAACAAGATAACCCACAGCACGATGCCCCGTTTCTCCTGCCCAAAGAAATATATTGTTGGCGTCTCCAACAAAAACTCCCACCATGCGTTTCACCTTTTCTGGCGAAAACCTCGCAATCTCTCGTCCGTCCGGCAATGAAAACACATAACAGTGTGCGTTCTCCACGGCGTAGGCTCTTGGCCTCGTACAAACGGTGACCATCTGATGATCGGAAGAAACGGCCATAGAAGAGATCACATCAACAATGCGGGCGACAACGACCTTTCGTTTTCCGCTCAGGCAGAGTTGTTCAAGACTTGACACAGGGCGTTCACTATTCTCTTCGGAAGCGATTGGGTACCTGGACGAACACGCAAGCAGAAATCCAAAGTCGTTAGTTACAAACTCGATTTCGCGGACACGCGAGCTTGTCCGAATCATCGTCCCAGTTGGATATGTTGTTTGAGCGTCTCGAATCTCTACGATGGACGAGTTATCGTCATGGTAACTCCCGTTAGACACGGTCGCCACGATTTCCCCGTCGTCAGAAAAGGCAATTGGTCCACTCGCATCCAACTCAGCGAAAGTACCAACTTCAACTTCCCGTTCGCCGTTCTCGCACCCAACACCAACGCACAAGATAATAACAGCACAAAATGACTCAGTAATCTTCGCATACATGATCTAAGCCTCGCCTACCGTATTGATAAATAACTCTTATGACCTTATACCGTAGGTGTTCGTGGCGTGGGCAGGCATAAAGTACGGTAGTTTTCACGCCGACATTTTACAAAATGATAAAATGCACCCGCTTCCACGCTGATCGTTCACTCGCTCAACAATACATTGCTGATAAACTACACCAAATGCCCCGAAACTCACCTTTCCCCAAACCACACTTTCCGGCACTCCCATCCCGTGAGCGCTTATACGTCACCTCCTATGGTGCGACAATAATTTCACCGGAACTACTCCAGTATTGTCCACTCAAGAACTCCGTCTCTGTCATATGATTTATCCAGTCAGCACAACCATAAACGACCCAGCGAAATGACTTTGGAGAAGCACCTACAGTGCCGACGACACCCGACCATGCCACGCTATCAAGGGTTGTGCCATAACCGTTGTCGCCGAAATATGCGAGTTTATTGTTGGCCAGGAGACCCGAGTCGTATATTTCCATGTCCTTGTCGTCAAAGATTCTTATACCGAAACGAGTAAAAACACTTCCGCCACCCCGTGCCAATGGGGAATTCCAGAACAGGGCTGGGGGGGCACCGGTTTTGGTAGTACTGAAATTAAGCACAGGCAAGCTGGACTTGACAATCGTGGGCCCTGCTCCTTCCACTTTTGGAGACACTCGATTCAAAGCGAAGATTCGCGAGTACTTGAGCTTCGTGTCCAGATCCGGGGCTGACCCGAACAGCTTTCCTCGCAGATCGTGCAGTGTGTAGGGGCGCGGGGCTTGCGTCAACAGCCTATAGAGAGCATCGGAACCGATGGAAATCAGATCCTCGCCACCGTCGGTTGAATTGTCGTACAAATCCCAGAGTATCGCCATCACTGCAAGCTCGTTATCTTCTCCGAATCCTTCAGATGGAGATTCAACATCATAGCCTGAAAACAATCCATCTCCAGCGCCTGATATATATCCTAATGGGACACCCTGCTCCTTCTGTGCGAGCATGCTGAAAAAGTTGGCATAACCCTCGTTGAATGCTAAGCTTAGTACTCGAGAATCTGTTGTTTCGTGCATAATTCGCATATTCTGGATCATGCTGTGTCTTAAGTATGGTAGTGGAAGATTGAAGAAGCCTCCCTCCTGCGAAACAATATGATCGTACTCATGAATAATTGTATCCCAGTCGTTCCAGTCCCCCGCCTCGATATTGATCCACCCAAAAGCCCAACTCGTTGCAACGGTGACGCCGGGAAAATCGATCGTGACGGTCCCTGTTTCGACTCCCGGAAGAGCGGCATGCATTTTTGCGCCCGTTAAGGCAGCATCGTATACCCAGAACGATCGGTTACTGACATTCGTATCGGTTATCTCCGAGAAGATTTCGTTTACTGCAACTATTGGGCTCGCAGGGCTCAGTGCACTACCGGAGGGTAGAGGAAAACTGTGCTTATAGATCTGGCCCAGAACGTTTTGAACGTACACTGATCTCTTTAGTTGGTCGGCTGCAATACCTGCGGTGCGGCTTTCTGTCCAGAGATTGAGGTAGACATCTTCCAGATTGGTAACTGTTGTCTTAATGACGTAGTTTCCGTGATCGTCAGTGTAGGATTGTCCGATGAGCAACGGACCAATCGTAGCCGTTATTCTTGCGTTGCGAATTGGTTTTGGAGCTCTGATATCGTATTCAACTTTTCCTTCAATTCTGTAGCCCGTGACGCGTCCCGAGATATTGAAGTCATAGGGATTCTCGTCGGGATCATTATTCACGATCGAAACCTTTCCTTGCTTGAGCCCAAGCGGTGCCGACGGCTTAAGCACGATCTCAAATGTGTCAGAGGCGCTCGGTGCAAGTGTCCCGACGAGCGTATCAGAGCCGAGTTCAAAGCCTTCTGGTAACTCTATCGATTCTATTTTTAGTGGTACGGTTCCTGAGTTTGTGACTTTGAATACTCTTTTGACTCCTACAGTTGCATAGAAGGGGAGGCTGCCGAAATCTGTTCCATCCGCGGGATTTGGCACGAAGCTCCCGTCTACAATTGGCTTATCATTTGGTGGATCGTAGAAGACGTTCATTTCAGGGTCGGCGGCAACAGCAAGAACCGCGAACGTGTACGGAGATTCGTCCGGGTCGCTGTTGGTGAGTGTGACAAGCGAAGAGAATGTTCCAACAACGCTCGAAAGAAACCCTACTCCAATGTCGACGAAGGCGCCAGCGGGGATTGAGTTTGGAAGCAACGTCTGAAGCGAGAAGTTCTGAGAAGAGAATATTATTCCAGATAGAGAAAGGACTGCGTTGCCCGTGTTCGTGATCCTAAACAACTGGGTTCTCACTTCGCCACGCGCGACAAACCCATAGTCTGTTCCATTAGCTGGGCTGGAAGTCGTTGCGCCAGATGGTATTTCGATCAAGTCTTTTCCGAGGACACCAATCTCGGGCGACGTTACCATCGTCGTCACAGCGAAGTTGTACGGCGCTTCGTTCGCATCGCTGTTATAAAGTATGACTTCCCCGGTGAAAGTGCCGGTCGTCGTAGAGGAAAACTTGACATCGAAGGTGTCTGATTCGCCCGGTTCAAGCCACGTGCGAAGTGCTTTTGCGCCACGCCAGAATCCAGTGCCGGTGACTGAAGGTGTGCCCAGGTAGAGAGTTCCGGAACCGGTATTCCTGACCGTAAACGTTTTGGTAAGAGTGTGTGTTGTCGTCGCAGTGCTGACCAGCACACTTCCAAAATCCGTATCGTCCGTGGTACTTGGCGTCGTGTCCCCATCAGCGATGCTGACGCCCTTGCCGGTGAGATCAATTTCCGGGACTCCGACGATCCCACGGATGACGAAGTCGTACGGGCATTCATCACTGTCGCTGTTGTAGATCGTGACTGTACGAACAAACGTTCCCGGCGTGGCAGAGACGAGTTCCACGGAGAAGGTGTCCGATTGGCCGGGACCGATCTGGGGGAGCAAGGTGTCGCTGCCGATGCGGAACCCGGAACCTGGCCCCAAACTTACCTGGCCGAGGTATAGGGTTGTTGTGCCATCGTTTCGTACCGTGAAGGTGCGGCTGGCAACAATATTCGGTGGCGTCATTCCAAAGTACGTGTCATCCGCCGCGCTGGGAGTGTTATCCCCATCTGCAATACTGACTCCATTGCCGCGAACATCCATTTCTGGGGTGCCACGAATGCCAAAGATGGCAAAGTTGTACGGTGCCTCATCGGCATCATTGTTGTCAATAATGATCTCACCGCCATATTGCCCCACAATCTCGGGTGCAAAGCGGACCGTAAACGAATCCGTTCCACCGGCTGCAAGCACACTGGTTAACGGTTCCGTCAGAAGGAAACCGGCTGGCAACGCCCGCAGCGACAATGACAACAATGCTGTGCCTGTGTTGTTGACGATGAATGTGTGGTCCACTGTCTGACTGGGCCCCACCGTTCCGAAGTATGTGCCGTCGACCGCCGACGGGATTGTGTCGCCGTCCACGATCACATAGCCGTTCCCAAGGATATTGATTTCTGGCCCGCCCATTGTTCCGGTGATGGCGAAGTTGTAAGGATTCTCATTGGAATCATTGTTCCCAATCGAGATTTCGCCTGAGTACGTACCGGGGTTCACAGGAGAAAACTGAACAGAAAACGTGTCGCTTGTTCCAGGTGCCAACTGAGTCACCAATGATTCGGTCAGAACAAATCCAGCTGGCAACTGCGGAGGCTGCAGAGTCAAAGTCGCTGAACCAGAGTTTTGGACGGTGAAAGTCCGGGTGACGCTTTGACCAGAACTGATCATTCCAAAATTGGTGCCGTCAGCAGTACTTGGCGTCCAGTCACCATCGTCAATTCCAGCACCTCCGCCGCTGACGCCGATCTCCGGGGCGCTGACAGAACCCTGGATGGCGAAGTTGTAAGGGCTTTCATCAGAATCGTTGTTGCCGATCGTGATGTCACCAGAATATGTGCCCGCGGCGATTGGCGAGAAATTCACCGTAAAAGTATCGCTCGTTCCCGCTGCCAGCTGACTTGCTAACGGCTCCGCAAGCGTAAACCCAAAAGGCAGTTGTGGCGTTTGCAGTGTCAGCACTGCCGAGCCGGAATTGTTGACAGTGAATGTTCGACTCACTGACTGTCCAGAGTTAATCCATCCAAACTGTGTTCCGTCAGGAATCGCAGGTGTCGTGTCTCCATCGACGATGACAATGCCATTGCCGCTCACCCCAATTTCCGGCGCACTCGTTGCTCCGCGAATCACAAAATTGTAAGGATTCTCGTCGGTGTCGTTATTATCAATGATGATGTCGGTCGAGTACTGACCGGACGACGTTGGGGCAAACCTCACCGTAAACGTGTCGCTTGCTCCTGGCGCCAAATACAGTGCCAAAGATTCAGTGATCATCCACCCAGCCGGCAACTGATGCAGTTGCAGCGACAGATTGGCCGTCCCTGAGTTCGAAACGGTGAACGTGTGTTGGACAAACTGCCCGGAACTCACGATGCCATAGTCCGTGTCATCCGCCGCACTGGGAGTACTGTCGCCGTCCACAATGAGCAGGTTCTTACCATAGACCGCGATTTCTGGCGCGGGGGATGTACCGCCGCCGGTCCCTCCGGACCCTCCCGAACCAGACCCCAGAACAGAACCAGCACCATTGCCTCCATAGTACGCTGAGCCGCCAGTTGGAACGCCACCAGTCCCCGACGAAGAATTTACGAACCCATTGTAGAGACCGCCAAGAAAATCTTGCTCACCTTGCGGATCAGGACTTTCCAGCAAGTCAGTACCCGTGTAGTCGTCAACGATGATAATGTTGACGTTCTGTGTCCGCGTCGAGCCGTACGCGTCCATGTATGAAAGGCCAAACGAATCCACACCAGATGATGAGTACTGATAGTTTACCGACAAAGGCCCGGAGCTGTTCGGTACGACAGTCCCGAGCAACGGACTAAACGTAATGGACTGAAAACTGACAGCATCCGGAGGCAATGGAATTGAGACAGTATTTACACCCGTAGAATGATAAACCTGAAGTTCCGTATCAGCAGCTACACTCGTCGCGGTCAACAACTGGCGTTGCTCCAGAAGTTCACTGCCAGACCATCGCAACGCTTGAATTCGCCTTGAACTTCTTCCTCGGCCAAAAAAATGGAAGAGCCAGGGACCCGAGGACCTTCGAAAGCGTGCGTGACATTCATTGACTCCAGTACAGGGTGAATCAACTCACGGGTAGTATCCAGGGTGGAGTTGTACCATAGCACGTATTTTCGTCAACCCATATTGATCGCCTGAACACGTTAGCTTTCTGGGGCGAATCACACACCGGCGTGTTGACACGCGCCGCTCACCATTGTGCTGTTATCTCATCCGCGTCAATACGGGTTGATCCGCGGTTACGGATCACAGTATTGGGTTCCTGCCGTTCCTGGCTGCGTGGGAATGACGATGTTTTTCAGCTACTCGTTATGGATGCACCCATGGTGCGCGGTAATCGCGGCGGAGCAGGGCGGTGGCTTCTGCGTCGCCGGGAATGGTGTGTGTCTCAGGATCGAATCTCAGGGAACGTCCGAGCTTCTGGGCTATGTTGGCGATAATGCAGCAGGCTGTTGAGATATGTCCCTGTTCAATATCGGCGACCGGCTTCTCTCGCGACTCAATGCACTCAAGGAAGTTGCGCATGTGGCCTCGAACGGCCGACGCGACATGGCGTTCCAGGTCCTTTTCTGTTTCGTCTTCCGGGAACTTATCGTATTCGAAGCGCGCGGATCCAGTCAGTTTCTCACCGCCACGCAATGGAGTGAACTCATACTTGTTCACACTCAGCTTCAATGTTCCCTTGTCGCCATAGATCGTCGCGCCCCATGGGAATTCAGGATCGGGAGAGGATCCCCATGAACGATGTTGCCACAGAACCGGGAATTCAGGATGGACGAATGTTGCGGTCTGAGTATCCGTGATGTTGGCCGCGGAGTCTTTCTGGACAAGGATGCCGCCACTGGATGAAATCTCGCTCGGCCATCCCAGCTTCAGCATCCATCGAACCATGTCATACATGTGAACGCACATGTCGCCAACAATTCCATTTCCGTATTCCATGAAGGCTCGCCAGCTGCGCGGATGAGTCAGCTCGGTGAATGGTCGAAGCGGAGCTGGTCCTGTCCACAGGTCATAGTCAAAACCTTCCGGCACCGGTGAAGGCTGTGGATTTTTCTGGGCTCGCATGTGGTAGTAGCAATAGCATTCAACCATGCCGATCTTTCCCAGCAAACCGGCATCCACAACCTTTTGCTTTGCATCGATCAGATGTGGAGTACTTCGGCGCTGGAGGCCGACCTGAACAACGCGATTGTGTTTTCTTGCGGCCGTCAGCATGGCGTGGCCTTCCATGACATCCACGCTGATGGGCTTCTGTACCCAGACGTCGATACCTTTTTCCAGGCAGGCGATCGTCTGCAGAGCGTGCCAGTGGTCCGGAGTGTCCACCAGCATGATGTCAAATTCCTGCTCCTCCAGCATCTTCCGGTAGTCGTTCCAGATCTTTGGGCGAGCATGTGATGCCTGACGCTGCGACACAATGTCCGCCGCTCCCTCGGCCATTTTGCGGTCGACATCACAAAGCCCAACGACTTCCACCGGGGCCACCTGAATCATTCGCAGCAGATCGACTTTGCCATACCAGCCTGGTCCGATAATTCCAACGCGGGGAATCTTCGTTGCGGGAGCCGCCCACGCTCCGTGACTCAGCGATAGCTGACTCAAAGCTGCAGCGCTGGAGAGGCCGACGGAACCAGTCTTCAGGAATTGGCGACGATCCATGGGGAGATTTCCGGCTAATGTCGGAGTCTGATTCGGTTTTCTGCTCACACAGTCAGCGATCACCCAGGTGGGCAAATCACATCGGCAAGTGCCAGGAAACGAATCCGTAGACTCCATTGGTTGAAGGCTCTTCAGCCCCTGTCAGGGAAGGTAAGTTCATGGATTCTGGGGAAAGTTGCGGTCTGCGACAATCGAGCATCATTCAGATTCTGGACAGTGTGTGGTCGACTCATCGTCCGCTTCCAATAACGCATGACGAAACACATGACGACTTTGCCACGAGTCGTCCGGCAGCGAACAAGAACCAGATGACATTTCATTTCCGGTCAGCGATGTCCACTTCTGGCGAAGTAGTGGTTTGTCACTCCCGAACCCTGATCAACGTTCTGGGTTCCCTCCTGCGCGGGAATGACGGCTAAACACAGGTTGTAGATCCCATTTGCGGTTTCGAATCGAACTGCTGGGTTCCCGCCTGCGCGGGAATGACGAACCTCCCCTTCGTTGTCCTTCGTTGTTCTGACGGAGTCCGCCAAACCTTGGAAAATGGGGGAATCGCTGGTTATTGCGAGTCCCGTCGGTACACTCTGCGGACGGCTGGAAGTTGGCCGATCATGAAAACCTGACAACTGGGTAACCCATCCATGACTTCGGCACCGGTCGTGCAATTTGCCTCACGCACAGATGTGGGGATGCGCCGCGCTGCGAATCAGGATTCGAACACCGTGCGATTGTGTTCGGACTACGAAGAATGGAGTCAGTGTGGTCATCTCTTTGTGGTCGCCGATGGGATGGGGGGTCACGCTGTCGGGGATCTGGCAAGTCGCATTACGATCGAGGCGCTGCCTCCTGCTTACTTCAAGAAAGAAGCGACGTCCGTAGAGCATCGGCTCCGGCAGGCCATTCAGTCTGCGAACAAAGCCATCAATGACCGTGCCCGGGAGAACCGTGAGTTTGAAGGCATGGGCACGACCTGCAGCGTGCTGACTCTTTCGGATCGTGGTGCGATTGTCGGTCATGTCGGTGACAGCCGCGTCTACCGAGTTCGCCACGGTGTGATCGAGCAGCTGACGTTTGATCATAGTCTTCAATGGGAAATGATTCGGCTCGGAAAAGCGACCGCGGAGAATGTGGAACTGTTTCATCCACGCAACGTGATTACTCGCTGCCTTGGTCCTGACCCGATGGTTCAGGTCGATATTGAAGGACCATTTTCTGTCGAAGCGGGGGACTATTTCCTGCTGTGCTCGGACGGGCTGACCAATCACGTCACCGATTCGGAGATCGGGCAGATCGTCTCGTCCCTGCCGCCAGCGGAGTCATCTCGACTGTTGATCAATCTGGCGAACTGTCGAGGAGGTTCGGACAACTGCACTGTTGTTGTCGTCGCAGTCGACAGTTATCCGATGACACAGTCCGGAGGCTTTCAGCTGGAAGGGCCAGTCAAAGCGATCACAGCCGCCGGGACACCGCGTAGTGGCGGCATTGCGAAAGTGATTGTTTCCGGGCTGGCTGTTGTCTGTCTGCTGGCCGGGATCGGACTTGCTCTTAGCAACCGTAAACTGGCGGCGGCAGCATTCATGGTAGCCGCTCTGGTTGCCTGGTTCTTCGGCCGGCGCATGAACAAGGATGCTCAGAGCGATGACCTGACGCTTGCCGATCTGACCGGTCCACCGCCGACATCTCCGATGATCGAAGAGGCGGACAATGCCAGTTCGCGCTCTTCATTTCGTCAGCGGTCTCCGTATCGGATTATCGAAGCAAAGTTATCCGACGGGTTACTGTCACATCTTGCAGAAGTTCAAAGTGAACTTGTCCAGGCAGCTCGAGACAGCGGCTGGAAAGTCGACTTTGACGAGCTGACCAACCTGAATCGTCAGGCCGTATCAGCCCAACAGTCACAGAAATCGGACCGTGCCATCAAAGCTCGCGCGAAGGCAATCGATCTGCTGATGAAGGAACTCTACGCTCGATCTCGCAATAGTTAGTACGGGCAGACTGCACGGAAGCAGGGCACGCTTGGATCCGGGAGTTTTCTTTGTTTGTGTTGTGAGTTGATAACCCGCGGCTAGTGCCTTGCGGCTCACGCAAGATGGCAGACTCACACTGATCATCAGTCCAACAGTCACAGAAATCGGATCGCGCCATCAAGGCTCGCGCGAAGGCAATCGATCTGCTGATGAAAGAGCTGTACGCTCGGTCTCGCAACAGTTAATGAGACGGAGGCGAGCAAGACCGAATGCCGCTCGCCATATTTTTGCCCAACATCTTTTTGCCGGAGCAGCCAACTCGCAATCAGGGGACTGACGTCGCGGACTGACGTCGCCCCGCTCGCCTGTAGCTGACAGTTGTTGCTTCCGCCGGTGCAGGACCGACGGAAGCCTGGAAGCAGGGCACGCTTGGGGCCGGGGGTTTTCTTTGTTTGTGTTGTGAGTCCATAACCCGCGGCTAGCGCCTTGCGGCTCACGCAAGATGGCAGACTCACACTGATTATTCCGCGCCGGCCTCGAGCGATGATGCAATGGGAACGCCCTTCGCCAGAGTCTGGTAGACAACGCAGTAACGTTCCGTGAGTTCCAGGAGTTTCGTCAGATCGCCGGCGGGTGCGCCAGTCTTCATCTCCACATGCAGCTTGATGGATTGAAGTCCCACCGGAGCGTTGCGATCAACTCCCATGGTGCCCGCGAAATTCATGAGTCCTTTCGCCGTGACACTGGCGGATTCAATTGCAAGACCCATCGACGTTGCGACGGCCGCAAGAGTTGTCCCGGCACAGGTGACAAGAGCCTGAAGCAGCAGTTCGCCCGAGCAGGCCATCAGGCCATTTCCTGACGCACCGGGATGCAGTCCGGCGTGGATCGAAGTTCCATCATTGGCCAGGAGCGGAACACTGCAGCCAATGCGTTCGAAATCCACAAGCCCTGTTGCCGTCAGTTCCATCCATCCCTTTTCGGCGGTGGTCTGATACAGCGACTTGACCGGGGCCTGCAGCGCGCGAAGCAGATCACGTTTCATGGGTTGAGTCCGAAGAAGAAGTCTCAGGGTTTCACAGGGATCTTTGCTCGATCCGCGCCGCCGACCAGGATATGTCCGGCGAATGAACGATCCGGAATCAGGCAGACCACACACGTGTTTCGGCCGTCGTCCACATACGCGGGGATCGTTACGGTCTGGGGGGAGCCGTAGTGAGCCAGGCTCAGTTGAATATTCCAATGACCTTTTGGAAGTTCACATCGACTGACATCAACTCGGGCCGGCAGCGTTCGCCAGGAGCGAGTATCCGCTTTCTCCATCGCTTCCCAGACCACTCCTGCCGCATTCACACCAAGGTCAACCCAGGTATTGTTGTGGATGCGCTGAGATTCCTTCAGGACGTAGACGGTTCCCTTCTTCATGACTCGTCGAGTAATCGCGGCCGCGATTTCTTCGTCACGATGTTCTCGATAAGAAGCCTCAGCAACCTCGTTCAGGTCCACCAGAGTCGAGAAATTCGTTTGAGCAATCGTAGTGCCTGGCTGATCGGGGGCTTGCACACTGCAGCGAATTGCAGACACAGGCACACCCTGAAAGCATCGCTCCGGCTTCGAAATTTTGACGGCGGCAAGTGTCGGTGGAAGAGTGTGTTTCCCGGTAGCGCTGATGATTCGGTCAGCAATCAGCAAAGCCGCGGATGTTGGCTCAGCCGATTCGGAAACCCATCGAGGCGCCTGGCCGACCAGGGCGATCACATGCAGTGTTCCATTTCCTCGCTGGCATCGGACACCCATTTCGCCACGTGCTCCGTTCACGAGCTGTTCGAATTTTGGGTTCCAGTATTTCACTTCCTGAAGCGCCGCTTCGACTTCGCCGGATCGAGAGCTGCTTTCTGACTGAACCATTGCCGTCAGGTAGGAACTGAGTGCCAGTGGCTGGTCGAGAGGAGCAGCCGGAATTTCGACGATGCGAGTATCCGCGGCATCGGTCGGTTCGACCGTCCCAGGAAAGCTGACTCGAGCAATCCCGCTCGTGCTGTCAGCAGGCTTTGCTTCAGCGACCGCTTCTTCTTTCGACTTCTTCGCCGAACTGGCGATGGCTTCCTGACGCGCGATGGATTTTTCGCTTGCCTGAAGCGAGTAGGCAAACGCATCCTGGCCATCATTGAGCACGCTGGAGATCATCAGCATGTTCAACAGCATTTGCCGTTCGAAGTCTCGCCCGGAATACGCGACCGCGCGAGAGTCGGTCATCATGGACGTCGCGGTCTCAGTAACATCCTTTTGGGCCAGATGTTCAAGTTCATCGCGGACGCGCCGGAACCGAGTTTCCGCCTGAGCTGGTTCGCCGGCCGCGAGCTGCAGGACGCCCTGATCCAGTTCCAGCATTTCCTTTTCGGCACGCATGGAACTTTGCGAAGCGTCGAGCTTGCTGGTTGACGTTTCCAGGTCCCCGGCGCTCCACGCAGTCAGCGCGGCTTCGTGAGTCTTCTGCCAGCCGGAACATCCCGCGATTGTCGATGCCACTGCGAGCAGCAAAATCACTGGAGCTGTCAGCGATGGAAATGCAGTGATCCCGGCGATGCGTCGGGGAAGGAAGCATCGTTGGAATGTCAACCTGACATTTCCAGAGTCGCCTTGCATCATCAGTCGTCGTAGTGCTTAAGCTTGCCGAGGAACGACTTGTGATAACCCTTGCGCAGTTCGGCCTGTTCCTTGATGCTCTCGCCGGTGTGAATGTCCAGCAGTTCCAAAGTGAGCAGGTAATTGCGCTGATAGGAGCTGTTGCTGGTCGTCGTGCCGGATGTGATTCGGGCAAACAGCAGATAATCAAAAGGCTGCTCAGCGCGTTCAAGTGACGCCTGAAGCTCACGCTGCTTGGCAGGAAGAACAAGACTCTCCGGATTGCAGTGCAGTTCATCCATCGCCGCTTCAACGTAGCGTCGACTGATCATCTGAAACTGATCGCTCTGAGAAATCAGGCTGTCGATCTGTTCGTAGATTTGTTCCTTGAAGTCGCCGATCGCTTCGCCACTCTTGTTTTCAACGCCGACAAAACAGACAGAGCGACGGATGTTGCCCATCGCGTCGGCCTTTGTATGCGACGCCAGCTGAATCTTGGCGCAGGACTGAGCAAGCAGTCGTCCAACAGACTCATCGATCAGCGGCTTCCACGTTTCCGCGCCAGCCGTGTGGCTACCCACCATGTCTTCATCTTCTTTGTCCAGTACGTGAGCATACTGGCGCCCTCGACAACCCGCCCCGGCTGTCAAAAGAATTGAAAACGTGACCAACCCAATGGCGAATCGATTTCCCGCCATAGCCCGCTGGACTCCATTCCAGAGCACAAATTGTCATTCAGCGTCCCTGCTGATGCTGTGTCCGAGGCGATCAGAATCGCCACCAGCGCGCAGCATGACACGGGGAGAACAATAGCCTGAATGTCGGTTTCGCGGCTAGAGCGGTACGGCCGAAGTCCTCCGTTAGGCATAGCCCCTGACAAATCGGCGGGCCAAATCTGGCCAACTTTGTCCATGCAGACGGCAGAATGGCACGTTCTGCGCAACAAAAAAGGGCTCCGCCGATCCATTCGACGGAGCCCTCAAGGAGACTGTTTTCTTGGTGCGAGCTGTAGCGTGAGCGATGCTTAGCAGGCTGTTGGATTAGTCACAAACTGAGCCGCAAGGCGCTAGCCGCGGGTGTTTTTCACTTGTTTTTCTAACAATCACCCGCAGCTAGCGCTTTGCGGCTCACTCAATCAACAGATGATCAGGCGACCTTGGGTGTGGCCGGAATGCTGAGGGTAAAGTTGGCGAACGGCAGGCTGATTTTGAGCTGGAATTCGCCGTCGCCGCCCAGTTTCTTCGCCAATGCTGCCATTTCTTCGCTGCCAACCGCCTTGTAGGAATCGACCAGTTCCCGCCATGCAAAGGCACGGATCGGAGACGGCATCAGTCGGGCTGCCTTTTCGAGGTGATTGATCGCATCGCGATGGCTTTCCTGCTGCTTCAGAGCAATGCCCAGAAGCAGCTGACGTGGACCTTCCAGGGGACCAGCGTCCTCGATTTTTTCCAGTTCCTCGACTGCTCGGTTTGGCATTCCGAGGTCCAGGTAGCCGTCAGCAGAAAGCAGTCGTCGGACGGTCTTTGGGGTCATTTGGATTCGCATCGCACTTGCTCCCTTATATTGAGGGCTTTCGCCCTGGCTTCAGGCACCGGGGTGCCTGTTTTGGTTTCATCCTTTGATGAGCGACTGTCGTCAATCGCTCCCGCCGTCAGTGGTACGATCAGGACTGATACAAGGTTTGTGACTTCATGTTGTCGAACTGACTAACCTCAATTGCAACTGCCGCGCCATTTCTGAATTCGTTTTCAAAACTCTCCGTAAATCGTTTGATTACAGTCACTTAAGGAAAATCAAATCGAGCTGGTTGCTGAGTCGCTGGCTGCCAAAACTACAACTTCAGACGTTGCAATGCGCAAAAAGCTCACAAACTGCCAGGCAGGATCGATCACCGTTTGCACTTTTTACATCTGGAGGATGATTTTGGTTCGGTCATGGTTCACTCTTCTTTGAACAACCGGTCCATGTTTTCGGAAATGACTTGGACCGAATGGCGGGCTTCGACGTACAAACACGGGCTGGAGTCCCCTGAAATTCTGGACACGTGGAATGTTGTCACTTCTGATCTTCGTCTTCTGTGCAGCGGCTGCGGTGTCGCTTGGTGTCACGCCGATTGTGCGTCGCCTGGCTCCGATGCTTGGGCTGATCGATCTGCCAGGGCACCGCAAAGTGCATGTGACTCCGACGCCTCGAGGTGGCGGGATCGCCATCTTCATGGGCGTACTCGTTCCCGCTCTTGGTTTGCTGGCCGTGGGGCTCAGCGGGGCAGGGCGTGAATCGGAAGGTCTGTCGCTGCTGTTCGATTCCGCGGGCTTCGATGATCATCGAGGACAGCAGCTGATTGCGATTTCTGCAGGGGCCATCATTCTGTTTCTCACTGGGTTGGCTGATGACCGATGGAATCTTTCCTGGAAGTTTCGCCTTGGCCTTCAGCTGGCTGTGGCTGTCGGTGTTGCTTCGGCAGGAGTTCGCGCTACGGTTTTCGTTGGTCAGCCGTGGGTGGGATTTGTTGCGACGGTGCTCTGGATTCTTGTCCTCACGAACGCATTGAACTTTCTCGATAACATGGACGCACTGTCGGCCGGAATCGGGCTGATCTCCTCTGTGATCTTTGCCTCCATCCTTTTACTGATGGTGAAGGAACCAATCCTGCCAGTCGCCATGCCGCTGGTCATGCTGTCAGGAGCCTTGCTGGGATTTCTGTTCTGGAATCGCCCACCAGCCAGCATCTTCATGGGCGATTGCGGGAGTAACCTGATTGGTTTCCTGCTGGCAACATTGACGGTCACGGGAACTTTCTATGAACGAACTGGAAGCCGGCATGTGATGCTCGCGCCTTTGTGTGTAATGGCAGTGCCTCTGTATGACTTTTGCACTGTGATCTTCATTCGACTGAAGCAGGGGCGAAGTCCGTTTCATGGCGACAAGAGTCATTTCTCCCATCGCCTTGTGGAACTGGGTCTGAAGCCTGCACATGCCGTGCTGACGATTCATCTGACAACCGCAATGACCGGGCTGGGGGCGTTGTTGTTGTATCGAGTTCCTGACTGGAACGGTGCGGCACTCGTGATCGCCCTGATCTTCATGGTTCTGTCGATCATCGCAATTCTGGAAACCGTTGGGCGGCGTTCAGTCACTGATATTCAGGAAGAACTGGCGGAAGTCAGACTGGCTCGCGACTCGGACGACACTGTGCGAAAGTCGGGCGTCTCGTCGGCTCGCACTGAAAGTCCATGAGGTTTGTGAAGCACCCATGAGACTATCGCTGCCGCTGATCTTTCTTTCGCTGCTGGCTGCTTCCAGCCTGTGGGTTGCTGAGGAGGCGATCAACGGCCAGGGGCTGCACCTGGTTCTGCTGTGGTTTGGGCTGCTGGTCCTTAGCGGGCTTAGGATCTGGCAGGGAGACTTCGCCGTTCTGCTTCGGTGGACACTTCCCGATGTCGCCGTTGCGCTGATCTTTGTCGGACATGTGATCTCGACGGCGTTTGTTTTCATCGCAGAAGGTGACCGTCGAGCTGCGGTTAATCTCACCCTGGAATGGGGAGGAATCTCTGCGGCATGGGTTTTGTTGAGAGTCTTAATTCAGGAACGCAAAACCGGAACGGCACTCACAGAAACCGTCATTGCGATTGCGGTGGGACTGGCCTGTTTTGGGATCTGGCAGCATCATTTCTTTTATGCTCAGGCGTCGAGTGAATACCTTGCTGCCCGACAGGAGCTGGATGCCGCGATGAAATCCGGCACACCGGCAGCGATTTCAACGATCACTCGGCTGGTCGGTGAGTTTCAGCGGCAGGGAATCCCACTGGAAGGGGCTGCTCGCCAGCTGTGGGAGAACCGACTGCTGCACAGCACGGAACCGCTGGGAACGTTTGCACTGACCAACACGCTGGCAGGCATCCTCGCGGCAGCCTTTGTGCTTCAGACGGGACTCATCAGCAGGATACTGGGAACGTCGAGGAGTGTTGTTGACAGTTCGAACGCAGTGAAGTCCTCGAAGGCACCGCCGGCAAGTCGTCAGAGATGGCTTCTGTTTGTTGCCTGCTTCCAGGCAATTGTTCTTTTGTACTGTCTGATACTCACGAAGAGTCGTTCTGCCTGGTGTGGAGCACTTTGTGGGATCGCGATGGTATTGATTCTTCGAAGTCGCGCCGCGCTTGTGCGCGCGACATTGCGATGGATGATGATGGGTGGTCTGGTTGCGGGACTGCTTGTCGTGGTTG
This sequence comes from Planctomycetaceae bacterium, assembly GCA_016795145.1. Lineage (GTDB taxonomy): Bacteria > Planctomycetota > Planctomycetia > Planctomycetales > Planctomycetaceae > SXXK01. The sequence goes on from JAEUII010000166.1 coordinate 16,431, forward strand.
TGGGCCTGTTTGGCGGGATCGATCGACAGGTTATCCTTGAGTCGCCTCGGTCGCTGCAGTTCCGTCTGCTCTACTGGACCGGGACTTTGCAGATGTTAGCCGAACATCCGGTTGTCGGAGCAGGGCCGGGGAACTTTCGGCAGATGTATCTGCCTCACAAGGCGATTGAATCCAGTGAAGAGATCCGCGATCCACACAACATCTTTCTGGATGCGTGGTCGTCGGCTGGAATTCTGGGCCTTGCGGGAATTGTCCTGATCACATTCTCCATTGCGAAATACGTGCGATCCGATGAACAGGGTTCTGGCATCCAGGAGAGTTCGACAAGAGTAGGGAAGCAGGCGGCATGGGCTCTGTTGCTGGGTTTCCTGCTTCACATCGCGTGGGAGTGGATCTCCGGGACGACAGGTGCGTTTGAATGGTCACGCCTGTTACTTCTGAGCGGAGGATTTCTGGCACTCATACGGGGCCAGGGGGCTCTTGCAGGAGATCGCAGCTGTTATCTGGCAGCGGCGACCGCGCTGCTGATTCACCTGCTGGCCGCGGGCGGTTTCGAGATGCCCATTGTGATGCTGGTTCTACTGAGCATGATTGGGCGTTCGATTTGTCCGGAACGAGAACCGGAACCAGAACCTGATGCGAAAACTGACCGGAAGTCCGAACGGAAGTCAGAGAGGAAGAAGAAGCTGGATGCTGATGAATTCCCGCCGCAGGTTCGAGGAGGGCTGGTGGTTGCTGGAGTCGGAATCGTCGGGCTGGTGGCGGGCTGCCTGCTTGGGCTTCAGCCTGTGACTCAGGTTGATCGGCTGATGCTGAACGCACAGAGTGACGCAGAGCGATATCCAAATTCGGATCAGGTATTCAAGTCGTTCCAGGAGTCTGTGGAAGCGGACGCCTGGGCCGTTCTTCCGCGCCAACGATTCGCAGAATACCTGTCGTATAAGCTGCGGGAGTTGCAGTCACTTTCGGAGCAAAGCAGCGATGCGGACCTTCAGGAGAAGATACGAACGCGGGCCAAACGGGTTTGGGAAATCACTCTAAGTGTCTGTGAAGATTTGATTTCTGCCGATCGACGAGGGTTGATCGGGTACCAGATTCGTTCAGAATGTCTGACCGCAGTTTCAACGATTCTGGGAGACAAGTCGTTCCTGGAAAAGGCGATCGAGGATCAGACGATTGTGACCCAGCGGAATCCAACGGCCTCTGACGTCTGGCTGAAACTGGCGGAGCTTCATCGGGATACGGGCAATTCCGTCGCGGCAAAAGAGGCGGCATTGCGATCGCTGGAAATTGATCAAATCAACCATGCATGGGGTCATCAGGATCAGTATCTTTCGGAAAGCGACGTCAAGGCGCTGGAAGCACTGACCAAAACGGAATAGCAACGAACTCCTGCACACTTTTCTACACGTCCAACGAGTAGCGGATAGCGCGATGAACCGGATCGTGATCTTTCTTGGAATTGTCATTGGCATTTCTGTGGCTCTGTACTTTCTGACTTTGCCAAAGAAGCCGGAGAGTTTTGCCGACCGCATTGCTTCGGCGAAGGCAGAGACCAGGAACATGGCTCCGCCAAAGAAGGGAGCCGATCTTTCTGACCTGCCTGTTGCCAGCTCAACGGGGCCATGGCCGAAGGCCGTCGCACCGGAGCCGACTTACGTGTTTGGCCGAATGGCAGTGAAGTCAGACAATTCGCATGTCTTCGTCATTCGCAACGAAGGGGAGGCAGATCTGGTGATGAAGGCAGGTGAGACGACCTGCAAATGTACGACATTCGGATTCGGAAAAACGAAAGAAGAGGCCGTCAACAAAGCGACTGTAAAGCCAGGGGAAGAAATCTCCCTCATCATGAACTGGAAGGCGGGCGACACACCGGACCGCGCCTTCCGTCACGGCGGTGATATTCACACCAACGATCCAAAGAACCCGATCGTGAAGATCGCAGTTCAGGGGGCCATCGAACAGAAGTACGAGATGTTTCCGTATGGGCAGTGGGATGTTGGAAACATCTATCAGGAACCAGGAACGCTCAAGGTCGGAGTTGGCTCAAAGATCCACAGTGCGTTTCAGATCGTGTCGGTCGAAAGTCCATCTGGCATGGTCAAGGCCCACATTGAACCCATGTCCGAAGCTGAGCTCGGAAAGGAGTTGCTGACCAGTGGATACAGCCTGACTCTGGAAGTCTCTCCAAGCATTCCGAGTGGCTTCTTCGAAGAGCATCTGAAGATCACGACCGCAGAAGATCCGGAGCCTTTGCGGGCAACCGTGATTGCCCGAAAGCACGGGGCGATTCGTCTGCAGCAGCTTGCTGGTGCTCAGCTTGACCCTCGGACTCTGACGCTGCAGCTGGGATCATTCTCCGCGAACACCGGGCGTGAGGCGAAGTTGCTGGTCATCGCCGACGAAAAAGGAATGACAGAGCCTTTGGCGATCAAGTCCATCGATGCTGATCCTTCGTTTATTACGGCCTCCCTGGAATCTGCCGGCGAACCGAGTGGCACGGTCCATCGCTACTTTTTGACGATCAAAGTGCCTCCCGGACGCCCTCATGCACAGCGCACTG
>JAEUII010000201.1 GCA_016795145.1 Planctomycetaceae bacterium
GAAGGAGTGACTTCGTCGTCATCAACTCCCAGAGCATCCACCAGTGTCTCACGAACCTTGTCCAGAATTTCGTCAGCTGAAGGCATTGAACAACTTCTCCGGATCCGACTCCTTCCGGAGCCAGACAGCGGTCACCAGGAACCCAGCAGTTTGCCTTGGACTGGTGACCTGTCCCAAAGCAAGACCCATTTGAAATGCCTCCGCTGGATCCTCGAACAGCGTTCGAATCTCCAATGGAAACACCTCCAAGTGATTAGCAACGGTGCTGACCACTTTCCGTTTGAGGCTGCACCCAGTTGCCGCCTCAAACGATCGGAGCCACACCTCCCCGGTGTTGCTCGTCAACAGAACACGCATTGTTGCCGCTTTTTGGCGGAACTTCCAGACTTCCTCAAAAAGTCTCCTACGCCGCAACCCGGAAACTTCCGTTCCTGCAGCTCAGGATGCTTCCTGTGAGGATTTCGCACCCGATGTTGATAGGATACTGTACAAAAAATCAGAGTCCACCGAGCGTCAGGCCACCGTCAACTTTCAGGATCTGACCCGTCACATAGGATGACTCGTCAGCGGCGAAGAACAGTACTGCGTTCGAAATGTCCTCCGGCTTGCCGAGACGACGGACCGGAATCTTCTTCTTGATCTCTTCGCCAGCCGCATTAACAACCGCAACGGTCATGTCTGTTTCAATGAAGCCCGGAGCGACCGCATTGGCTGTGACTCCGCGGCGAGCCAGCTCGGTAGCGATACAACGAGTAAAGCCTTCGACACCGCCCTTACTTGCTGCGTAGTTGGCCTGGCCCGGATTGGAAACATCAGCGGCGACGCTCGACATGTTGATGATGCGTCCATACCGCTGTGACATCATCGTTCGAGTTGCAGACTGACAGAAATTGAACACGCTTGTCAGGTTCGTGTCGATCACGTCCTGCCACTGCTGAGCATCCATCGTTGCCAGCAGACCATCGCGGATGATCCCTGCGTTGTTGACGAGGATCTCAAGCTTGCCCCACTTCTCGACGACATCAGCAACGACCTTTTCGGATGCAGGCTTTGAACGAACGTCAGCCTGAATCGCCCAAACCTCATGCCCTTCAGCGTTCAGAGCGTTGGCAACTTCTTCAGCAGCAGTGGCGTTTGAATTGTAGACGAATGCAACTTTGGCACCGGCTCTGGCGAGAGATTCCACGATTGCTCGTCCAATGCCGCGACTTCCGCCAGTGACCAATGCCACTCTGCCCTTAACTGTCATGATCAGAAAATCCTATCAAAAACTTGTTGGAGATTTCAGTTCGATCGAGCCCCGTCAGGAAGACCCAGGATCATTTGAACGTGGAATCAGGATGCCGAATACAACTGCGAATACAGTTCCCGCATTGCTTCGATCACACGGCGATCGTTGTCTGCCATTTGAGGGTTATGGGTCGCCAGGTTTTGCTTGGAAAGAGTCAGTTTGGCACTCACAGCCGATTGCCCATTCACAGTGCCAGATGCAACAAAGTCTGTTGTCGTTTCGTCCGAACTCTTCCAGGTCGCAGAGACCTGAAGTGTCTCACCCGGCTTCAGGAAGTTATTGAACTTGACCGCCTTTGCCTGCTTCAGCAGGATCGTGCTGTGGCGAAAATCATCGGTAGCCCGCATCAGCCATGCGCAGGACTGAACCAGACACTCCACCATCAAAACACCAGGAAGAATTGAGAACCCAGGGAAGTGATCCTGCAGGTACTCTTCTGCCAGCGAAACGTTCTTAATTGTCTGAATGCTCTCGCCGGGAACGAGCGACTGGATTCGGTCAACTAGACAGAATTTCATTGGAACCAAAAACCTGCTTCGGTGTGAAAATGGACCCGCTGTGCGAATCCGGGAAACCGCGGAGTCTAAGTTTCGGGGCCCTGATCTCCAAAACCCAGGGAGCCCCGGAACGAAGTTTTGAAGAAAAAAGAACCGCCTCGCTTGTCCGAGAAAGGGCGTCCTGCAGGCCTCTCCTGACTGGGAACTCCGATAACGACTGCTAAGATCGCCGAATCGGCAAACTTGACGCAAACTTCCGATTTGCCCGATTTATGCGGCAGATCGCTCCCTGTTTGTTTACTCAAACTGCTCATTTGCTGCATGCAGTGCAGGAATCAAAGGCGTCACTGTTTGACAGGTCTGTCCATTTTTTCCACTTTTCGTTTCCGGATTTGAACACCGCGAGCTAGATTGGTGGCAAAATGGATACATCGCATTGAATAGGCAATTCGTGCGATTCTGTTTTGAATGCAAATTACCTGGCGGGGTGTCAGGTGTATTTGGTGGTGTTGGTCAGTTTTAGAACAACTTGGAGGAGTTACAGAGCATGCGTTTCATTCTTTCGTTGGCGATCGCTGTCTCCCTGACGGCGTCCGCCCAGGCTGGCGGTTGCTTCGGCAAAAAGGTCAGCAAGTGTTGCTCCGCACCTTGTGCCACTAGCTGCAGCCCGTGTGGCGCCAGCGCGTGTGGTTCTGCGTGCGGCAATTCCGGCTGCGGCACTGCCTGCGGCACTTGGGAAACAGTTCAGAAGACCGTTCTCGTCCCACAGATGGTGACCGAGAAGCGAACTGTGACCGTAAACGTTCCAGTCACGGAAGAGAAAGTTGGCAAGCGAATGGTCTGCAAGACCGTTACTGAGCCAAAGGAAGAAACCTACACAGTTATGGTCCCAACCGTTGAAGAACGAGTTGGCAAGCGAACCATCTGCAAGACGGAAACTGAGCAGAAGGAAGAGACCTACACTGTTATGGTTCCAGTCACGGAAGAAAAGGTTGGCAAGCGAACTGTGTGCAAGCACGTCGTTGAGCCAAAGGAAGAAACCTACACAGTCATGGTTCCAACAACAGAAGAGCGAACTGGCAAGCGCACAGTTTGCAAGACTGTCACCGAGCCAAAGGAAGAGACCTACACGGTTCTCGTTCCTACAACTGAGCAGCGCACTGGCACTCGCACTGTGTGCCACACTGTTCCAGTGAAGAAGACTCGCAAGGTTTGCCAGGACCAGGGTCACTGGGAAGACCGCGTTGTTGAATCCAGCTGCGGTGGCTGTGGCCATGCTTGCGGCGGATGCGGCTCATGCGGTGGCTGCGGTTCATGTGGCGGATGCCAGCCAGCATGTCAGAAGACATGCAAGGTTTGGGTTCCAAACATGGTCGAAAGCGAAGTTGAATACACCTGCTACGAAACTCAGCGAAGCGAAGAGCAGTACACCTACAACGTGACTGTTTGCAAGCCAGAAGAACGTAAGCGAACTGTAAACGTTTGCAAGCAGGTTCCAGTTGAAGAAGAGTACAAGTACTGCGTCACTGTCTGCAAGGCAGAAGAGCGTAAGCGAACTGTTAACGTCTGCAAGACGGTTCAGGTCGAAGAAGAGTACAAGTACTGCGTTACCAGCTGCAAGCCAGAAGAACGCAAGCGAACTGTCACCGTCTGCAAGCAGGTTCCAGTTGAAGAAGAGTACAAGTACAACGTCACTGTCTGCAAAGCAGAAGAGCGTAAGCGAACTGTTAACGTCTGCAAGACGGTTCAGGTCGAAGAAGAGTACAAGTACTGCGTTACAACCTGCAAGCAGGAACAGAAGGAAGTTGAAG
>JAEUII010000220.1 GCA_016795145.1 Planctomycetaceae bacterium
TTCCAGTCGATCGCCATCTCGGCTGTCGGAATGCCCAGCATTGCAATTTTGCCGCCGTGAGCCATGTTGGCCAGCATGTCTCGAAAGGCGCTGGCATTGCCGGACATTTCGAGCCCCACGTCAAACCCTTCTGCCATTCCCAGCTGGTTCTGTACGTCTTGCAGCTTTTCGGTGCGCACATCAACCGCGCGAGTCGCACCCATGCGGCGTGCGAGCTCCAGACGCCATGGGTTCACGTCGGTCACAACGACATGTCGAGCCCCCGCATGGCGAGCTACTGCCGTCGCCATCAAGCCAATCGGTCCGGCTCCGGTAATCAGCACATCCTCACCAAGCACTGGAAACGCGAGCGCGGTGTGAACGGCATTCCCGAATGGGTCAAAGATGGAGGCAATGTCTTTGTCGATTCCCGGTGCATGATGCCACACGTTGGTCATTGGCAAAGCGATGTATTCGGCGAAGGCACCTGGTCGGTTCACGCCAATGCCCTGAGTCTTCGGGCAAAGATGGCGGCGTCCGGCCAGACAGTTTCGACATCGACCACAGACAACGTGGCCTTCGCCGCTGACGATCTCCCCCGGATGAAAGTCTGAGACGTTGGAACCGACTTCCACAATCTCCCCGACAAACTCATGACCAACCACCATCGGCACTGGAATCGTCTTCTGCGCCCATGAGTCCCATTCGTAGATGTGCACATCCGTGCCGCAGATTCCGGTTCGATCCACCTTGATCAGGACATCATTCATCCCAACCTTCGGCTCCGGAACATCTTCAAGCCACAGACCTTTCTGAGAGTGACGCTTGACCAGTGCTTTCATCGCTGATTCCCTTTGCTTTCGCAGGAAATTGAATATAGTGGAGCTGTTGTGCAGGATATTAAACGCCACCATCGTCCATCTTGCAAGACAGACTTTCCACTATATTGAAAAATGGACGAAGGAAGTTTCCGTTCGGCACGCATCGCGGCTCTTCCCGCTGGCGCTGGGTTCGTCGGAAGAAACAGGAGTACGGCTATGTCACCAAAGAAAACAGATCCCACTCCAGCCACGTCGACATCGGCAGAGGACGTCAGTCGCCATGTTTGCCGTCGTATTCATGAGCTTCGCCAACAGCGTGGCTGGTCGCTCGATGTGCTTTCACGTGCCTCCGGTGTCAGCCGTTCAATGCTTAGCCAGATTGAGCGTGAACAGGCAAATCCAACCCTTGCAGTCACCGTCAAGATCGCTGGGGCTTTGGGACTGAGCATGGCGGAACTGGTTGAGCAGGCTGGTCATGCTCCTGTGATTGAGGTCATTCGCGCAGAAGATCGAAGCCACATATTTCGCTCCGATCAGAATTGCTCGATCCGAACCCTGTCACCCCTGCACCTTGAGAAAGACGTCGAGTTCTATGAAGTCGTACTGAATCCCGAAGGATCGCTGCGATCGGCCGCGCACTTTGAAGGAACAAGAGAATTCCTGACCGTGCAAAAGGGCAAGGTCACGGTCATTTCGGACACCGAGTCCACCGAACTCAACAAAGGAGATTCCGCGAGCTACCGCGCCGACGTGCCTCACGAGATCCGCAATTCCAGTAAAGCGGAAGCCCAGGTATTCCTCGTCGTCATCTATCAGTAGCCCGCCACGCACACCTCTTCCCCACCGGGTTCACCCCGGTGGAAACCGGCCTCTGCACTACCTGCCCCCTGGAATCCGCAGCCGCGTTCAACGTGCAGCGCAATTGAGAATTGCTTTTGAAACTCAGAACGATGTGAGAATCGGCGAGTTTCGATGATTGCGAATTGTTATCCTGCAATCTCAGCAGTGCGCAAACCTGGTCCGCATGAGACTGTGCCTGCAACACCATCAATTGGACTTCCACAACCCGCCATAACTCACCACAGTTCTCTGACTGACCGAAGTCAAAGAATGATCACGAATGGCGGAAGGAGAATCCCATGAAACGACCTCGAAGCGGCGGTGGCTGGAAAGCCATTCTGTACAGCATGCGTCTGGCGCGACGAGTTGGTTTCCGCAACATGTGGAACGCGATGCGGTCAAAGAACACATGCAAGACGTGCGCGGTCGGCATGGGCGGTCAGCTCGGCGGCATGGTCAACGAAGGTGGCCATTTCCCAGAGGTTTGCAAGAAGTCATTTCAGGCCATGGCTTCTGACCTGCAGGGGGCTCTCAAGCAGGACGCCATCGAAAAGCTGTCGCTCAGTCAGCTGCGAGCAATGACGCCTCGCCAGCTGGAGAATTCCGGCCGCATCACAGAGCCGTTGTACCTCGCGAAAGGTGCGGATCGATACAAAGTGATCTCGTGGGACGAAGCGCTGCGGATTGCCACGACAAAGATGAAGGCAGCCGGGCCGGAGAAATCCTTCTTCTACGCCAGCGGCCGAGCCTCCAATGAAGCTGGCTTTCTGTTTCAGATGCTCGCGCGTCTGTTTGGAACCAACT
>JAEUII010000316.1 GCA_016795145.1 Planctomycetaceae bacterium
AAGAGCTCAGCCTGCTTCAGAATCATCCGGGGTTATTCGCAGATCGATTCCTTGTACTTAGTTATTTGCGGTCGGATTGATCAGGAAGCTGAAGTTGAGCAGGTTGAGTGCTCCGTTGAAGACTGCCTGATGTGGCTTGAACTGGAACATGAGAACGTCGTCGGCCTGAACCAGGATTCTCTCCTTCTCGTTCACCATAGCCCGGGCCAGGTCGACGCGAATTGGAAGCTGGCGACCGTCGGGAAGGGTTCGCAGGATGATGACTCGTGTTGGGCGAATCATGTGTCCCGGCGTTCCTGAGGCAAGCGCTGTGCCTGACTGCCCAAGCGGGCCTCCTACGGAACCATTTGCAAGAGCAAGTGCTTCGATCACATCGATGTCTTCGTCACGAGGAAGCGGGATCTTGGCACCTTTCACAAGCCCTCCCACATAGAAATACTCTTCGCGTCGAGGCACGAACACCACATCCCCCGCATCGAGGATCACATCCTGCGGTCGGAAAGGCAGTTCTTCGCCTGGACAGGCAACCAGTGGGATCCGAATCACCTGAGGATCCGTCGTTTCGTTTTCCGCGAAGGCGGCGGTACGTGCCAGCAGTTCTTCCGGGCACAAGGCATGGGGATCGTTGAGACCGGATCGCTTGAAGATCCAGAGTTCGCGTGCGGCGTCAGTCCCTGGCAGACCTCCGGTGATCGCCAATGCATGGAGCAGGTCGTTTTCGTAGACCGGAAGGTCCACAACATCGGCGGACCCGCGGTGAATATGGTCGACCTGACCAGGTGCGACCAGCTGAACGGTTGGCGTTGGAGTGTCTTCGCGAAGGACAACGATTCGGTGAACTCGCGGTGTAATCAGCGAAACGAGGACTCGTTCGGTGTCTTCACGAGTCACCTGCTTTTCGCGGTAGATTTCTTTGACTTTTGTGGTTGCTTCAGGAATCGTCAGTCCGTCCAGCGAGATTTTTCCAACGAGAGGCAGTTCAATCTGACCTTCCGAATCGACTTCCAGAGGCAGACCGGTGGTGGCACCGACCACGCTGCCGTGTGGAGGATAGTAGCGTTGATTCACAGGCTGAGTTCGTTCCAGCACAGGCGTTGCATCAGCTCCGGCCGGGACGACGCCGTACACATAGACGCTGATTCGGTCGCCCGGGCCGATGAGATGGGCATCAGGCTTGACCTGTCCGTAGGCCGTGAACGGAAAGACAGCGAGCCCTTCCTTCGGTGCGGGGCTCAGGGACTGAGGCAGTCGGCTGGCGGGGATGGAAGAGTGGACGTCCGTGATTGCATGGCATCCAACGGACATCAGAGAGAGCAGTCCCATGCAAGCCGTGACAACAGCGGGGACCCGCTGCGAATAAGTAAACTTCAGCATTTGAATCCTCCATGAACCGCATGGTGTCCCAGGGCGGGATCGTTATGGGTTCGCTGAACGTTCCCTCTTGGAACGTTGAAAATCCTGGCAACGAGTGATCCGGAAGGGACTACAGGGCTTCCAGTCATTCCGACCGGCTATTAGCGACCAGTTGCTTCAGCAAAGACGAATCTTCAGAGGCTGTCGCTTTGACTTTGATTGGCGGCGTACGAAACGTTGACGACGCCTGTGTCGTTCGCTGACTTCCGAGCAGAGGACCAGCCTTTCGGCGCGGGACTGCAGTGTCGTATTGCTGTGTCGCGTTCGGTTTAACGGCAGGAGCAGGCTCAGGCTCAGGAATGATGGGCGATTTGTCTTCCTGCACTGGTGCTTCCGCAGGCATATTCATTGGGGCATTTGGATCAACCTCAGGTTCCATGGTGGCTTCCGGAACTGCTGGCACTTCCGGAACTTCTCGATGGAAGGAAGCAGGCTGAGTCTGGCAGCGAGGAGGCATGAAGGTCTGCAGATAGTGCAGCTCCGGTTCACACTTCGCACAGGCCGCACCATCCTGGAACCCGCGATACCAGTCGTCGCGGCGTGATGGGTCGTATTGAGTAAACAGAGGTGGCGTCCAGTATTTGGACGGCGCGACAACCGGTGGACAACCGGTTCCTCCTGTAATGACATCGTAATAACCGGCCTTCCAGCCGTGTTTGTAATCACCGGTAACGAGGCAGTCGGTGTCGCATTCGTACCAGGCTTTGCAGGTTCGGATCTTCTGAGTCATTTCATACTTCGCATCGCACAGCGAAGTACATCCTGTAATCGAAACAGTCGTCAGAATCAGAACCGGCGCGAAACGGGAAACCATCCTGTTGCCCATAGTCGTGTCTCCATACAAGCTCTAAAAGCTAGGCGAAGAGATCGGGCGTTTTTGCAGGATGGAACACAAATCTGCAGAGGGAGCCAGTTTCGTTCCGGGATTAGTTGTGGTCGTACGTCACAAACCAGAAGTCAGCAACGACACTCAAAGAAGGTGATTACGTTGAATCGGAAGTAACTGATTCACAGCGCATGATCGGCACATGTTTCGCATTCGGAACATGAACGAATCACGGTTCACTCCAATGACAGTCTTCTGCTTCGAAGATCGGCGAGTCTGCTGCTTTTTTGATCATGCGTTCTTTGGAATCTCAGAGATTTCACGGACGACAGACGAGATTTTCTGGCGTGAGGATTTTTATCAACGGTAGCGTGTGGCTCGATTCTGCAAAGAGGCATCACCACAGGCCAGTGTTAAAGTTTGTTGACAGCTTGACGGATCCGGAAACATCGTGACTGAACGTTCTCAACTTATCCAGCCTTTGATTTCCACGGAAGCAATCGCTGACCTGAGATCGGTTGTCCCAAACCTGCCGCAGACTTCTGTGCGGGATCATTCGGGATCACCGGACTCCGTTCTGAACACGCGTACGTCCAGCGCAACGCGACTGATCCAGGTCGTCCTGACCAGTCTTCCGATCCTGCTTGCTGACGTCATTGCGGTCTGTGGGACGTACGTGCTGGCATCAGAGTTCACCGACTTTCTGATCCACACAAAGTCCGGATTCACATTACAGAACAATGTGATGGCCCTGGGTATTGGCTATCTGGTTCTGGCGATGTTTCATGGCCTGTTTCCAGCGTCGGGGATGAACCCGGTCTGCGAACTTCGAAGCCAGGTGCTTTCCATCATGAGCGCCGGCGTGCTGGTGATCGTGCTGAATGCGCTGGTCGGCGAGATTACTCGAAACGAACTTGTCTGCGTCTGCCTTACCGTACCAGCAGCATCCGTGATCGGGCCATTGCTGCGATTTGGAATGCGCCGACTGGTGTCCCGATTTTCGTGGTGGGGTGAGAAGGTTGTTGTTGTGGGTGACGCGCGGCAGGGAAGCAGGATCTTCCGTTTTCTGAAGCAGTATCCTCAGCGAGGCCTTCGACCCGTCGGAATCATGACGCGGTCTGCGGATGAGTACTGGAGTGTTTCGACCGACAATGACTGCGAGTTTCTTGGAACCCACGATGAACTGGTTTCCGTCTGTCGTAAACGACATTGCCACTGGGTAATTGCTGCGGTTTCTGACCACCAGGATGAATCGATGCGAGACATTCTGAGTCAGGGCAGTTTGGTTCCGAACTTCATCGTGTTGTACTCCGCCTTTTTGCTGCCAACCATGTGGGTGACGGCGTTTGATGCCGCCGGACTGCCGGGCATCCATATCCGCGATCGTTTGCTGTTTCCTTTTCAGCGGCTGTCGAAGCGACTGTTTGATGTAACGTTTTCTGCGTGTCTCCTGATTGCGTTCGCACCGGTCCTGTTCGTGATCTGTTGTTGGATCCGACTGGCTTCTCCCGGACCGGTTTTCTTTCAGCACCATGGACGTATTGGGCGGCATGGAAAGACATTTGGTGCGTGGAAGATTCGTACCATGGTGACAAATGCTCAGGAAGTGCTGACCGAACATCTGGCAACCTGTGCTGAAGCGAAAGCGGAGTGGGAGCAGAATCTGAAGCTGAAGAACGATCCTCGCATCATTCCCGGGATTGGACATTTCCTCAGAAAGACCAGTCTGGATGAGCTGCCGCAGCTTTGGAATGTACTGGTCGGTGACATGAGTGTCGTAGGGCCTCGTCCTATCTACACGGACATTGAGGTTGAGAAATTCCAGGAATTGTTTCCTTTCTATCTTCGTGTAAGGCCGGGCCTGACCGGACTTTGGCAAGTCTCCGGCCGGAACAACACGACGTACGAAGATCGCGTTCGACTGGACACCTACTACGTGCGGAACTGGTCACTCTGGCTCGACTATTTCATCCTGCTAAGAACCATTCGAACGGTCCTGTTTCGCGAAGGAAGTTACTGACAGGACGTTGATCTGGTGACACTTCGTAACCCGACACGTCAGTGAGGGAAAAGAAGCCGCCAGGTTTTCCACGAGAATCGCTCGCTGACTCAACGGGTTGGGATGAATCAAGACGCTGCCAACGAGCGCGGTGTAATCGATACAGTTTATCCCCCATCGATGAGGAGGCGCGGCGGGGCTTCAAAAAGTGTTTACATGGCCGATCGTGGCTTTACGATGACCCGATGGAGACTGCGACTCAGGAACTGAAGGCATCCGCTGCTGCGGCAAATCGTTCGGCTTGGCGACGATTGTCTGCAGTCTTCGGCGCGCATGCTTTCGGGAACATGGTGACGATCGCAGACCGCATTCTGCTGGTGCCGTTGATGTTGGTCCTGTGGGGGCCAGACCTGTTTGGTATCTGGGTCATCATTCGATCGGTTCCTGCATGGCTGTCTATCAGTGAGATGGGCTTTGCAAGTGCCGCCGGGAATCTCATGACGACGGCTGTGGCCGCACAACAGCCGGACCAGGCTGGTTCGGTCTACCGAACGGCTGGCTGGATGATCGGCGTAATTTCGCTTGCTGGCATGCTGATCGCCGTTCTGATCTGCACTCTGGTTCCGTTGTCCGAACTGCTGCACTGCGATCTTGTTTCGCGGCGGGACTTTGCTGTCGCGATCCTGCTCGCGTGCCTCTACACGGTCTCAATTTTTCAAACGCAGCTTTTGTATGCCGTGGCCCGTTCGGAACAGCTTCATGCCGAAGTCACTCTTCAGATTCACATCACTCGAGTTGCCGAACTGGTGCTTTCGCTGCTGCTGATGTGGATGGGTGGCGGAGTTGTTGCAGCCTCGACGGGTTACATCGTTGCTCGCTGGTGCGGCATTCTGTTTATTCGACAGTATCTGCGGCAGCGAATCTCCTGGGATCGACTGGGAGCCGTTGATTATTCACTCGCACGTCGCATGGTGAAGCCAGCGCTTGGCTACGCGGTTCTTCCTGTGGTTCAGGCGCTGCAGCTGCAGGGGATGACGATGGTCTTTGCCATGTTCAGTGCGCCGCCGGTTGTGCTTGCGTACAACTCGATGCGGACGCTGGCCCGAATGCCTCAGATGCTTGGAATGTCGATCGGTCGAACGGCGTGGCCGGAAATGACCAGCGCCATCGCGCATGGCGACCAAAAGCGACTTGGCAGTCTGTACCGGCATACTCAGTTTGTTGGAATTGCATTTGGCGTTGTTTCTTTGGTGGTGCTTGCTCTGTGTGGTGAAACCATCTTTCGAATCTGGACCGTGGGCAAGGTGCAGTTTGACTGGACCACGTTTGTGCTTCTGTCGGCGGGAGCTGCTGTGACATCGTATGCAACGACTCAGATGTCGATCCTGAATGCCGCTGGTCATCATCAGTCTTCGGCGTTTGTCTGGACCGCTGTGTCTGGAGTTTCCGTGCTGATCTGTTATCTCATGGGGTCGCAGCTGACCGGCAGAAATGCATCCGCCATCCTGCTGGTCTCTGAAGTTCTGGTTTGTGTTTTTGTTGCGTTTGTTTCTGCCGCCTGTCTGCGCGGGCTTCTTCAGAAGTCTCGATCAAGTCAAAGCGACCTGGTCACTGAAGTGAAACCTTAAGCGGACGAGAGGGGGAGAAGCATCATGGGATATCTGATTCTGGCACTCGCGAGCTGTCTCATCCTGTGCGCGGTGCATTTTGCGTTTCGGCCGAAGCAGATTTCGCTTGTCGATTCCTTCCTGTTCTTTTTCCTTCTGCAGTACGGCCCGCATTCGTTGTTTGTGACGCCGTTGTCAGAATTCGCGGGGCGCACGAGTTCTGATTCTGAGCGTTATTATCTTCTCGGCATGACGCTGACGTACTTGTGTCTGGCGGCTGTTATCACCGCGTATGGATTTCTGCTGCGTGATTCAGATCCAGCGGTGCAGGTCATTCGAGTCGGTGATCGGGGAATTCTGATGCCGGTCCTTCTTGCAGCCGGTTATGTGCTCTTTTTTGCGGCGTTGCAGGGTAAGTCGCTTGAGATTACTCGGGAATATGTCCGAGGCTTTTCCGGTTCGTCGGTCTTCGAATACACGGAGCTGCGCCGTGAGCTGTTCGACGATACTCTGTATGTCCGAATTGCGAGCCTGACGCGTCAGACGACAACTGCTCTATTGTTTTCATGGCTGATGTCGCGAGTTCGGCCGTTTCGCTTTGAGTCGCTCATCGTTCTCGGAGCCGCCGGGGTTCTGTTTGTGATCTGTGCGATGCAGATGAACAAATTTCCGTTTGCCTATTTTCTGACCCTTGCTGCCATCAGTTTGGTGCGTGATGTTGTTCCCGGCGATCGCCCAACCTCCGGTCGACTGCTGCGCTGGCTGCTGCCGTGTGCAGCGATTGCCTGTGTGGGTTTGTTGTTTGTGCTGTATCGAATCCAATACCGCGGATCAGGGCTTTCGGAAGATCGCCTGAACAAGGTTGTGGTCTACCGAGTGCTCTTTTGTTCCGCAGATACGCTGCGTTTGTGGTTCGACTACTTCCCGGTGAGTCATCCGTTCCTGGGCGCTCAGGGAATTCCCGTGCTTGCCAACATGATGGATATCGAGCCCGTCAACGCGACTCGGCTCATCCCCGAAAACTACGTCCCCGGCGTGGACACGACATTTCAGGTCGGATTTATTGGCTCGGGTTTTGCAACAATGGGTTACTGGGGTATCGCAGCTTACTCGACATTTGTTGCCGTCTTCGTTTTGACGGCGAACCACTTCATGAATCGCGATCAGTACGCGGCATGGGCTCCTTTCTGGAACGTGCTGCTGCTGAACATGTTGTTCTTTACGACGCGAGAGCTTCATACGGCTCTGCTGTCAGGCGGAACAGTTTCCGTCTTTCTGCTGATGTGGATTTGTCGATCGATGCCACGCGTTCAGTTGTAGTTCCTTCCTAATGCTTCATTCGTGAAGTTTTGTACGTCGTTATTTCCGATTCGAACCATGACAGATCACCAGGAAACATGTTTGTTTTCATTCTCAACTCAGTTTGAGAACCTGGGTGACTGCGTTATTAACGAATGTCTGTTGAAGGAAGTTGCTCGCTACCAGCATGTCCTGATCCTTGGGCACCGATTGCCGGAATGGCTGGTGAGCCGAGTGACGGGCAAAGTGACCATCTGTCGAAGCCGAATGGCATTCGCATCACGCGTCATCCAGTTGTTATCGAGTGGCCAGCCATTGTCGTTCCTGTTCAAGCCTGGACATATGGTCTGCCGCAAGTCCTTCCTGGGACAAGTGCGAGTCGCCGCTGTCAGTGCGGTGATGTCACTTCTCTCGGGGCTTGGTTGCCGAGTGCTCCGCTTTGGAACATCAGTCGATACCTACGGGCCCGTCGAGCGATTGGCACAAAGCAGTCTTGGAAAGCTGCATGCGGCCTATGGAGTCCGGGATCTTGAGTCTCTTGAACTTGCCCAGCAGCTGGGGATTACAAATGCCTGTCTGACCCCTGACCTTGCTTTCATGCTTCCCTTCACGGATTCGGAAAACGCTCGATCTGAGATCGCCGTATCGTTTCGAAGTCGGCCGTGGATGGAGGGCGAAGGAGAGCAACAGCTCCTTTCCTCGGTCCAGCGTCTCGCGTCACAGTTTTCTCTAAGACCAGTGGTCATTGAGCAGGTGCGGTTTGATCGTGACGTTTCCGACCGTATGCAGCGTGTTCTGAAGTCTGACATTGTACGCTTCGAAGGGACTCAGGAGTCCTGCGATGCTGTCTTTGGACGCTATGAGCATAGCAAAGTACTGCTGAGCAATCGGCTTCATTCGCTGCTGTTTTCCTGGTCGCGCGGGGCGATTCCTGTCCCCGTTGTAGATCGTAACTCAGACCGCAAGATCATCGGACTGTACGACCAGTATGGCCTGTCAGATCTTGTCATTGACGCTGAGTCGATCGGCACGCTTCATTCGCGTGTTACGCAGATTCTGACTGACGCAGGCTCAGTTCGTGCTCGGCTTTCCAGTGTGTTTGAGAGGGAGGGACGGTTGCTGAGAGAGATCCTTCGCAAGGAGTGTTCGCACGTTGCATCGAATGAGCTGTGTGCGACCGCCGGTGCATGGAGTCACACATGAAAGCAGTACTCGTTCAAACCACAGTCGGCGATTACCGGCAGGCGTTCGTCAATGAAGTGACTCAACGCCTGGGCGAGTCTTTCGATATTCTTTGCGGCAAAGAGTACTTCTATCCGAGCCTGAAGACAGGTGTTGTTGGCCCGCGCGTATTTGTGGTGGCGAAGAACATCTTTCTGTTCGGACGTCGCGGATTGCTGCAGTTGGGAGTTCATCGGAGAGCCATTCAGGCGGATGTCGCTGTCCTTGAATACAATCCTCGAATCATCAACACCTGGACCGTCGCATTGCTGCGAAAGGTGCTGGGGCGGCGCACAATTCTGTGGGGACACGTGCATTCTCGACGAGGCAGTGATAACTGGCTTCGCCGTTTTCAGCGATCGCTTGGGACGGGCCTGATCGTTTATACCGAGGAGCAGAAACAGATCCTCATTGACGAACTCAGGTATCGCGGTGAAGCCTTTGCTGCTCCGAATGCACTCTATTCTCAGAGCGAAATGTGCCCGCTGGATTCGCCGGATCGGCGTGACTTTCTTTACGTGGGGCGTCTGGTTCCCGACAAGAAGCCGCAGTTGATGGTCGCCGCTTTTGCGAAAGCCATGCCGTCGTTGCCAGCAGACTCGCGACTGTTGATTGTCGGAGACGGCCCCGAACGCCCTGCGCTGGAGCGGCTGATTGAAACTCTGAATCTGAAAGACCGAGTCATCCTGTTCGGGCACGTCAGCAACTACGAAAAACTGAAGTCGTTTTATGCGACGTCGATTGCCTCGCTGTCGCCCGGTTATGTTGGACTGTCGATCACGCAAAGTCTTGGTTTCGGCATACCAATGATCTATTCCAGAGATGAGCCACATGCCCCGGAAACGGTTGCGGCGAAGGAAAACTGGAACTGTCTGATCTTTGAGACCGATTCGGCGGAAGACTTCGCCGAAAAGATGTTGCAGATCAGTCGCGAGAAGGCTGCGTGGATTCAGCGAACTGCGGCGATCAGTGAGGACTGTCGTAACAAATTCAGTGTCGAACGAATGGCCAGCGAGTTTGTAAAGGCGATCCGTGGCCATGAATAACAGCCCATTCATTCCTCGATCTCTTCCCGGGCGACTGCTGTCCTCGTTGGTGCAGTTGCTTCGCAGAATGAAACTCCGTTTGCGATTGCGAAACCGAATTGTCTTCGGCCAGAACAATCACTTTGGTGCTCAGTGTTGTTTTCGGCCGCCTCATCAAATGCAGCTTTCGGACGACGTTGCGTTTGGACAGGAAGTCATTGTCGAAACGGATCTGGTTGTTGGCCAGTACACACTGATTTCCAGTCGAGTCAGTTTTGTGGGAAACGATCACGCGTTCGATGATCCTTCCTCGAACGTGTTCTGGCAGGGACGAAATCCGCCATCGCGGATTGTTCTTGAAGGCGACAATTTGATTGGCAACGGTGCGATCCTGATTGGGAACCTGCGAATTGGCAAGGGAGCAATCGTTGGTGCCGGCTCCGTAGTCACAAAGGATGTGGAACCTGGTGTGATCGTTGCCGGAGTCCCTGCGAGAGTCGTCCGTGCTCGCTGGAAGGAGCAGTCGCAATGAACGGCATCGCCAAAGAACTCCTTGCTACTTTCATGAGCCTGGAAATCTGTTGCCCTGGAGATCAGTCATGTTCCTGAAGCGGCAAACGATTCGAGCGAAGAAGCTTGTCTTTGTGGCGGCACATCCGATGTGCTGGCGTCCTCTGCGACTCGGCGTTGCTCCGGCGATTGAACACCATCAGGTTCTGAAGCAGATCTCTGTGGATGGAATCATTGATGTTGGTGCGAACCGTGGTCAGTTTTCCCTGGAATGTCGAGTTCTGAAGCCTGGCATTCCCATTGTGGCGTTCGAACCGATTCCGGCGATGGCTCAAATCTACCGGCAGGTCCATGAGGGATGTCGGCATGTGGAGTTGATCGAATCGGCACTTGGTGAGTCTCCCGGAACAGCCGTCCTGCATGTCAGCCGGGAAGCTGACAGTTCGTCCATTCTGCCAATTGGCCAGCAGCAGTCTCAGTTGTTTCCGAATACGCATGAAGTGGGCACACTGAGCGTCAGCGTTAACCGACTGGACGATTACGCAGATCGGTGGCGCGACAAAGCGAAGCTGATGCTGAAGATCGATGTCCAGGGCTTTGAATTGAGCGTCCTTCGAGGAGCAGTTGAGACTCTTCAAAAGTGCCGGTTCGTGTATGTGGAATGTTCGGAAGTCGAATTGTACGAAGGCCAGGCGCTGCGACGAGAAGTGAACCAGTTTCTTGAAGAGAACGGATTCGTGGAGCACGGCGTCTTTAATCGTCATGTGCATGGCGGCAAATTGATTCAGGCCGATTACCTGTTCACAAAACGCTGATTCACTTCATCGAAGACGCCATCACCCAGCCATGCGAATTCATCTGATTTCCAACCTCTTTCATCCTGACGAGCTGGCCGGGGCATCGCTGTACACGGATCTTGCGTATTACCTCAGAGATGCCGGACACGATGTTCGCGTCACCACGACGTTCTCGTATTACCCAAAGTGGAAGCTGCGAGACGAGGACTGTGGCGTCACTGTGCGCGAGGAGTTGCTCGACGGGATTCCGGTTCGCAGAGTATCGATGTATGTGCCTGCAAAGCCGTCCGGCAAAGGGCGAATGCTGTCTGACGCAAGCTTCCTCTGGTCACTCTGGCGACGAGGCCGATTCGCCGGCTGGACACCGGATGTGGTCGTCACAGCGCTACCGATGCTCTCGGAATGTCTGGTGCAGCGATTTCAGTATCTGTTCAAGAAGGTTCCACGGCTCATCATCGTTCAGGACTTCGCTGTTGAAGCAGCCCTTGAGCTGGGGATCGTCAGGCTTCCGGGAGCGCAGTGGTTTCTGAGAGCCATTCAGCGATGGGCACTGACATCTGCGGATATCATCACGACGATTAGTCCGCTGATGCTGCAGAAGCTCCAGTCCGAAGTCGGAACGCGGCGAAGAACGGAGTATCTGCCGAATTGGATCCATGGCAGTCTTCAGGCAGAGATTGATCGACAGAAACAGGCTCCACCGAAGCGCGATACAAGCCGTCTGTTCTATTCGGGGAACCTTGGAGTGAAGCAGGGTCTGCCTGACTTTCTAAGCCAGTTCAACGAGTCTGGAGTCGCTGGCTCTGGGTGGCAACTGGAGATTTGTGGAGGCGGTGCCGAACGCGAACGCATTGCAGCGACGGCATCGAACTCAGCCGGTGTCCAGCTGGGAGATGTCCTTGAAGAACCCAGCTACATTACACGACTGCTTTCGACGACCGCATGCCTCGTGACTCAGCGGCCCGGAGTCGGTGCGAATTTTCTTCCTTCGAAACTTCTACCGGCGCTGGCAACAGGAACGCCGGTACTTGCCGTCTGCGATGAGAGCAGCCCGCTGGCTCGCGAAGTCGTAGAAGGAGACTTTGGAGAAGTCATCACTCCTGGTGATCATCGAGGATTGAAGGCCTGCCTCGAACGATGGCGCAGTCAGCCGGGTTTGGTTGAGCGATTTCAAACGAACGCTCTAGTACGGTCAGAGCGTTATTCAAGGAACACGATCCTGCCACAATATGAACAGCTGTTTCGTGAACTTGCCGGGCCTAAATGAAATCGGTCGTCCTCTTTTGCTCTGTGCCTGAAATAGTGTCCATGCTGCTGGGTTTTTCAACATCAGAGAAAGCGTCCGGCGGCCCGTGTTTCAGTTTACGTAAGTCTTTTAATGACATGGGGATGCCGCGGAAAGTGGCCTGAGAGTTGCTTGGCGGAAGGAGGGTTATTCCGTCTCGGGCGGGAAAGCTTCTGAGCGTGCGACTTTGGCCCATTCTTTTTTGCTGCGACGGGCCTGGCTGCTGCTTCACAATGCTGGATTGGATGCCAAATCCTGCCCCGCCGTTTCTTTCCCTGAACCACGGAGGGCTTAGAAGTTTCATGGTTGTTTCTGCACCCGATGTCCTTTTCTTCTTCAACAACTGATCGTCCATTTGTCCTTCTGACAGGAGCCACAGGCCTTGTCGGAGGCCATGTTTTGGCGCGCCTGTTGTCCAGCGGTATTGACGTCGCAGTTCTGATTCGGGGCCAGCGGCGCCGTTCGGCTCGTCAGCGACTTGATGAACTGATGGTTGATCTGGAACAGCAATTCGGTCGACTGTTTGAACGTCCTGTGTTGCTGGAAGGTGAGCTCTGCAAACCAGGTTTGGGCTTATCCTCTGTGGAGCATCGCTGGCTTTCAGAATATTGTGGTTCCGTCATCCACTGTGCCGCAAGTATCAGCTTCCGTCCGGCCAGCGCACATCCTCAGCGGGAACCGTTTCGTACGAACGTCGAAGGCACGCGTTCACTTCTGACGTTGATGAGCGACCTGGCCATTCGCGAATGGCATTACGTTTCGACCGCGTATGTCGCGGGTACTCGACACGGGCTCGTTGCTGAAGAGGACTCGCTGGAAGGACGCGATTTTGGTAACGACTATGAGTCATCGAAAGCTCAGGCAGAGTTGATGCTGAGGCAGTCGGATGGGATTGACTCGCTGACGGTCTATCGCCCGTCCATTGTGCTGGAGTTTGACTCGAAGGCAACTCCACGAGCCGATCAGACGATCAGTCAGACGTTTAGTGTTTATCGGTCTCTTGCCTCCGAGTTCGGATTGCCTGACCACGGAGCGTTGCTCAGGTCGCTGGCACTGAATGGAAATGAGGGGAAGAACCTGGTCTCTGCATCGTGGGTCGGACGTTTGATTGCCGAGATCTGGCGACACCCGGATTTGCATGGTCGAACGTACCATTTGACGAACCAAATGACAGTGTCAGTATCGCAGCTGGAAGACAGT
>JAEUII010000341.1 GCA_016795145.1 Planctomycetaceae bacterium
GGCCTCTCCCGAAAGGTAGCAATTCAGGTCGTCGGCCAGCTGCAGTGCCGATCCATAACGTTGGGCAGGATCGATTGCCATCGCCTGCCTGCAGATCGCTTCCAGCGCCGCGGGTATCGAGGGATTCTGCTGATGGACCGAAAACCGATCGCCGTGTTTCAGCCGATTCAAGTGTTCATGAAATGCACTGCTGCCGCTGGAGACAGATCCAGTCAGCAGCACAAACAGTGTCGCGCCCAGCGAATAGACATCCGACAAAGTTGTTATCTCGTCGGCTCTGGCGAGTAACTGCTCGGGACTGGCAAACGCCGGTGTTCCCAATACTTCGCCATCCCGTGTCTCGAGTGTATCGAAGTCAGGCCGCCCTTGTGGATTCGAGAGCAGATCTTCCGTCGATTCTCCTGCGACTTTTGCAAGGCCCCAGTCCAGCAGCAGCACTTCACCAAACGGACCTGAAATGATGTTTGCGGGTTTGATATCCCGATGAATCACGCCCTGCTCATGGGCATAGGCCACGATGTTGCAGACAGCGACCAGATTCTGGAGCAACTGTCGAAACTCGTTCGTTTCAAAGAATGACGACGGTTTTGTGGCGGGGCTGCTGGCATGAAGTCTCTGAATCCGGCTCTGCAACGTCTCGCCGTCCACAAAACGCATCACGTAACACGGACGATCCTCACTGTCGGTTCGCATCGCATGAACTGGAATAATGCCCGGATGATCCAGACGCCCGGTCACTCTCGCCTCCCGCTCAAACCGGGCGGCCTGATCGGGTGTCAGTCGATGCCAGCGAGGGAACTTAATGGCGACTCGACGATTCAAGACGGGGTCTCGAGCGAGATACACTGTGCCCAGACCTCCGGACGCATGCAGTCGCTCAATGCTGTATTCCGAGGGAATCAGGACACGTTCATGAATTGCCAGATCTGGTCGTTCTGATTGCCTGCCGACAGTTAGATCTGACTCACTCTGGATTACGCCAAATTGAGAATCCACTGCCTGAAGTGCACGAATCGTCCACTTCAGTTCTTTCAGCAGCTCCGGGGTGTCCGTGCACAATTCCTCCGGTGTGACAGGATTCCCGGAATCATGATGTTCTTCCCATCGCTGCAGCAAATCATCGATCGTCGTCATCAAACAACCCAGACCAGTGCGAGTAGAAGGCGAGTGTTATACACCCCGCTATCGCGTGTTCTTGACGCAACAGGCCAAACATCCCGGAAGGATTCTCTCACGTGAACTCTTCTTCGCCAGGTTCACTCAGCAGGTCGCGATAGAGCCGCACTCGAACCAGTTTCCAGCGTCGTCCGAGTGTCCGAAGTGGAATAGCCAGAAGTTCCGAAGTTTCGGCCATTGTTAGGCCCTGATACCACAAAAGATCAAAGAGTGATCGATCCACTTCCGGCAATCTCTCGACATACTCATGGAATTCAGTCCATCGGCTCAGTTTTTCCGGATCCAGTGTGTCTTCGCCTGCCAACAACAGCGGTCGAGATTGTCCGATGGAATCGTCTTCCGCAGTCGAGCCTGCGGCGTTTGTCCCATTCACCATATGTCCCGCATGGCGACGCGAAAGGTCGATTAACTCACGTCGAATCATACAGGCGGCGAGTCGAAAATAGTCGAACGGCGTCTCTGGCTGATGATCGGAAAGGTATTTCCAAAGGCGGACCACGGAGTTTTGAAGGAGATCATCCGTTTCTTCAAAACTTCGAACCCTGGGAATATCCTTCAGAATGCGACGCGCCAGGAGACGCAGTCGGCGCATGGAAATTTCCAGTAATTCCTGACGAGCCAGAGCGTCTCCCGCCTTATGACGTTCCAGCCAGTGTCGCACCGCCAGCGTCGATTCTGAAGCTGAAGGGTCGGGAACCGTGGACATCGAAGACCGTTTCCTGCAAAGCGTTGGTGGACGAATGCAGGGGAGAATACAGCCCGAACCTTCCAAAATCGACAGTAAGCCGAGTTCCTTTCGCTTTCGGCGTCAGCAGCTGATCTTCGTCCAGCCCGCCGGCGCGCCGCTGAGATCGTCGCCTGCTCCGCCATCGAGCTGGCCCAGTTGCGTGAATAAGGCGTCGACAAGCAGGTTGTCGTCACCGCCGAGCGCTAGAATCTGAAACTCGTCGCTGGCGTCCATCGTGATCGTGTCCAGTTCCAGTGTGGACACCAGACCGCGAGGTCGTCGCCGGAAAAGGGCGCTGTTGGCCGAAACGAAATTCAGCCAGAGCTCTTCGGTGTTCTCTGTGCCCTGCAGAATGTACAGATCGATTCCACCGTCGCCATTGAGCCGGTCATTGCCGGAACCACCGTCCAGCAAGTCCATGTCACTTCCGCCATTCAAAAAATCACGTCCAGCTTCCCCGAGAATCAGATCTGCCCCGCTGCCTCCGTCGAGCTGGTCGTTGCCGTTTCCGCCCCAGAGTTCATCGTCGCCCTCCTCGCCACTGAGGAAATCATCATCGTCTCCTCCCCACAGCTGATCCAGCCCCGTGCCTCCGAGGAGCACATCATCACCCGCTTCGCCATAAAGACGATCATTCAATTCTCCACCATTCAGAGCATCACGACCATTGCCGCCCATTATCACATCGTTTCCCGTATGCCCCGACAAGGAGTCGTCGTCGTTGCCACCCCACAACAGGTCGTTGCCCGCATTGCCATTTATTGTGTCCAGCCCGTCGTCACCCCAGACTGAATCATTCCCATCCTGACCATGCAGCACATCATCTCCGACACCTCCATACAGTCGGTCGTTTCCAATGCCGCCAAACAGCGTGTCGCTTCCCGCTCCGCCTCGAAGCAAGTCGTTGCCCGCAGCGCCATCCAGAATCACGTTCCCCGTAAACTGCGATGCGTTGATGTGATTATTCGAGATGCCACCCGTGATAGAAACGCGCTCCGCTTCGTCAAACTGCAGCCGTCCGCCGCCACTGCTGACCAGCCGAGTCTCGTTCAGATCCCAGTTCGCATCGCCCGTGGTTTGCAGCAGGTCTGAACCGGAACCGCCCAGAAACCAGAAGCTGCCGCCGGATTCCGGCAGACCCAGATCCGCTGAGTTCACTCGAAGCGTGTCATTGCCCTTCCCAGTGCGAACAAACACGTTCTTCAGTCCCGGCGTTTCATAGCTGCCAGCATTAAATGTCACAGTGTCATTTGACTGTGCCAGCGCTGCATCAGAAAACCCAGTGTCGATCGTCAGGTCTCGTACGTTCGTGAATAACAGCGGTACGATTGTTCCACCGCCTGTGGTGCCAGTGATGTCCGAAGTGATCGGACCACCCAGACTGATCGGTGATCCCACCGTCAGCACATCGGCCGACCCCTGCGGTTCGATAGACAGAGCCTGTACCGTTGTTAACGCCGCATACTCGACACCGGTAAACGAGATCTCTTTGCCGTATGCAGCAAATCTACCGCTGCCTGCAACGGACGAAGGACGCCAGGCAACTCCTTCATTTCCGACACCGATCAACTGCACTGCATCTCCGGCACCCGTCCCCGCCGTATAGTGAATCCCCTGATCCACTGCGAAACTCCCGCCTGATGCAAAGTCCAGCGTCAGGGTGACATTACCGGCGTTGCTTCCTTTCAGACGCACGGAACGGATCGCCAAAACGGGATGAGTATCAAACAGAACATATTGACCGAAAGTGAACGATCCCTTGAACCAAAGCTCGAGCATCGTACCGTTGGATCGCAAAAGGAGTTCACCTGTTAATCCATCGGACAGTGTATGCAGCATATCCGGAGACAGCTTTAAGACAAAAACATCGCTGCCTCCAGCGCTGTTCAGATTCGTGACCGCAATTCCCGAATCAAAGTCGACAGTGCCGGAAAAGGATCCTATCGCATGCACTCCTCCTGCCACATCCACTGCGATATCACTCACGAAGTCGTCGGCTACTGTGCCAATGGTTCTGCACCATCCATAATTCCCCGAGCCATCCAGCTTGAGAACAAACATATCTCGTTCTCCGGAACTCCTGCGAATTGCTTTGCCAGCACCCGGATCAAAGTCTATTTCGTCGTAGAAGCACCCGGTTACATAAACGTTGCCTGAGCCATCCACAGCAATTCCGACGACAGAATCATTCAGTGTGCTACCCAAACTGTGGGCCCAAACAAACCTGCCGTCGCTGTCGAGTTGCACAATAAAGACGTCGTCCAGACCAACGCTGTGCCTCATATAGACATCGGCGTGAGGATCAAAATCCACTGGTCCAGAGAAAACGCCCACGATACTGACATTGCCTGCTCTATCCACAGCGATGTCCGATCCCTTGTCAAACCCTACCCCCCCGATGTTCCTTGCCCAGACAAGCGTGCCGTCACTACTTAGTTTGGAAACAAAAATGTCCGATTCCCCGGCGCTCGTGAGAGTCGCATCCCCCGCACCGGGATCGAAGTCCGAGGAACCCATAAAATGCCCAGCCGTGTAGACATTATTCGAACGATCAACTGCAATTCCAAATGCGCCATTGTCACCAGCGCCGCCTATGCTGGCAGCCCACAAGAATCCCCCAGTCGCCGCCAGTTTAGAAACAAACACCCCATGGACCCCGGGGCTCGTTCGGTTTGCGACCCCAAAGCCGGGATCAAAATCTGCTGTAGCCATAAACGTGCCGGTTGTGCACACACTGCCGGAGGAATCCACAGCGATATCGTACCCAAAGTCGTCGAATACTCCTCCCATGCTACTGCCCCACAGGTAGTTCCCAGAGGCGTCCAGCTTGGACACGAAGATGTCACGTTCCCCAACGCTAATACGATTGGCCGTTCCGGCGCCGGGATCAAAGTCTGCGGTCCCCAAAAAGTATCCGGTAGTATAAACATTGCCGAGACGATCCACTGCGATGCCTTCACCGCGATCATCCCAGTCGCCTCCCATCCTTCGGGCCCAGATGAGATTTCCTGCACTGTCGGACTTCGTGACAAAGATGTCAGTGCTTCCCTGACTTACGAGATTCCAAACGCCGGTTCCCGAGTCAAAGTCCACTGTCCCCGAGAATGCCCCAGTGGTATAGATATTCCCGCCAGCATCGGTTGTGATGGCTTTGCCTTCATCAAGCCCTGCACTTCCAAAACGCAATGCGGATTCAAGATCCCCCGTCAGCAATTGCCGAACTTCCAGTTGCTCAGTGCCGCAGCGACCTTGCTTGCGTTTGAGCCGTGTGGATCGCCGAACTGCTGGGAGCGTAGACTGAGTGACGATGTGCAGCAGGAAATTGACCAGTTTCGAACGCAGCATTGGAACCTCGGCAAGAATGACGTTCAGGATTTGAGCTTTCGGGCCGTCCCATCGAGACGCGCCGCTCTGTCTTCTCATCGCAGCACACAGGAATGCGCAGCCAGAATTCTCTAGATTTCTGAAAACTCGTGCCCGTTGACTGCTAGCAGCTGACTTTGGCCCATGCTACGGGGCCAGTACAAACGTCCGTACCGTCGCCGCCATCGACACTGCCCAGTTGTGTGAAGAGACTGTCGATCGTGATCAGGTCGTCGCCGCCCAGCGCTGAGATCAGGAACTCGTCAGTAGCGTCCATGGTGATCGTGTCCTGTTCCAGAACGGAAGTCAGACCCCTTGGCTTCCGACGGAATGAGGCACTCGTCGCTGACACTCGCTGCAGCTGCAGGTCTTCGGCATTGGCGGTACCAGCAAGCTCGTAGAGATCGACGCCATTTCCACCGTTGAGGACGTCGTTGCCGGTATCGCCGAAAAGACGATCATTGTTGTCGCCGCCGTTCAGTGTGTCTTCCCCCTGGCCTCCCTGCAGAATGTCGTCGCCAGCATCTCCCGACAGCCAGTCGTTGTCGTCACCGCCCCACAACTGGTCATTTCCAGCGGCGCCCCACAATGTGTCTTCACCGGCCTCACCCCACAGTTGATCATTGCCGTCCTGGCCATACAGAGTGTCGTCGCCAATGCCGCCGAACAGACGGTCGACTCCGATACCACCAAACAGCACATCGCTGCCGACTCCGCCTCGCAGCAAATCGTTGTTACCAGCACCATCCAGCGTCACATCGCCGCTGAACTGGTTGGCGTTCAGATGGTTCTTCCCGGCTCCACCGGTCAGCGTGGCCTTTTCGATGTCGTCATGGTAGACGCGGCCGCCACCGGCACTGACCAGACGCGAGTCGTTCAAATCCCAGTTCGTGTCGCCAATTCCCGTCAAACGATCCACGCCAGAACCGCCCAAGTACCAGAACCGGCCATCGACGACCGGCAATCCAATATCCGGGCCATTCACGATCAATGTGTCGTTCCCTTTCCCGGTACGAACAAACACATTCTTCAATCCCTGGGCTTCATAGCTGCCGGCATTGAACGTGATCGTGTCATTCGACTGCGCCAGTGCTGCATCGGAGACACCTGTGTCGATGGTCAGGTCACGGACGCTTGTGAACAGAAGCGGTACGATCGTTCCACCGCCTGTGGTGCCAGTGATATCCGACGTGATTGGGCCACTCAGACTGATTGGTGATCCCACCGTCAGCACATCGGCCGACCCCTGCGGTTCGACGGACAGAGCCTGCGCCTGAGTCACACTGGCAAACTCGACTCCGGTAAACGAGATCTCTTTGCCATACGCAGCAAACTTCCCGCTGCCGGCCACCGACGAAGGGCGCCACGTGAATCCTTCGTTCCCGACACCAATCAACTGCACTGAATCTCCGACGCCTGTGCCCGCCGCATAGTGAATGCCCTGCTCCACTGAAAAGCTGCCCCCCGATGCAAAATCCAGCGTCAAACTGTTGTTGTTGGCGTTGCTTCCCTTCAGGCGCACTGAGCGAATCGCCGAAACGGGCTGAGCATCAAACAGAGCATATTGACCGAATGTGAACGTTCCCTTGAACCAAAGCTCAAGCATCGTACCGTTGCGGCGCAGAAGGAGTTCACCTGTTAGTCCATCGGTGAGCGTATGCAGCATGTCCGGCGACAGCTTGGAAACAAAACCGTCCGAGGTTCCTGCATTTGTCAGATTTGTCACACCAACACCCGGATCAAAATCGGCCGTGCCTTCAAAGTATCCGGTCGTGTAGACATTGCCCGACCCATCGACAGTGACGCCGAGTGCTATGTCTCCCGAGGTTCCTCCCATGCGTTTGGCCCAAGCGACATTGCCCGCGCCGTCCAGTTTGCAAACAAAGATGTCGTCGACTCCGGCGCTTGTCAGAATTGTCGTTCCGAAGCCTGCCGCACCCCGAAAATACCCCGATATGTGAGCGTTTCCCGAAACATCGACTGCGATGCCGTTTCCACCGTCGTCCGAATCTCCTCCCAGACGCTTCGCCCAAACAATGTTGCCTGCGCTGTCCAGTTTGGACACAAAGGCGTCTGCCTCTCCGGCGCTTGTCAGATTCGTCGTTCCGTCACCCGGGTCAAAGTCCGCCGTGCCGTAAAAGTACCCGGTTGTGAAGACATTGCCGGACCCATCAATGGTGATGTCGTTCGCATGGTCAGTGAAACCTCCTCCCTGACGTTTCGCCCAAGTCACATTGCCCGCGCCGTCCAGTTTGCAAACAAAGATGTCGTCGACTCCGGCGCTTGTCAGTGTTGTCGTTCCGAAGTCTGCCTCGCCCGCAAATATCCCCGTTATGTGAACGTTACCCGACCCATCGACGATGATGCCGTTTCCACGTTCAGTCGAATCTCCTCCCAGGCGCTTAGCCCACACGAAATTGCCCGTGCTTTCCAGTTTGGAAACAAAGATGTCGCTTACTCCCGCGCTGGTCAAATTTGTCGTTCCGACACCAGGGTCAAAATCCACCGTGCCGGCGAAGACTCCAGTCGTGTAGACGTTGCCTGACCCATCGACGGTGATGTCGCCTGGGCCATCATTCAATTCCCCCCCCATCGTTTCGCCCACACGAAATTGCCTGTGCTGTCCAATTTGGAAACAAAGACGTCTGATGCTCCGGCGCTTGTCAGAACTGTCGTTCCGTTACCCGGGTCAAAGTCCGCTGTGCCGAAAAAGAATCCGATCGTAAGGACATTGCCCGACCTATCGACTGCAATTCCCTTTGAGCGTTCATCAAATGTCCCTCCCATGCGTTTGGCCCACACGAAATTGCCGGCACTATCCAGTTTGCAAACGAAGATGTCAGGACCTCCGGAGCTTGTCAAATTCGCCGTTCCGCTGCCGGGATCGAAGTCCACGGTTCCCTCGAAGGCTCCAGTGGTGTAGACGTTGCCGCTGGCATCGGTGGCGATGGCCTGGCCGTAGTCTTCGCCAGTACTTCCAAACCGCACCGCCGAATCAAAATCCCCCGTCAGCAACTGCCGAACTTCGAGTGGTTCAGTGTGGCCACTCCTAAACCGCCGCAATGAGGTTCGAACTCTCGGGCGCGAAAAGACCGCCCTGCAAAGAACTCGGTGGACGATACGACTGAATCTGGAATGCAACATGGGAACCTCACGGAATCAAGGAGGGACCACTGCGAGTGGTCCTTTTCCTGGCCCATCGCATCAAGTCGCCAACATCGGCCACAAGTTTTCCATTTTTTCCTACACGCGGATCGGTCTGTCCAAAGTGCCGATTATTGATTCGTCGTAAGTTCATGGCTGGAAGTAGTTTGTGTGCATTTGTGTATTGTCGGTCGACATTGACCGTGGGGCCGTGGTTGCCGTACACTGCGGCGGCATCCGGATGCCGGGGAAAGGGATTTCCTGCGCGAAGACGGTGGCACTGAAATTCGGGTCAAGGACGACACGATGTCTCACTCATTACCTCACCGCGCGATTGTGACGCAGGCCGAAGTGGAACTGCTGCGTGAAGCGCGGCGAGTCATTCGGCAGGAAGCTGATGCGCTCATCGCGATGGCCGAACAACTGAGCTCGGGGTTTTGCGAAGCGGTTGAGCTGATCCAGAACTGTCGCGGATCCCTCATTGTTACGGGCGTTGGCAAGGCCGGTTTGATCGGCCAGAAGCTCGTGGCCACCTTTGCAAGCACTGGCACAAAGTCCTACTTCCTTCACCCAACCGAAGCACGCCATGGTGACCTCGGATGTGTTGGTCGCGATGATGTTGTCCTCGCGTTGTCCAACAGTGGCGAGTCAGAAGAAATCCTGAGTCTGCTTCCGGCATTTCAGCAGTGGCAGATCCCAGTCATTGCTCTGACGCGTGATGATCAGAATCGGCTCGCGCGGGGAGCGACGGTGGTCGTTTGCATCGGGCGTCATAAGGAAGCAGGCGATCTCGGACTGGCTCCGTCATGTTCCACGACCGCGATGCTGGCGATGGGTGATGCTCTGGCACTGGTTCTGAGCCGTTCACGAGGATTCACATCACGAGACTTTGCGGCGTTTCATCCCGCAGGAAGTCTTGGACGACAACTGTGCCCGGTTCGGGAAGTGATGCGTCGAGGTTCACAGCTTCGTATCGCCAGTGAAACAGAGACGGTACGCGAAGTCATGATTCACCACAGTCGTCCAGGACGCCGTACGGGAGCTGTGATCCTGACGAATTCCGATGGACGGCTGACGGGACTTTTCACCGACAGCGATCTGGCTCGACTGTTCGAACAGCGTCGGGACGAAATGCTGGACCAGCCAATCAGTCTTGTGATGACTCGCAACCCAATCACAACGAGTCCCCATGTTTTGCTTCCAGAAGTCATCCATCTGATGTCGGAGCGAAAACTCAGCGAAGTTCCTGTCATTGATGGAGATCGAATGCCTGTTGGGATGCTGGACATCACCGATGTTCTGCAGCACGTTGAGCCCGTTGAGTCTGCGGCGGCAACGACGTCCACTTCAGGCAATTTGCGTTCGGCGTAGTGAATCGGGCAGTGATCCAATCATCGATTTGAGTCCTGAGAAACGAACGTCTTATGTCATTCGCCACGATGTCTCGAGGTTCAAGAACGCTGCTGGTCGGCATCGGACTGATGTCCGTGTACGCCGGTTATGCAGCGCTGACCAGACCGTGGTTGACCGTTGACCACAAACCGTCACTCACGATTCCCAGGAAGGCCGGGAAGACTCCTGAAAAGTCGCGCATCTTCGAAACTGCTGCGGAGCACTTTGAAGCCGACTCGTGGGTCAAGAAGGCCAACGGAAAGTTCCGTGACGGAGAACGGCTGCTGTTCTTCGATAAGCATGAATTGTTCAATGACAATCGTTCCATTCGAGTCAAACCGGTCGCCCTGCTTTGGGGCAACAAAAGCGAAGACGACGAAGACCCGTCGAACGACAAGGCTCCGATCACGGCAACGGCCGACTCGGCGCAGCTGGATGCCAGCACGAAATTCAGCCTGGGTGAAGGTCAGTTTGGAAAAATCACCAGCGGTCTTCTTGCCGGCGATGTGCGAATCAGCGGGCCGGAGCTGAGTCTTGAGGGACGCACATTTTACATCGATGAAGACGCGATGAAGATCTGGACCGGGCAGCCTGTCAAGTTTCAGTGGCAGGGGCACAATGGTCATGCCGAAGGCGGTGCAGAAATTGAACTGGTGTCGTCGTCGGATCCTGAACAGGCCGGACTGATGTCCGTTTCCAATGTGTCGCGGATTCGATTACTTGGCCGCGTTACCTGCAATCTGTACTTCGTCGGCAAGCAGGGTAATCGTGAAGCCGTGATGTTGAACGTGAACGCCGCAAACGGATTTGAGTACTTTGTTCCAACACGCCAGGGCACGTTTTCCGGATTCGTCGACCGCGAACTCAAGGTGGACAATCAGGTTCTTGTTGAAAGACTGCGCGAGGATGAATCGGTCGACAAACTGTTTTGCTCACAGCTGGTGCTGGGGCTGCAACCAAAGATTCGTGAGAATGTCGACAGTGACGAAGGCAAAAAGAAGCGGGAGAACCTTGAACTTGCGAGTATCACGGCTGATGGTCGACGTGTGATTTACCACTCCGAGCTTGACGACATTCGGGCAACGATGAGCATCCTGCGGTTTCAACTGTTCGACCAGACTCTTGAGATGCTTGGACGCCCGGAGGCGGCCACCGGAAAACCCATCTACGTGGATATTCGCCAGGGCAGCAGGCATCTGGTTTCACCCCAGGTTTTTGTTTCGTTTCTTGAACGACGTGGCGTGCGGTCGATCGAGTGCAGTGGCCCAGGTCGTATTGAGCCAGTGGAAGGCGAAGTGCCTGACCAGAAGATTCCGCCTGTGACTGCGACGTGGAACACAAGTCTGGTTCTGGACCGCGGGGAAGAAGATCGTATCACTTTGACCGGGACGGCCAGCGTTTCGTATCCGGAACAGGACATGGGACTGGATGCTGAAACCATTGAGATTGTGCTTGAAGATGAGGATGCGAAAGATCAGCCTGCAGTCGAGCATGTCGATGGGGCTCCCACCGAAGGAGCACTCACCGATGGAGCTCCTGAAGAAGGCGTCGCAGGGAAGCAATCATGGGTCAGCATGGACTCGATGCATTTTCGCGCCAGGGAAGTGATTGCTCGTCAGGATGTTCTGATGACAGTCACCGGCTTGACCGGGAAGGCTCGAGAGAAGCTCGTCGTTAAATTTGCCAATCTCGAAGAAGGCGCTTTATCGGTTCAGCCGGTGTCTATGTCGCGGGACAGTGAAACGACTCAGTCGACTGCTGACGGCAGCTCAGGAAAGTCAGACACGAAACGAGCGCCGCTGAAAGGGTTGACGGAGTTTTCCAGCGACACAATTGAGGCCAGTCTTCTGATGGTGCCGGATCGCGATCCGCAGCTTCAGGATATCTGGCTCAAAGGCGGTGTCAGCGTGGTGCACACGTCCGAAGAGAATCCCGCGGCAGCCAGTTTCAAAGCGAACGGCAATGTCCTTCACGCTGAAGGAGGATTCGTTGGTGATCGTGAAATCAATCTGTTCGGTGATCCGGCAAGTGTGGTTCGTGAGACAGCGCGAATCGAAGGCAAGCGAATCGATCTGACAGAGATTGCAACATCGGGACCCGAACAGGCAGAAGCGAAGGTCGAAGGAAGTGGACGCATTCGTTTCATTGTTGAGCGCGGACCAAACGGACAGCCGCTAGCCAGCCCTGCACCGCTCGATATCTACTGGACGGAACGGATGACATTCAGCGGCCGAACAGCTCACTTCATTGGCAACGTTCGAGCCGTCCTGAATAACGAAGTCGATTACGACGCCGAGTTGACGTGCGCCGGGATGAAGGTGCACTTTGCTGAGGACGTGCAGATTGCCCGAGATCAGAAGGAGCGAGAAAAAGCCTTCAATGATCCTCGTACAAAGCCCCGGGCCTCGAAGAAAGCAGAGTCCGGGGCTGAGAATGATATCGTGAAGATTGAATGCGAAGGTCAGGTGATCGTTGATGCGGAAACCATGCTGAATGGTGTCGTGACGGCACGTCACCACGCCGAGTTTGCGGACTTCGTCATTGATCAGGTCACGGGCGACTTTAACGCGATGGGGCCCGGCGTGATTGAATCTGTCCAGCCGGACAAGAACAAACGTCTGAAGTTCACCGGTCGGACCGTTGCGAAAGCCAATACGCCCATCAACACGCCAGACCATGCGTGCATGTACATGAGAGCAACGTTTATCGGAGCCATCGAAGGGAATCACGTTCAGCGATTCGTGAGACTCCGCCAGCATGTACGAGGCGTCTTTGGCCCGGTCCGGACACTCGATGACAAGATCAACATCGACGGACTGGGAGCCGACGAGCTTCCGTCAAACACCGGGTCGATGGGGTGTGAGAACCTGACAGTTTCGATGAATACTCCTGAAGGCAGCGCTGAAAATTCGTTCTCGCTTGTTGCGGAGTCGAACGGAGCCGGCGGAATCTCCGGGACGCGAGCCCCGTGTCGCCTTGAGAGTAAAGAGTTTTCCGGCGACGCCGACAAGATCACCTACGACCACTCGAAACAGCAGTACATTCTAAGGGCTGACGAAGGCCGACAGGCCAAAGTGACCTACCAGCCAAACGGCCGGGAACCTCAAACGCTGACCGGTCGTCGGTTTGACTACTACGCCGACCGCAACCAGTTGCAGGCCGATCAGATCACAGGCGTCCAGGGAACAGGCGATCTATAGCCACCGGACTTCGCCGTGATGCGCGCGCATGAGTTGTTTCAGTTTGTAGTGAAAAGACTGGTTTCTTGTGCCAAGGTGCCATGCACCTGCGGGTATTCGTGCGGGCAGTTTTTGCCTGCGGGTGACTGGGTGAGGAAGCGGCTCGACGGGCAATCCTGGGGAGATTCGTTAGACTCCTGCACGTTGGCGTGGCTATGAGCTGCACCTCGGTTTTGTCAGGGGCGAGCGATGAGAATCTCGGTCAGGTTTCTGAGTGTGATGCTGGCGTTTGGCATGGTGGCGGGAGCCAGCGGCGCGATGGCGGATGATTTGAAGGTGATGAGCTTCAATGTCCGCTATGGAACGGCGGACGATGGCAAAGACGCGTGGCCGCTGAGGAAGGAACTGGTTCTGAAGACGATTCAGGATTTTGGACCCGACCTGCTGGGGACTCAGGAGACGCTTCCGATGCAGGCGGATTACCTTCGCGACAAGATGCCGAACTACGAGTACCTCGGATGGTCGAGAGATTCGTCTGCGGACGGAGAACAGTGCGGCATTCTTTATCGCAAAGATCGCTTTGAAGTCATTCAGTCCGGTCAGTTCTGGTTGAGCGAGACGCCGGACGAGAAGTTCTCGAAGAGCTGGGATTCTTCACTGCCGCGAGTGGTCACCTGGTGCCATTTGAAGGACCGAAAGAACGGAGATCGTGAGTTGGTCTTCGCAAATACTCACTTCGATCATCGAGGTGAAACCGCACGGCAGCAGTCCGCGAAGCTCATTCGCCGCCGCATCGCCGAACATGTTGCCTCGCTGCCGATCGTGCTGACTGGTGACTTCAACTGCGGTGATGATTCTGTTGCGTTCAGGGAGCTGACGGGAGATATGTTCCTGAAAGACACATACCGTTCACTGCATCCTCAGAAATCCGCTGAAGACGGGACGTTTCACGGTTTCAGCGGCAAGCCAGGAGAGGCTCGCATTGACTGGATCCTGACGACGAAGCACTTCGAAGCCAAAGCGGCAACGATCATGCACGATCATGAAGGTGAGCGATATCCGTCCGACCATTTTCCAGTATCAGTGGAACTCAAGTTCAACGCAGAATAGTACTCATGTTTTCTCTTCGTCATGCGTGACGGTTTCAGCGGCTGAGACGCTCTTCTAAGCAACTCTGCGGAACATTCTGAAATGAATCACTTCTCGGCAAAGGCTGGCAAATGGCTGGTTGGAATCTCCGTCGTGGCCATTGCGATTCTTGTCCTGGTCAGTTTTCGGCCTGGTGACTGGCAGTTCTGGGGACTGCTGATCGCGCTGCTGCCTGCTTCGCTGACTTTATTTCTTCGAACAAACGCGGCACCGGTGGATTCAGAAGTGCAGCGACTTCGTGCTGATGCCGAGCAGCAACGGCTTCAACTGAAGCAGTTGTCTGATACCGCCGAAGCAGAACGTGCCGAGCTGCTGAAAGAAGTCGAAATCCGTGCGGGCGATCTTGCGCGGCGAGAACAGGATCTGGCGGCTCGATTCGCTCGATTTCATGAGTTCATGGAATATCCCACGGAAGACAGGCATACGGGGAAGAGTCCCGAAGAGCTGCATCAGCTGACTGAGCAGGACCGGCAGGTTCGCAAGCTGCTGGAAGCTGAAGCAGAACGAGTCTATGAGAAGATTCGAACCAACGGCTATACGGTGAATGGAAAGGTGGACCTGATTGGCATCCGCGATGAGGCACTGCATTTGATTCAGCAAGTCGCGAAGATCTACAAGCCCGGTTCCGAAACGCCCATTCTGGATACCAGTCTCGAACAACTGGCTCGGGCAGCAAGCCGGATCTGGCTGCATCTGCTGGTG
This sequence comes from Planctomycetaceae bacterium, assembly GCA_016795145.1. Classification (GTDB taxonomy): domain Bacteria; phylum Planctomycetota; class Planctomycetia; order Planctomycetales; family Planctomycetaceae; genus SXXK01. Next base: position 14,833 of record JAEUII010000341.1, read on the forward strand.
CTTCTGGAGCAGCTGCCCATGAATGTGCAGCAATACAATATCGCGACGTTGTACGGTTACATTCGCAAGGGCGTCATTGGCTACGGCGTGTATCAGAAGGCCGGTCCGTGGATGACCTACCTGACGCGTGGTCTGTACGCGGGGCGAATTGCTGCGGCAACGAATCCTGCTTCGTTGGGAGCATGGTGGCTGGCGACCGAATTGGGCAAACAGGGTGCAAAGAAAGCGATCGAACACGTTGTCGACAAGCAGGCGGTCGCCCTGCTCCATCAGGTCATCACCGTCGTTGGTGTGGAAGCCGCCAACATCTACGCTCCTGGATTTCGCCAGCGCGATCCGGCGTGGATTGAAGGCGCGGAACTGGTTGAACTCATCTCCAGCTTCCCTGCATCCGGCGATAGTCTCCGTTTCGGCCTGAAGCGAATCACTGCGCTGCCTTTGCGAAGCGAATACGATCGGATCTATCTGTATCGATGCCTCGCCTCGCATCGTTCTGCCGGACTGCAGCTTGCTGAGCCATCGATGCTGACTCGTGCGGAACGCGAGGCCATTGCTCATTCACTGGAGAAGTTCTTCTCTGACCATATTCACGGTGCGACAGACACTACAGTAAGAACCTGGCGGGAAGGTGTTGAGCATCGTTTTGACCTGCGGTTGAAGCTGGATTCCTCGCATCCGCACCTTGTGACTCAGCGCAGTGAACAACTTCTGGAGGCCGCTTCGTCGTTGTGCAGCTTCCTGAAATACCTCGTCCAGCCGGAAGAATCACGAATGCTGCCAACGCTGAAGTCGCTTCGTCTTGCCGCATTGATGAGCGATGAGCAAAAGCAGAGACTGCTTTCGATGGAACTGGCGGGAGACAACGTCAACTTCGAAGCTCCGGCGCTGGACCCTTCTTCCGATCTGACCGAATCCTACCTGCGGGATCTTGCGACCTGTTGTGCAGCAACCGACGAGCCTGCGGAAGAACTTGAGCAACTGGTGCTTGAAGCCTGCAGTTACTTTCGGCGGACGCCGACTGAAGGACGCCAATGGCTGAATGATGCCTGGAAGACTCGGCTAAGAGACTGTTGTCCCGACGACGAACTTTACCAGGCGATCCCGTCCACCGCGGCGAGGTCTGTGCTTTCTGAACGCCGCACTGATGAGCGGCTGGTGATGTGCTATGGCGGGATCTCGCTGGTGCGAGGCAACCATCTGGAGGAGCTGCCGGACGGCTGGGTGGCTGGATTTGAATCGTCAAGTGGCGCGAAGAGGATCGTTCTTTGCGGTCCAGCGGCAACACCACTGAAATGGTCGACTGACGTGCCTGTTCAAGTGGAACGGGTCAAAGGCATCTTCGTGGATGATGCACGCATCGCTCCGGGATCGGCATCCGCTTGTCGCGACTCCGTTCAAATCTCCGGAAGTCTTCGCGGCGGCAGATTCAAAAGCCATTTCGAGAGTTTGTTGAAATGGAGCCTTCTGCAGCCGCAGTGATCGGAGCGTGCGAGCGACCTATCGCCCAGGAACCTCAAAGACACGTGTGTATCGCTTGAGAGAGCGAAGGATGAACCAGATCGCAAGGCCGGAGATCAGGAAGATGATCCAGGGCGTAGACAACTGGATCTTTTTCATGTCAGTGGCATCACCGACAACTTCCAGAATGAAACTCACGACGACGATCTGAAGGACCGTGTTGTATTCACGTCGAAGAACGTTGCGAAACGAAAATGGCAGCGCGGATCGAACGTAGTTGCTGAAGCACGGAATGAATGCTGGCGTTCGGTTCGCCCATTCACGAAACTGATCACCGAACGACTCCAGCAGGAACTGTTCTTCAGCCATCATGATGCGTTCATAGTACAGCCAGAATGTCAAAATGTACGTGACGACGAACCAGGGGTTCAGAGTGAAAACGGCCAGGCCAAGGCCAATCAGAAAGTTCGCCAGATACAGCGGGTGTCGTACGACAGAGTAGATGCCTGTCGTGTTCAGCGAGACAGCCACCTGACGCTCTGTGTTGCGCCCGGAAGTACCTGCCGGAGTGTGGCCGATAATCGTGCATCGAAGCAGCAGGCCGAGAACCGAGACACACAGTCCGATCGACTCCAGAACCTGTGCCAGAACCGAATCATGCCCCGAGTTCGGCAGTGGAACGATGGCCAGGCAGCCCAGCACCACCATGGTGATCGGCAGGAAACTTCGCCAGCGAAAAAGCCAAAAGCCAGTTTGAGGAAGGCGTTGAACAAGAGGCATTGGAAGAAACTGTCATTGCGTTGGCTTTGTCCGACTGGAAATCTCACGCGTGGATTCTCTGTCGGACTGTTGAATAAACTGGCTCGAGCCCGGACTGTAGGGCAACAGCCCAGCATCAGCTAACTGATTTGATGAGTTCTTCTTTAGGAATGGCGACATTTGCCTCAAAACTCACCAACGACTTCAGAGCCGCTCCGAGTCCCCAGGGATCTCCACAGGAATCGGTCTATGCTGTTGGTCACTGGCCGGACGGAACCATCCATCAGCAAAACCGTGACCGAACCCGTGTGATAGCTCCGGGAGGTCACAGCGGCATACGTTCGTTGAAACAGGCTGGTGCCTTCATACCGTGACGTGTAGTCGATGTCGTAATGCCGGCCGTCGGAATGCTCATAGTCCACAACCGTATTAGGAGTAAACACGGTGGTAAAGCCGCTGTCATGGACCGTGCCCTCGCACCATTCATTGTGGCCGCCGTTGTCATTCAGTGAAGGGCCAAGTTCGAAGCTGGCACCACCCGCAAACTGCGCCAGGTAGGCTGGGCTCGGGGGGATCTCAGGACCTGGATCGGCCGTATTCCTGAAGTAACTCTGAAAGCACTTCACTTCCGAAGCACAAAGCGTCTGAGACAGTCCGTCTTTGGCCGAATCCAGAGTCAGACTCGCATTCGGATGAAACATTCCGTCGCCGCCGGAGTTCGTGACTGGGTCGTAGACAAACCAGGATCCGTAGTTGAACCCGTAGTTCACCGTCTGCACAAAGCCTTCACCTTCCCCGGCATCATACAACTGATCGGAATTCGGATCCGAAGGACAATGATAGACCGGGATGTTCAGCTTCTGGACGCCGGTGGCCAGATTGATCGGGTCATGCCATTCGATCTCAAGTCGAATTCTGCTGTACGCTGCTGTCTGCTCGAGGTAGGGCAGGATACGGCCATGAACGCTCCACGATTCCCGCAGAGAAAACGTCGAACTTGGCGGGAGTCGGTTATGAACGTCCGCGTAATTGTGGATGGCGATTCCGATCTGTCGCAGATGATTGCGGCACTGAGTTCGACGCGCGGCTTCTCTGGCGGACTGCACGGCAGGAAGAATCAAGGCGACGAGCACCGCGATGATCGCGATCACGACCAGCAGCTCGATCAGAGTAAAGCCACGGCGAATCGTCACGGTCTATCCTCCGTGCTGCCTGGTAACGTGACGATGAATCGGCTGCCGACGCCAACTTCACTCTCCACTCGGATCGTGCCTTTGTGAGCATTCACGATGGACTGGCAGATGGCGAGGCCAAGCCCCGTTCCTCCCAGCCGGCGATTGCGAGATTCATCAGCTCGGTAGAATCGTTTGAATAAGCTTGGCAGATGTTCGGCGGCAATCCCCGGTCCAGTGTCTTCAACAACAAACGTGGCAGTTTGTCTGCCGTCAGTCTCCCTGGATATGGATGCAAGCAGTCGGACGGTGCCGCCTGCTTCAGTGTACTTCAGCCCATTGTCCAGAAGATTGAAGAACAGTCGGCTGAGCCAGATATCGTCGCCCTGCACATACCATGCTGGAAGAGTTGATGACTCGAATGTTACGCCCTTCTCCTGTGCCAGGAGATGAAATTTCTCCAGCACGTCGGTCAGCAGTGCATCCATCGCCACGATGTCATCAAACGGTCCCAAAGCGCCGGAATCGTGTCGAGACAATGTCAACAGCTGGTCGCTCAGCTCACCGAGCCTGGTCGCTTCTTCGAGCGTGACCTGAATGACGCGACGATACTCTTCATCGGACCGAGCACTTCGAAGGGCGACTTCGGCTTCCGTCCGCATAATGGCCAGAGGTGAACGCAGCTCATGAGCCGCATCGGCCGTGAACTGGCGAACGTCGTTGATCGATGTTTGCAGGCGATCAAACGCCTCGTTCAGAAGAATCGCCAGACGCCCCAGCTCATCGTTAGGGTCTGATACGAGGACTCGTTCTGACAGGTTTTTCGCGGAGATTCGTTCCGCCGTCGCAGCGATATCTTCAATCGGAGCCAGAGATCGACCAGCGAGGAAGTATCCCGCAAGAACCGCACTGCACAGGGCGATCGGGCCGGCTGTCAGAATCATCCACACATACGAGCGAAACTCCGAATCCAATGCCATGCGAGGTGCCAGGACCTGCAGCAGAAGCGGGTTGGATCGCGAATCACGCATCGCCATGGTCAGCAGCCGATGCGTCCCAAGTTCCGGCAGTTCCACATCCTGAAACACCGCGCCGCGCAACGTGGCCGGATCAGTGTCGAACGGTAACTCCACGTTCGTCAGAAATCGACTGCGAAACAGAGGATTGCCGTGCTGATCAACGACTCGAAAATGATAGTGTGCGTGAACGGAATATCGTCGTTCCAGCTGCGCCCCGAGATTGCTGGTGTCAGGATAGAAATTGATCTCTTCGATCAGTTCTCTCAGTTCTTCCTGCAAGGTCTGATCAGCTCGTTCGGTCAAATGCCGCCGGACCGCAAACAGAAGAACGAGGCTGAAAACCGTCAGCACGGCTGTCATCACAACAGCGTTCCAGGCTGTCAGCCGCCAGCGGATGTTCAGCCGCGGAGACCATGATGTCCCGATCACGGAGGATCTCCCAGCTTGTACCCTGATCCTCGAACCGTGTGCAGGATTGTCTTCCATGAGTCGCGTTCGAGCCGCTTGCGCAGTTGGTTGACCTGTACGTCAATCACATTGGTCCATGTCGCCGTCGATGCTTTCCAGACGTCGCGAGCGATCAGGTCTCTGGACACGATCTGATTCAGGTGCTGCATCAGGTACTCGAGCAATTCAAATTGTCGGCGAGTCAGGACGATCTCTTCGCCGCCGCGACGAACCGTTCTGGCCAGCAGGTCCAGTTCCAGATTGTCGTAACGCAGGACAGTTTCGCCAGGTGCAAAGTTGCGTCTCAGCAGCGCACGAAGACGCGCCAGAAGTTCTGCAAAGGCGAATGGCTTGATCAGATAATCGTCCGCACCGCTGTCGAGCCCCGTGATTCGATCTTCAATGGAATCACGAGCCGTCACGATCAGCACTGGTCGAGTCAGTCCGGCCGCTCGCATCTGTTTCAGCGCGGTGATGCCATCACCGTCCGGCAGGAGGAGGTCCAGAATGATGCAGTCAAGAGGTTCGCGAGTTGAGATGAGAACCGCTTCATCGCCGCTGACCGCTGTCAGAACTTCATGACCTTCTTCCTCAAGCCCTTTGGTCATGCTGCGTCGGAGGGCCGTTTCATCTTCGACAAGCAGCAGTCTTGCCATAGCGCTGATTACCTGGGCAACGGTTCAGTTTGTGGGTGGGGAAAACAGGAGGCTGAAGTTTAGCTTTTGGGCAACATGGAACAGCGTCGTCAATGTGGGCAGCTAATCAAAATCTCATCAACGATCAGTCTAAACGGAAACTCATCGAACAACGAGCGGACAGCGGGTTTCGGTCTGCCATAATCCCGCACGCCTCGATTCTGCGTCATGCTGGATCACGGCGGTTCAAACCAGCGTTCTGAGGGCCAGCTGTCATGGCGGATCCGTGGCAGCACAGGCTCGGTCTTCAGGACGCTGGTTTGAGCCGCCATGAGAGTCTGAGAGCGTGTGACGTTGCCAGCGGGTGAGTTCAAATCCCCAGGCATCATTGTTCAGAGAACCACGGGTTCGTCTTTCACAAGTTCGATCTTCGTCCATCGCCCCAGAAGATATCGAACCAGCATGCAGCTTCCGGTGAATATGATACTGGCCGAGCTGGCAAACCACAGCTTCATCAACGACGGGGCGTCGCCGTGAACAACAATCGCGGCCGGCAGCACCATCACCAGCCAGGTCGAAGCCAGTGTGATCACCATCGGATACATCGTGTCCCCTGCCCCACGCAGTGCAGACGAATAAACGACGGCCAGCGCATCGAAGATGGAATAGACGGCCACAAAGTACAGAAGAGTCGATGCCATTTCACTGAGTGATTGCAGGCTCTCCTGCTGCGCTTCGTCTGCGAACATGGCGAACGGTCGAAGGATCAATTGAGGCAGCACGATCAGAAGCAGCCCGGTTCCACCCGTCCACAGAATTCCCAGCAACGTCGCACTGCGAGTCGTCTGTCGGGCCCAGTCAATGCGTCGAGCCCCCATGTGATGGCCCACCAGAGTCTGAATCGCTGTGCCGAATCCGAGCAGCGGAACAAAGATCAGTCCATTCACGCTGAACGCCAGATTCGTCGCCGCCAGTGCTTCACTGCTGAGAGTCCCCACAAGCATCAGAAAGACGGTGAAGCCTGAGTAATCGACGAAGTAATGCAGTCCGCTCGGGATGCCGAATCGAAAGTACTTCCACAACAGTTCTCGATCGATCCGACATTCACTCAGCAACGGCAGGTCGAGACGCTTTGCTTCTCGCCAGATCAGAATGCCGTAGATCACCACTTCGCAGCAGCGTGCCAGAACCGTTGCCAGGGCGGCGCCGCGGATTCCAAGCTCAGGAAATGGGCCGACGCCATACACCAGCAGATAGTCGACGACAAAATTGAAGACCACAGCTCCCATGGTGATGATCATCACGACAGACGTCTTCCTGCGGCCGTTGAAGAAACAGGTCATGGCTGTCACGACCAGCAGGATCGGGTTGCCGGCCGCGAGGGTGTTGAAGTACTGAGCCTCCAGTTCTGCAACCTTTGGCGGATGGCCCGACAGTTCAAGCAGCTGCCGAGTCAGCGGCAACAGACTCAGAAGCAGAATGCCGGCCGCGATCGCAATCCAGATCGCCTGCCAGAGAGAGGTCATCATTCGATCTTTGCGCCCGGCTCCTTCGTACTGCGAGATAAACGTGTTCGCGTAGAGCACCGTGCCAAGCGGGATACAGACGCAGGTCCAGTGCAGCATGGAAGCCGGAGTCACCGCTGCCAGTGCTTCCTGCGAACACCCTGCCAGCACCATTCGATCGGCCGCATTCATCAGGCTCTGAGAGCCCGCGCTGATCATCAGAGGCACTGCGACTCTGAAGAGTTCGGCCATACTTCCGGGTGCAGATTGCGGTGTTTCATTTTCCGCAGAGTACGGCGATGACATTCAGGAACCAGTTTCGTGTGGGGCAGCGCTGCTGGCGAGGGAGACAGTTGGTGAGTGTGCAGAGTCAGGGGTAATGAATCACAAAGCCACCTACGCGCGACTTCGTTCTGGTTCCTGATCGGCACGACAGATTCGAGCCGCCGTGGACATACGAATCAACAGCACTCCAGCCCGAAGCAGACCCATGGCTCCAAAGACAATGATGGAAGCCTGAACGATCTGAGTCCGCTGGAGATCCAAAGCCAGATCGAGCCCCATTTTGAGCACGACGAGTGATCCGCCAATCAGGCCCCAGCCTGCCAGTTCACGCAACCAGAAAAACATGCGGGTCACAGTCCAAAGAAGTAGGAAGATCACGCCGGCCTCGATGCCCGAAGCGGCACGGATTGTGGCTGACGACTCTGCAATGTTCAAGCTTGGCATCGGCCACGTCGCCGTCAATCGTTTGCCGCCCCCATCGTCGCGGTTCGCTCCGCCGAACCACGCGTCGCCCTCCACGTCGCCGCATATTCTTGATCCGCGAAGGAACGTAACCATCGCATGATGTGGGCAAAAAAATGTTGGGCAAAAAGATGAAGGCGAGCGGGATGCGTCAGCTTCCCGGTACTGCGTTTCAACGTGTTGGCCAAAACGCCAATGCGCACGGACCGATCAGTCATCCGATGACATACATGGTTCAAACATCGCTCTCGTTGAATGGCGGACCGAACATGACAGTGCCAGTCTCAACTTGTACACTGAACGTATCCGATAACGCGAAGCACCGATTGCTGTTCATTCGCCGCAGGTCCGAATCATGAACTTCGTCCCGAATCCGTATGAGCCGCCCGCGACCACATGTGCAGGCGACACTGCGACTTCGAAGCCCTCGCGGGAGTCGCTTGCCTCGCTTATCCGGTCATTTTTGGACAGCGAGCTTACAGCTTTCGCGTTTGACGAGCAACTCGACGCCTACCGAGGTTCAGAAGATCCCGTCATACGTCATGTCGTTCAAGAGGTGTGGTACCACTACGACGATTGTGACGATCATCTGGTTTGCTTTTCCAAGCAACAATGGGACTACTTTCAACGTCTGCTGCTTGTGCTCTCATCCAACTGCCGCATTGAAACGGAGCTGCACAGGCACTGGTCGAGTAAGCAACTGATGGCCGCCTTGTCGTTGTGCTCGTTTGCATTGATGGCCATGAAGTCCGGTTGGGGATCGCATTTGCTGATTCTGTCGATCCCTTTTGGCCTTATTTCAATGGCGCTTTCGCTTTGGCGTCCCGGTGTTTCAACTGCCTCTGATCCCTACACACAGATCATCTTCCCTTTCGCCACGTTCTCAGATCTCGAGAGGGCGCATCGTTCGTCCGGGTTTCGCAAGACTCGGTATCCAAAACATATTGGCACACGGCAAATACGGTCACCATTTATGGAGGGCTTCTGGCAACTATACTCGATGATCTTTTGTCTGGTTCTTTCACCAATCCCCTTGCTCTTCTAGTCACTTCCCGAGAACCAAACGGTAACCCGAGTCGTGTCAGCATAGCGAACAAGCGTTTTGTCGCCCTCGTTGCAGAGCCGTCCACTAACCGCTGCCGATAAAGCCCCAACCGTCGATGACCCTCCTCGATCAATATCGATCTGGTGACTGCCAGAACGTCTGGCGGCAGATTGTCGATGAAGGCCGAACTGCTGACGATGAAGAAGCTGTCGTTGTCGCCCGCGAAACCGTCATCCGAGCACGGGACAATCTTCAGATCATCTACGACCGACTCTGTGCGCTTGGGTACGAATTCGCCGAGCCTGATATGGCGTTTGTCACGACGACTCCGGACAAGGCAGCGGACGAGATTTCAGCGATCGAGGCTCATTACGGACCACTGCCCGGGCTGGCTCGGCTTTGGTACTCACATGTTTCGTCAGTGAACTTTGCTCAGGCTCCGACGCAGTGCCGGGACGCCACTCACGAACTTCGAAACTTAGGATGGTTCCCGCTGGCGATTTACCATCCCCTAAAGCGATGCCATGAAGAAGGTCGCAGGAAGCATGCTGAGTACGTTGAGTGGTACCAGGGAATGCTCTCATCAAAGATCGACGGCTTTGACGCGATCGAGTATCTCGAGCAGTCTTGCAGAACACCGGACGAATCGGCTCGTTTCCTTCCGCTGGGCAGCTATGCCTCGAACAATGAAAACAAGGGGTTCATGCTTCCCTGTGATTTGATGGATGCTGAGTTCTTCAACGATGGCGAGGTCACGTATTTCAATGAGGAGCTTCGACACGTGATCATGTCCGGCTGCTTCCCCAACCTCAGCTGTCGACTCCATCGCGAACGGGGGCCAGAGTTCATGAAGTTTGGGCATCCCGACCCAGAGTCACTGCACGTTTATCTCAAGAGCGGGCTTCAGGAGCTCTGAGGGTTGTTTGTTCTTGCGGGAGTCCGCGTTCGATAACGTCCTCGCAATGTTCTTTGCGCCGGTGCTCGTCCGAAGTCGTCAATGATCCCATTCATCGGATTGTTCTGCCAAACTCGATGGCAGCTTTGTGACCAATGCGTAACGCGTGAGGCAAACGATCGGGGTATTTTGCACGAGAGGCCCCGATGGCTGCGCTCAGCGTGGTTCCCAGGAAATACTCACCGGAAACTGGCTCAATTGCCACAAACTGATTCAGGTGAGTTCCTTCCAGCGCCTCGCGAAGTTTCTCCTGATAGATCGTTCTCGCTGCTTCCGCTATGCCTACAATCGTATTTGTGGACATCTGCTTCTGTCTCGCTGCAATCAGATTCTCAATCATTGTGATCCGGCTGCATGATAGCAGTTGAACAACGAGAGGCAAAAGGGAACTGCTGAGGCTGACAATGTCAAAAACGGAGTGGCAGTGCAGAGGCAAGCCGAGGCAGGCGGGGCTTCAGAATTTGTTGAGGCTGTTTCGAGAGGCTAGCTTTGTGATTGTATCACATGCACCCTTGGGCTTTCGATGCCTGCGGCACACGCCCACGTGTTGCCCGTTTGGATTACATGACGTCCTATAGCGACGCTCGGCCGGAGGGAATTACAGACCAGCACTTCTGAATGCAATGGCGTTGGAAAGATCGTGACCGGGCGAACCTTCGTGATAAACTGCCCGGAGAAGGAGTCCCTGCAATGACGCTCAATGTTCAACTGCAGCTTACGCCCGAAACAATCGAAAAACTTCGGCAAAGAGCTTCTCAGCACGGTGAAGATCTGGACGTTTACATCAGCAAACTGGTTGCTGAAGAAGGGCAGGCCGATTCGGAATTGCGCCATCGCGTGGGCAGGAAACCGAGAGACCTAGGTGAGTGGTCTAGGGCGTGAGCGAATCGACATCCGAGGGTTAATCACACTATTGATGCCAGCCGTGAATCGATATATGCCGGATGTGGCGAATGAGAGTGCTGGTTGACACCAACGTGGTCCTGAGAGCGACACGGCCAGAGCATCAACGTTATGAAGTACGCATTGTCTCAGGCATCAACAAATCGGTGAAGCGGGGCGGATTCGGACAGATGGCTGCGGTGAGCCGGTCCACCATTCATTACGGATTAATCGTCAACCACAACTCACAAACGAGCAACTCAGCTGCGGCGGCATCCAGATTGGCACCTCGCCCGGCACGACCGGTAGCTCCACGCGTTCAATGTCATATCCAATCGGCAGGCAGTCTTCGAATCGGTCCAACACAGTAGTTGGATCGAGATCAATAGCGGCAACCTGTTTCAAACGACGACCTCGGGAACATGCCTCGCGAATGGACTGCCGGAGTAGTTCATCGCTTGCGGGCAATGAAAAGCCAAAAATGAGGAGCGTTTCCGCCTCGGCAATTGCGTGTTCAAATGCCTGCCACATCACCGAGATCTCAGGATGTTGCGAGAGGTCCTTGCTCATTGTGGGCAGGATCATTACCGGAATACAGGCCTCCTCGCAATATGGGCAGTTGCAGTCCTCAAAGGGGCGACACTGCTCATCAGCAACGAGGCACTCGTGCTGGCAGCAGTCGGCGTTGATGCACTGCTTCCAGGCGATGGAGCCGTGGGGCTTCAATACAGCCCCGCGCCAGAGATCTTCGACCGTCTCATGACGGACGGAGCATGAACAAGCATGCTGGAGTATCGCTCGCATTCGGCAATGTGGACATGTGGCGGTAGGCCGCTGGTGCGTCATTCCACGACGGTTCGCGAGAATTGACTCCGCAATGTTGTCGTAGTTCATCGATACAACCGTCGTTTTTGAGCTGACACAGGCGAGCAATTGAACAGCCCAGTTTTCTGAATCCCAGCCTGGACAACTATTCAGCCGGTTCAGGGTATATGTCGCAAAGTTCCGCCGCAGCTTGTCGCACATTCCTCGGAACGTTGCCAATTCACCAGAAAGCGCCTTTGGTGGTGCCGTCCGCATCTGGTCAAACGCAAGGAGCACTTGTTCGACGTTGGCTTCAGCCATTGATGGACATCGACGATTGCACCCGACAGTGCGAACAAAACTGAAAAGGTCCGGATATGCCTCCTGCGTGAGCTCTGAAAAGAACCCCTTCATGAGTGGCATCGCACCATCTGTAGCAGCGTAAGAAAATCCGGCTCCCAGCAAAACCACCGAACTGCCGCAAAAATCCCAGCTCATTTCGACCTCCGTTTCTCCAGAAAAACTGATCGCGTGCCTTGCTTGTGATGAGTATATCAGGTGATATATCTGCAATCCACATTTTTCGGAGGATTTATATGGATGCGGTCCCATCCAGTGATTTTCATCTGCAAATTCGGCAACTGCGAGCCGCTTTGGGTATGACACAAGTCGAACTCGCTGAGGCACTGGGAGTTTCGTTTCCAAGCGTCAATCGATGGGAAAATGGGAAATCTCGGCCGTCACAGCTGTCATGGAATCGGCTTATTGAGCTCTCCGAGACCCTCGAAAGCGATGATCAAACCACTTCCGTCACGCTGGGAACAGCTGCTCCGATCATGGACTTCACGGCTCGTCCCGAAGTCGTAAGGACGCTCGTGGAGGGGGAACGCCTGTCATTCGGTCATTTGTCGAACCCTGCGTTTGCCACCGAGATCTCCAGTATCGATCCTCTGCCGCACCAAAGAATCGCGGTCTACGATCATATGCTAAAACAGCCTCGCCTCCGGTTCTTGCTTGCAGACGATGCCGGGGCCGGCAAAACAATCATGACTGGGCTTTACGCGCGAGAGATGCTGTCCCGACGGTTGCTTCGTCGTGTGCTCATCGTCCCTCCTGCAGGATTGATTGGAAACTGGCAAAGAGAGATGCAAGTATTGTTCAATCTCTCTTTTACAGTCGTGGCTGGTTCTGACGCCAGGAACTCAAACCCCTTCATCGGCCCAAGCAGCAATCTTGCGATTGTCAGCGTCGACACCTTGGCAGGTGAGAAGGTTTTCGCCCGTCTTCGCGAGGAGAAAGTTGAGGCATACGACCTTGTCGTGTTTGACGAGGCACACAAGCTTTCCGTTGACCGAGGGTCGGATTACCGAGTCAGAAAAACGGACCGGTATAAGCTGGCAGAGTCAGTCGCAGGTGTGAAAGGCAATGACCCGGCATGGCGACTATCATGGCAGCCGCATCATCTGCTCCTCCTAACAGCGACACCGCATCAGGGCAAGGATTTCCCGTACTACGGACTTTGGCGCCTGCTTGAGCCAGACATCCTCTCTACTCCTGAAGCATTTGACCAATTTCCGGAGGAGCAGCGGCGTTCGAGGTTCATTCGTCGAACGAAGGAAGAGATGGTGCATCTCAATGGACACCCACTTTACCCGAAGAGGATTTCCGATACGCTTGGATACGAACTTACTCAGGGCGTCATCAGCGAGCAAACATTGTACGACAAGACGACCGACTACATGCGTTACGTCTACAATCGTGCGAAGATGCTGAATCGATCAGCCGCTCGGTTCGCGATGAGCGTTCTGCAAAGGCGTCTTGCGAGTTCAACATTCGCAATCCTTCGATCGTTTGAGCGTCGCATCGAGAAACTCACCGACTTGATCCGCAAGGTCCAGGAAGGGAAGCTGACAGAAGAACAATTGGTGCTTCTTCAGCGACGTCTCGCTGAAGAAGAAGATGTTCTCGACACAAAGACCGCTGATGAAGAGGCAACTCTGAATGGCCGGGAAGAGAATGAACTATCAGATGATCGTCTCCTCGCAGGTGCCCTCGCGTCGTCACTGGGAGATCTAGTCGTCGAGCGGGAACAGGTTGTCGAACTCCGAGATCTGGCAAGGAAGGTCTATGAGTTGGGAGGAGAGTCCAAGTTTGACAAGCTGCGGGAAGTGTTGACGGAGTCCAGATTCTCCGGCGAGAAGTTCATTGTTTTTACCGAGCATCGTGACACGCTTAGCTTTCTGGTTCATCGGCTCAACGGGATGGGGTACACCGGGCAGATCGCCCAGATCCACGGCGGCATGCACTACACAGAGCGTCAGGAGCAGGTGGAGAGGTTTCGACGTTTGCACGACGAAGGTGGCGCTCGATTCATGATTTGTACTGATGCGGCAGCGGAAGGCATTAATCTTCAATTCTGCTGGATCATGATCAACTTCGATGTCCCATGGAATCCGGCACGACTGGAACAACGCATGGGGCGAATTCATCGCTATGGGCAGAAGCGAGACCCCGTTCAGATCGTCAATCTTGTGGCCCCTAAAACCCGAGAGGGGCTCGTTATCGAAACACTGCTGACGAAGTTAGAGACGATTCGAAACAGTCTGGGCAGCGAGAAGGTCTTTGATTCGATCGGGAGACTATTCGAAGGGGTGTCACTGAAAACCTATATGGAACGAGCCGTAGTTGAGGGGGCGGCTAGTGTTGCTCGTGAACTCGATGGCAAACTCACTAAGGAGCAGGTCGCGTCCATGGTTGCGAAAGAGAAAATGCTCTTTGGCGACGGCGGCGATGTGAAGAAGCAGCTTCCTCGCCTACGTGATGATCTGACGCAGGAGACGTACCGGCGGCTGATGCCGGGATATGTGAGACAGTACGTCGAGAGTGCCGCCCCTCTCGCGCATGTCGCCGTAGAAGGCGACATGGGAAGTCGCTTCTCGTTCCGTGCGCTAAAGCCAGGTGCCCTGGAGCCGGTGTTGTCCATGCTGGAAATGTACCCGGTTGAGAAGCGTGACTCGTTATCGGTGAACCGCCCCCAGTCTCACGAGTCAGCGATCTGGGTGCACCCAGGTGAACCTGTTTTCGAGCAGTTTCGGTCGATGGTCAGCGATCAGCTTCAACCACAGGCTCTTCGAGGTGCTGTCTTCTCGGATCCTACTGCCGAGAAACCGTACCTGTTGCACATCGCGGTCGTTTCAATCGTTCGGGAAAGGGACTCTGAAATACAGGAGTTTGCAACCGAGGAGATCCTCGACTGTCGACTCATCTGCGTCAGGCAATCTGAAGGAGCGGAGATGGCTCTCTGTCCTGTTGAACATCTCTTGTTGTTATCGGGAGGCAAAGGACTTCCTGCGATTGCACAGCGAATGGCAGCAAGCGCAGACCGGCTCAAGGAGCAAGCTGCTGCGTTTACAGCAGAACGCATCAGTCGAGGACTCGCGATTGAGCGGCGGGAAAAGCTGATGGCCACTCTGGCAGAGCGTGAGCAGTTTATTCAGCGGGGATTCAACTTTCAGGAATCGGAGCTGGCTACCGCTCGTGTGAAGCTGTCGGAGAAAGTTCGTTCTGGGAACTCTGCAGCCATCAAGTCCTTCAATGAGATTAGAGATCAGCAGAGATCGCTGGCCGAGAGACGTTCAATGGCGATCGCGACTCTTCGTCGCGAACCCGAACTGATCGCCCCTGGGGAGCTTCAGTTTCTCGCTCATGCGATTGTCGTTCCCTCGCAAGACAAGGAGGAACTTGCCCGACACAACGCTGAAGTGGAGCAAATCGCCATGAATATTGCACGGGCGCTTGAAGAAGCTGAAGGGGCAATTGTAAGGGATGTTCATACTCCGGAGCTTGCTCGAGCTGAAGGGCTAACTGACAATCCTGGGTTCGATCTGCTCGCCATCTACCCGGCTGGTGACAAAAGAGGCCGACGAGCTATTGAGGTAAAAGGACGAGCCAGTACCGGCGATGTTGAAGTCTCAGCGAACGAATGGGCCAGAGCAGCAAACCTGAGGGATGAATACTGGCTGTATGTCGTGTATAACTGTGCCCAAAATCGTCCTAGGCTTGTACGTGTACAAGACCCGTTCGGCAACTTGCTCGCAAGAGCGAAGGGAAGTGTGTTGATCTCCACGCAAGCGATTATGGCGGCATCTGGTGGGGAGGGAGCATCGTGCTGAAAGTGCATTTTCTGAATGTTGGTCACGGAGATTGCACCGTGATAGAACACCACGATGGCAATCTGACGATGATCGATATCAACAATGGAGATGATATCGACGAAAAATCGGCCGCGGAGATTGCTGAAGAAACACCGTCGCTGTTCGACGATCGAATGCTTGCATTTGCTAAAATGATGAATACTAATCGCGCTGGAATACTCAAAACTGCCGGCTATGAAATCAGCCTTACGAATCCGATTGCATTTCTCGAACACAACTACCGTGGACGTCCCATCTTTCGTTATATCCAATCGCATCCCGACCTCGATCACATGCGCGGGCTGGCAGCCCTTCGGGATTACGGAATTCCTATCTTGAACTTCTGGGACACCGATCACGACAAGACCCCGGATTTTATGTCCGAATCGGATGAAGACGATTGGACCGCTTACGAAAGTCTACAAGCAGGCACGTGGAACGGGACAAAGCACACTGTGTTGCGACTAGCACGGGGCTCGACAGGGCAGTTTTACAACAGGAACGAAGTGGGCATGGCCGGGGGTGATGGAATTCACATCATCGCTCCAACTCCGGAATTGAACGCCTCCGCTAACGAATCTGGAAACAGCAACAACCTCAGCTATGTGCTTTGGCTCGAGTACCGAGGAATCAAGATTGTCCTTGGTGGAGATGCTGAAGACGCGGTTTGGCAGAACATCTTTGAAA
>JAEUII010000372.1 GCA_016795145.1 Planctomycetaceae bacterium
ACGCATCCGGTTCCGCCGCTCCGGCGATCTCCCGAAAACCAACTTCCACAACCAATCTCAACAAACAACACCCCCCCAAAAAAAATTCTTCGCTTGGGGGATGTCAAATCAAACTGAACCGCCATAGATTCACGCCCTCTCCGCGAACCAGGCGTTTGTCTCCTGCGTGGCATTGCCGTGAAGCTAAAGGCACCTTCCATGCCACGACCGAGGGCGAGTCAATGTAACGCCGTCTATTGGGTGGGCGAGATCGGCGTTTTGTTCGGTGGAGCGAACAATAGTCGCGGTTCGCTCCGCGAACCAGGCGTTTGTCTCCTGCGTGGCATTGCCGTGAAGCTAAAGGCGCCTTCCATGCCACGACCGAAGGCCAGTCAATGTAACGCCGTTTATCGGGTGGGCGAGATCGGCGTTTTGTTCGGCGGAGCGAACAACGACTATGAATAGCACGATTCTGCGGAAAATGCGGGCGCCAATCGCTGGGTGGAACTGATGGGTCACTTGCAACGTGGGCACTTCACTGGACAATGTTCACCCGCTTCAATGATTCGCCGGATCGGGTGATCGATCTCCTGTTCAGCTCTTCATTGAAGCAGAGTGCCGGAATCTCGAACCTCTGCTGTTCAGCCTCCGCGCTCGAGGACCGATCCTACCCACCACTCGATCGCGAAAGTCCCTCATGTCCTCATCGAGTCCCTTTTCTCCCCCGGAAAATCCAGAGCGGCCTTCGCAGGCATCAGCGCCGGGAGGTCTGCCGGAAGAAGTCTTTTCTCCGCAGCCCGGCACTCCTCACATGCCCCCGTGGACTGTGGGTGAGCTTCCAAAGGCACCAGTCTTTCACTGGACTCGCCTGTTCCTGATGGTCGGCCCTGGACTTGTCATGGGCGGCGCAGCAATCGGTGGCGGTGAATGGCTGACGGGACCGCTCGTGTCCGCACGTTACGGAGCCGCCTTGCTGTGGCTTGCGACACTGAGCGTTTTCTTTCAGGTCATCTACAACGTCGAGATCAGCCGGTACACGCTGTATTCGGGCGAACCAATCTTTACGGGCAAGTTCCGCATCGGTCCACATCCGATGTTCTGGGTGATGCTCTACTTGATTCTGGACTTCGGATCAATCCTGCCATACCTCGCTTCCAACGCCGCGATTCCTCTGGCGGCAATGATCCTGAAGCATATTCCCGACCCGAAAGTTCCTGGGGAAGCTTCACTGCTGACGTGGCTCTCGTGCGGCATCTTCATCTCGGTCTTCATACCGCTTTGCATTGGTGGCAAAGTCTACAACTCGATCAAGGCGATGATGACGTTCAAGCTGATTTTTGTACTCGGCTTTCTGATGTACATCGCGCTACGCTACAGCACGCTGACAACGTGGATTGAAATCGGAAGTGGCTTCTTTGAGTTTGGCAACGTTCCCGTTGTCCCCGCGGAAGATCTCAACAAGAACGGTAAACAGGACGAAGGCGAATCGAAGCATGGCCCGAATGTCGACAACGTCTTTGTTGCGTGGGGCCAGGGACGCAGTGTTGCCTTTGACCTGTCGTTGCTCGGCGTCCTTGCGTCGATGGTCGCGATCTCCGGCAACGGCGGATTGACCAACACTCCAATCAGTTCGTTTACGCGAGACCAGGGATGGGGCATGGGCAAACATGTCGGAGCGATTCCAAGTCTCGTGGGCGGACATGAAATTGAACTGTCGCATTCGGGCAAAGTGTTTCGAATCACGCAGGAGGCTCTTCAGCGGTGGTTCGGCTGGATGGCTCATGTCAGCCGTGAACAGTACCTCGTGTGGCTGCCGGCCTGCTTCATTGGACTCGCACTTCCGAGCATGCTGTCTGTTCAGTTCCTGCCTCGCCCAACGGTCCTTGCTGACAAGTGGCAGGCAGCAGCGATGACCGCCGGCAGTGTGCGCGATGTGGTGGGTCAGAGCTGGGGACAGACATTCTGGTATCTGACTCTGTTCTGCGGCTTCCTCATTCTGGCATCCAGTATGGTGACGACGGCCGATGGAGTTCTGCGTCGATGGGTCGACGTCTTCTGGACGGCCAGCAAGCGACTTCAAACGTGGGATCCGGCTCACATCGGAAAGCTCTACTTCGGAGTCCTTTGTGCATACATGGTCACCGGCTTGATGATGTTGCTTCTGGTACGAGGCGACACGCTGCTCGTGACGGCAACAGGCATGATGTACAACTATGCTCTGGGTTTCAGCTGTCTGCACACTCTTGTCGTAAACACCACGCTGCTTCCGCGTGAATTGCGGCCGCATATGTGGCAGCGAGTCGGCCTGGTGCTTGGAGCCATGTTCTTTCTGACAGTCGGCGGCATGGCAACCTATGCGGAATACCCAAAACTGAAGACCGAATTCAATAAAATGTTTGGTACCACCGCGACTCCGGCGAACATCACGCTGGATGTCCCTGTTCGCTAATCATTGAAGTCGCAGAGTGGAATTGAACGTTGTCAGCCGAAGAAAAACAGCCGGCGTCTCAATCAGGCAGCATCTCGCTGTCTCAGTCGGGTACGCTTGTCGATGTTCGAGCTTTGAC
>JAEUII010000379.1 GCA_016795145.1 Planctomycetaceae bacterium
TTTCAAAATAGGTTTCCGTTTGTTGAGGCGACAGAGTCATCGACTGTTCATTGTTCGTGAAACCATCCTTCGAAACAGCATCCGGCGGAAGAGTTCGTGTCAGGTCATCACTGATGGCCAGAAGATCCTGAAGTGTCTGTCGATACTGTCCGACGGTCAGTCGTCGAATCGATCCATTCCGAACCGGCAAAGCCTCGCGGGCTTCCCTGAGAGTCGTGCTGATCCACGCAGCGACCGCCTGACGTTCGCCATCTGACGGTTGATCTTCATCCGCCGGAGGCATCTGCTTTGACTCAATCTGATTTAGCACCTGCTCCAGCTGAAACAGCTGGCGGTCATTGGGCTGGGCCGTCAGGTTGTCGAATCGGATGCCGCCCTTCGCCGAATCCACGTTGTGGCACGACTGACAGTACTTCTGCAGAAACGGCGAAACCTCTGCGCCAAAACTGTCTGCCGTTCCCTGCGATGGTTGAGCACCAGTTTCCTGGGCCGTGCTGACGGATGTCGTCAGCGAACCGATCAGCAACGCCGCGGCGGTGACCAGAAAGAGCATCGAGCGAACTGAAGGCATGCCGTAACCTCACGGTCGGTGGCTGGGGTGACTGTTGAAGACAGAAGCAGGGTGATGAATCTGCACCTTGCTTCAAGTGCCATCGATGAGGAACAATCGAGCCTGCTCAATTGCCTGTCAGAGTCCTCGACGTCGAAGGCGGTTGGTAGTCGAAAGCGTAGCAGTCAGTGCGCGCCGGGGAAACTCAACGCGATGCGGGAGCCATAGTCGCGGTTCGCTCCGCCGAACCTGGCGCTCTTCTGTCGCGTGGCAAAGCCAAAATCGCAAACGGCTGAGGACAGCCGTTCCACACTGGGTAGCACGTACGCAGTGCGTGTGCCGCAGGCGCCGGAAGCCATAGTCGCGGTTCGCTCCGCCGAACCAGGCGCCCGTCTAGCGCGTGGCAAAGCCAAAATCACAAACGGCTGAGGACAGCCGTTCTACACTGGGTAGCACGTACGCAGTGCGTGTGCCGCAGGCGCCGGAAGCCGATGCCAAGATGTGAGATTGCCGAGATCAGGTGCATTGAAACCACCTCGCATTCCCTTCAGCTTCCGGCCGCTGCGCGACACAGGCTTTGCCTGTGCTACCCGGCAAAACCAAAATCGCAAACGGCTGAGGACAGCCGTTCTACACGAAATGCTTCGCCACGGATTCTTTGGTCGGATTCCTCACAACACCCTTCTCGGTAATCAGCGCATCGATCAGCGACGCGGGAGTCACATCGAATGCGGGGTTGTACACGGAGACACCGCGAGGCACCGTGCGTTTTCCAAAGGACTCAGCGATCTCTTCGTCTTTGCGCTGTTCGATCGGGATTCCCGAGCCATCAGCCAGAGACAGATCGAAGGTACTGGAAGGAGCGGCGACGTAAAATGGGACACCGTGATATTTCGCCAACACTGCGACTCCGTAAGTACCAATCTTGTTGGCGGCATCTCCGTTGGCTGCGATTCGATCGGCGCCAGTGACCACGCAGTGAACCCGTCCCTCTTTCATCACCTGTGCGGCCATATTATCGCAAATCACCGTTACAGGAATCTGACGCTTCATCAATTCCCAGGCGGTCAATCGTGCTCCCTGAAGCAACGGTCTCGTTTCATCAGCGAAGACGTGGATCTTTTTGCCTGCTCTAACGGCCGCGAAAATCACTGACAATGCCGTACCGTCTCCGGCCGTTGCCAGCCCGCCGGCGTTACAGTGAGTCAGCACGGACATGCCATCCTCAAGAAGCAGACTACCGTGGTGACCGATTGCAAGACACATGGCCTTATCTTCGTCATCAATGGCTTTCGCTTCGACAAGCAGACGATCATGCAGCTCCGCGGAAGTTAACGAAGACGGCTGACGATCAGCGAAGCCCGTCATACGATCCAGAGCCCAGAACAGGTTGACGGCTGTCGGTCGACTGCTCGCAAGATACTCGGCAACGCTGCGTAGCTTCTGGCGGAACAGATCCGGTGGGGACGAGCGCAACGCCTGAGTCCCCGTCAGGACACCATACGCCGCAGCAACGCCAATCGCCGGTGCGCCACGAACTCGCAGTGAGCGAATCGCCTCGAAGACGATCTCGGCAGTCGTGCAGCAGAGCTCTTCGTAGGCCTCCGGCAGCTTCGTCTGGTCAATCAACCAGAGAGCTCCCGTCGCCGCATCGCCTCGCCATTGAAGAGTGAAATAAGGGACTGTCATGGAGGTGTCCTATCGTCGCGGTTCGCTCCGCCGAACCAGGCGTTCGTCTTGATAACTCAATAACCTGTGCAGTACCCATAACAATGAAGTGCCCGGATGGACGATGCTCCGTTTGCAAGAACGGTCCGGTGTGCTGGCGTTCTGTTCGCGGAGCGAACAACGACTTTGTCGCGGGTCGCTCCGCGAACCAGGCGTTATGTCTCCCGCAAGATTCTGGAACCGACAATCGATCGATCTCAAGCTCAGCATATCGGCTACGTTCTGTTCGGCGGAGCGAACAACGACTTTGTCAGGGCGTGTATCCGAGATTCGGGGCCAGCCAGCGTTCCATTTCCTTCACGGACTTCTTCATGCGGGCGGCGTAGTTTTCGACCTGGTCCTTTGTGATGCGATCGACGGCGAAGTACTTCGAGCCGGGGATCAGACGATCGGGAAGACTGAAGTACATGCCGCTCACGGATGCCGCCGGCCACATGGCGAAGCTGCTGGTCAGTGTCATGCCGGTGTTTTTCTCCGCGTCCAGCAACGTCCAAAGCGGTCCCTTCGGAAGGTGATCCGGACATGATGGATAGCCAAACGCCGGTCGGAGCCCGTCATACGCCTCATCGATCAGCTGCTCGTTCGTCAGAGTCTCGTGCTGACCATAGCCCCATTCTTTGCGAACTCGTGCATGCAGGTATTCGGCAAACGCTTCGGCAAAGCGATCAGCCAGAGCCTTGATCATGATGGAGCGATAATCATCGCCGCTCGCTTCAATCGCCTTCGCCAGCTCATCACAACCATGCCCCGCCGTGACCGCAAACGCCCCAACGTAATCCTGATGCGCGGCTTTCCGCTGTCCGCTGTCCGCTTTGTCCCCCGTCGTCACTGGTGCAACATAGTCGGCAAGCGATCGAAACGACCTCTGACCAACGCGTTCCCATTGCTGCCGAAGCATTGGGAATCGCATCAGTTCTTTTGTGCGACTTTCGTCGGTCCACAAGATGATGTCATCTCCATCTGAGTTTGCCGGCCAGAAGCCGTAAACGCCCCGAGCCTTGATGTTCTTATCTTTCAACAGCAGCGTCAGTTCCTTCTGGGCATCATCGAACAGCTTGCGAGCTTCTTCACCCACGACAGCATCGTTCAGGATCTTTGGATACTTACCGATCAGCTGCCACGAACTGAAGAACGGTGACCAGTCGATGAACGGAACCAGTTCCCCCAGCGGCAGATCTTCGATCACTCGAGTTCCCAGGAACGAAGGCTTCGGTGGCGTATAACTTGACCAGTCAACGGTCATTCTCTTCGCCAGTGCATCGGCATAGGGAACGAGAGCGACCTGCTGACGCTGATCGAAGGATGCTCGAGCCTTCTCCTGCGCGTCGAGGTTCTTGGTGACGAAATCCGCCTTCTGGCTGGCATCCAGAAGAGCTTCTACAACACCGACGGACAGCGAAGCATCGCCCACATGAACGACCGGCTGATCGTAGTTGGGTGCAATCTTCACCGCCGTATGCTTCGCGCTGGTGGTGGCGCCGCCGATGAGCAGGGGAACGGTATATCCCTGCTCCTTCATCGTTCTTGCGACAATGATCATTTCCTCGAGCGATGGCGTGATCAGGCCGCTGAGCCCGATGATGTCGGCGTTATGTTTCTTTGCTTCTTCAAGAATCGTTTCACAGGGAACCATCACGCCAAGGTCAATGACCTTGAAGTTATTGCATCGCAGCACGACCGCAACGATGTTCTTTCCAATGTCATGAACGTCACCTTTCACGGTCGCGATCAGGAACGTACCACGATGGCTCTGCTCAGACTCGCCGCTGGTTGAAGCAGCTGCCGACGCAATGGCGATAGCTTCGTCGCGGGTGCCGGTGAAAAAGCCGTTTGCGGCCAGGCGAACAATCGATGGTGGAACCGTTGTCTCAACGGTTCTGGTCTCTGACTTCGCTGTCGAATCAGCGGCGGCAACGACTGAGGACAGTCGTTCTACACTGGCGTTGATTGCCTTTTCGGCCTCCATGAACGGTTCGAGCCACGCGACCGACTTCTTCATCACGCGAGCCGACTTCACGACCTGAGGAAGAAACATCTTTCCTGCGCCGAAGAGTTCACCGACGACGTTCATGCCGTCCATCAGCGGTCCCTGGATGATGTCCAGAGGTCGGCCGTACTTCTGTCGAGCTTCTTCCGTATCCTGATCGATGAAGTCCGTCACACCCTTGAGCAGTGCATGCTTCAGACGTTCTTCAACCGTCCCTTCTCGCCATTCATCCGCTTTTCGCTTTCCGCTCTCCGCTTTGCTCTTCACCTTCTCCGCGAAGTCAATCAATCGCTCAGTGGCGTCGGGGCGTCGATTCAGCAGCACGTCTTCAATGTAGACCAACAGTTCTTTGTCGATCTCTTCGTAAACCTCCAGCTGCTGAGGATTCACGATGCCCATGTCGAGCCCGGCCTGAATGGCGTGATACAGGAACGCTGCATTCATCGCCTCACGCACGACATCGTTGCCGCGGAAGGAGAATGAAACGTTGCTAACGCCGCCGGATGTCTTCGCTCCCGGGCATTCAACCTTGATGCGTCGAACCGCTTCGATGAATTCGACAGCATAGTTGGCATGTTCTTCCATGCCCGTTCCGACCGTCAGAATGTTCGCGTCGAAGATGATGTCTGTTGGTGGGAAGCCAACCTTTTCTGTCAGCAGCTTGTAAGCTCGCTTGCAGATACGAACCTTCTCTTCACACGTTGTCGCCTGCCCGGTCTCGTCGAATGCCATCACGATCGCTGATGCACCATAATGACGAATGAGCGTGGCCTGATGCAGGAATTTCTCTTCACCTTCCTTCAGGCTGATACTGTTAACGATGCTCTTTCCGTGGCAACACTTCAGTCCGGCCTCGATCACATTCCAGTCCGAGCTGTCGATCATGATTGGAACACGAATGTTCTCATCGTGCAGCAGCCACAGGAATTTCTCCATGCAGCGAGGACCATCCAGAAGTCCTTCGTCCATATTGACGTCGATCACCTGAGCACCGCCTTCGACCTGATCGCGAGCGATACTAATGGCTTCGTCGTACTTTTCTTCGCGGATCAGTCGAGCGAACTTGCGAGAACCGGTGACGTTGGTGCGTTCGCCGACGTTGAGGAAATTTGATTCAGGACGCAGGGCGACATAATCAAAGCCGGAGTACGTTGACCATCCGTTGCCCTGAGGAATCTTGCGAGGTGGTACGTTGGCCACGGCTTCTGCGACCGCGCGGATGTAGTCGGGGCGAGTACCGCAGCAACCTCCAACAACATTCAACAGGCCTGCCTTCGCGCAGGAATGCAGGATGTCCGCAAAGTCCTTTGGCCCGCAGTCGAACCCGCCCATCCCGTCTGGCATCCCGGCATTCGGATAGCAGCTGACATAGGTCCGACACATGTTCGACAGTGTCTCAAGGTAAGGCCGAATCTGCTTCGGTCCGAGTGCGCAGTTGAATCCGATACTGAGCGCCGGGAAGTGTTCCACTGCTGTGTAGAACGCTTCCACTGTCTGTCCCAGCAGAGTGACACCGCCGGCGAAGACCGTGCCGGAGATCATGACCGGGATCTCGCGCTTCTTTTCTTCAAACACTTTCCAGATCGCAAACAGACACGCCTTCATATTGAGCGTGTCAAAGCTGGTCTCAGGAAGCAGCAGGTCGCAGCCACCGTCCATCAGACCCCGAATCTGTTCGGCGTAGGATTCGACCATTTGGTCAAATTGGAACGGTCGAGTTCCCGGACGATCCGCATTCATCGACAGCTGGACCTTGGTTGGTCCAATGCTGCCAGCCACGTAACGCGGCTTCCTGGGATCGCGAGCTGTGGCTTTGTCGGCAGCCGACCGTGCCAGCTCTGAACCGACCTTGTTGATCTCATAGGTCAGGTCTGAAAGATGAAACTCCTCCAGGGAAACGATGTTCGCGTTGAAGGTGTCTGTTTCAATAATGTCGGCACCGGCATCCAGATACTGTTCATGGATGCCATAGATCAGATCCGGCTGAGTCAGCACCAGAAGGTCAGTCGCGTTTCGCAGGTCGACCAAATGATCCTTGAATCGCTTGCCCCGGTAGCCTTCTTCCGTCGGATTGTTGGACATGATCAGCGCACCCATCGAGCCATCGATGATCAGGATGCGTTCTTCGAGCAGGTTACGGATATCAGGGCGAGAAATGGTCATCGGTCCACAGTCAGGCAGATGTCATCAAAAAAAGCCAGGCAACTTCAAATTCCGGGCTCTTACGGTATTTTCGAGGCGGCATTCTAAAAGCTGCTTCACCAGAGACAAAGTTGGATTGCCTCAGGCTCGTCAATTGCCGGTAATTTCTGTCTGCCTGTGAATCTTTGGAACGAGGCTGTCATTCAGGCGAATGTGCGACGGATAACCCTGGTGAGGCTGGCATAGCTCGAAAAAACACTGATCCATGTCATTCAGCAGGGCAGGAATATCAATTCCGCCGATCACCGCCTGAAAGCCACTCAGATAGGCACAACACGACTGGTACATGCGACGTGCTCCGCCCAGATTCCCTTCTTCAAAATGGAAGAGGGCGACAGCTGCCTGGATCAGTCCCTGAAACATGGGCTTTTCGGGGCATGTGAGTTCGCTCCAGAAATCTTCCCACACATCATGGCAGGCAAAGAACTCACGCTCGTTGAACAGCCGAATGCCCTCGTCAATCCGAGGATCAGTGAAGTCACATTCGGCCATGGAAAGTTCTTCGCCCCGAAACAAAAATCACTTGCGATCGTACAATCGATGCTGACGAAGGAATGATTCGACTGATCGAGGCGTCTGGAAGCGAATGCTGCGGCCGGAACGTATCCGGTCCCTCAGTTCCGATGCAGAAACATCCGTCCCGGGAATACTGACACACTGGACTCGCGCGGCAATCGTGGGCGTCGTCCATGCAAGAATCTGATCGGCGGTCGGCTGAGGAATTCCGGGGCGGTTGCAGACAACAAGTGTCGCCAGCTTTGCGAGTTCTTCCGGTTCCTTCCAGGTCATCAGCTCCTTCAGAGAATCCGCACCCATCAAAAAGAACAGCTCGCTGTTCGAAGGGTCGCCGGCCAGTTCTCTCAGAGTCTCCACGGTGTACGACACACCCGTTCGTCGCAGTTCACGGCGATCCACCGAGAACTCCGAATACCCCGCGATGGCCAGCTGAATCATGTCCGCTCGCGCGTGCCCATCGGTCGGCTGACGATCTGTCTTGTGAGGCGAAATCCGAGCCGGGACAAACGTCACGTGGTCCAGCGACAACACCTCACGGCACGTTTCCGCAATCAGCAGATGGCCGTAGTGAATCGGATCAAACGTGCCTCCCAGGATTCCCAGTCTCATCTTGGACTTTTCAAATCAACGGTAACAACAAAACTTGTAGCGGAAGGGCGCAAGCCCTCCGGTGACTTCACAAAACGAACAGGACAAGCCCATCAGTTTGTATTCACCGACGGCACAGGGCTAGCCATCAAAGGCAAATCGTTGGGATCTTCCGAATCTGGTTCTGCCGGCGCTTCGGTCTTCAATCGATGAGCAAGAACCTGATCGCGATAGGCTCGCAGCGGACTGACTAGAGCAGAATTCACAAATCGGCGACGCAGCCGAAAATCCTCGTCCGTCAAACCACAGTGCGAGGACAACTCAGCCATTTGATCCAGAGCCAGGTTCACAACGCGAACGGACTGATCCACATCGTTCTGAACGCGAACCGCAGATCGTGGTTCCCAGGCCGTTCGAGCTTCCCAGCGTTCGATCAGCTTTTGAACGAGTGCATTCAGGCAGTCATACCGATCCTGTTCATTGGGAATCAGCGTTGGGTGATGTACCAGCTGGTCGATGGATGAAATGACCGGTCGTACGGAAGCATCGGAAGGAGTTGTAAAGAACACAATATGAAGCCGATGACGGAACTCGTCGCTGATTGAAGGATGTTGGGTCATCTCATGCAGCCGCACGATTTCGTAATGAGCAAAGTGGCTCATCAGCGGCTCACCGGCCCGGGCAAATCGCTCCAGCTTCTGGATTTCCGGCATGGCATCCGAGGACTGAGTGGTGGCCATCGTCAGTGCTTTACCAAGCTCAACGAAGTAGTCCTTGCGAATTTCATCCAGCGGATGAGCGGTCTTCACGAGCTTGCCATCTTCGATATGTTCCATCGGCGGACGCGGGCTTCGCTGCATCTCCATTCGAAGAGACTTGCGGTAGGTCCACGGCTGATCCGGCATCCCGGCCAGGATTTCCAGCTGCTGCGTCACTTCGGAAAGTCGTCGCTTCGCTTCTTCATGGGCAGGACCAACCGGAACGGCTGAAGCCAGTTGCATCTGATGAGGAGCAAACACCATCCGGATTTCTTCAGTCTTGTTTCCATGGCGGGCAATCTCACCAGGCAACGTCATAACAAAATGTCCGTTGCTGATCGTGATGGCATGTGGGCGAGGGTCCTGGCTAAACAGTCCCAGCTTGTCTCGAGCATCCACCAGGGGCAGCACGGCCACTTGAGACCAGTCCCAGCCCGTCGATGCAATCTCACGCTGAACATGATCGCGCTGAAGTCGGCTGAGCAGATCCGGATCGATCAGCCTCTCGGCATCGGAAGCAATCAGCAGCACTTCTCCTGGCACCGTTTGGATGGCGCCGGCATTGTTGAACACGTTGAGCAGCGTGGAGAGCGTTTCCTTCAGCGGTTCCGCTCCCAACTGGTTCTGACGGAATCGCTGACAGAAGACACCGCTCGGTGACATCCTGGATTTTGCAGCTTCGTAAAACTCCTGCGTCATCTCCGACGGCGTTGACGCAAACTGCATGGGCGATGTTGCAGCGACGACGACATCAAACTGTTTCAGGCTGCGACGGCGAAGCGCTAGAAGCGACGGTTCATGGCGAATGGTGATGCGAGAATCATTCACTGGCGAATCAGGTTGGTTCTGCCATGTGAGCTGCCGTACGAGTTCCGTCAACGCGGAGTTCGAGCGGACGGCGACGATCTCGCGAATCGGGAAGTGACTCACCGTACGCAGGCAAACACCCGTCTCATCACCCAGCAACAGAATTCGGTCGGGGTGCGGATGACTAACGAACCCAAACACGGCGGGAAGGATGTCTTCCGGCGGCTGAGGAACGACTGTTGTGTCCGTGCTGATTCGTCCAAGCGAAACACCATTTCGGCGGATCTCCAGAAGCTGGTTGTTCTGACGCCAGACAGACAGATCCCCTTCGCTCGATTTCATTTCAGCAAGCAGGCGGCTTGAATCCGAATACGGAATGAGATCGCGTTCCAGACCACGCTGAGCCGCCGCGGTCGTTCGATCTGAGAACATCAGCGACGCAGTTCGTGTGAACGATGGACGTGCCAACAGCGTCACCATCAAACAGGCGGCTGCAATCCCAACGGTTCGCCATTGATCCCATGCAATTCGCTTCTGCTTCGCTGCACTGTCTGCAAAGCTCTTCATGACATCCGGCAGACTGACCAGGATCAGTCCGATTGCCGACATCATCAGTGCCGAAAAGCCTCGTGAAACCAGGATCAGTCCCAGGGCACTGCCCGCAAGGAGACTCAAAATCGTCACGCGCGACATGCCTGCGGAAGTTTGACGAGCCGCAACAAACGACGGCATCGCTGCACAAGCCAGAACAATGCCCCACTGCAAACCTCGAATCAGGCCCATCATAATGGCGGATTCCTGTTGACCGGCCGTGTTCAGATTCCATGCCGCAAGGGAGTTAAACAACAACGGAAAACACGCAATCGCCACGAGATTCAACGAAATCCCTGGCGGCAACAACCACGGATACCTGGCGCCAACTCGCTGTCGAAGTCGAAGAATGCATGAGGCAATCATCGATCCGATCAACAGTCCGGGAACATTCGCCGGAATGATGCGAGCCAGCATGTTCGACATGGCCAGCATCAGTATTCCCGTACCGATCAGGCTCAGTGCGATAACCCGTGAACCCGCGGCACGCTGTAGGGTCGCAGGAAGAAAAGGCATGGCGGAGACCCGCGGCAGCAGGATCTGAATCAGCCAGCGAACAGCAATCGTCAGTACCATCAACGTGCCAACCGTGTAGGCCAGCGGCAGTGAGATCCAAAAATGCGGAAGCAGAACAATCGCCGAACAACCAACGGCGGAAGTTTCATCCGTCCAGCGCGACCAGTCAGTGCCGGTTTCATGAAACGCAAGGCTCAACGCGGTGGTGAGAGCGACCATCAAGGCCGGAAACGCAAAGACAAGAACCGGTGCCAGCGGGAACGTCGATGGGATCGTTTCGCAGCCTGCCAGCAAAGTCGAATTGAGCAGTGATGGCAATAGCCAGCATCCTGCCATGACTGTCAAACCCATCGCTGACGAAGCGATCAAGGCGGCGGTGCGAGTCTGTCGCAACTCGTGGATGCCGGATCGCATTGTGTCAACAATCAGAAACCCGGCGGCATAGCCAAGCATCAGCATCAGCAGCGACGCAGGCGACGCACCGCACAGGCCGATCCAGCAAATGCACAACTGGCCAAGTACTGCGCTGACAACAGAGCGACTGGACCAGCGACAGATTTCGCGTGTGAGACGAGCAAAATTCACGGAGGCATCCTTGCCGACAGGTTTCTCCGGAACCCACGAAAGCGAAACCGGCCCGGTCAGTTGGCCCGTTATGCCCCTTCGATAAGATCCGGCTCAACGACGGGGGAACGAAACGCTCCACCGTCCGACGATTTTCGTGTTTTTTACCGGATCTCAGGGAATTGCCTCAAGACCGAAGGACATTCTGCCGGTCCATCGCGCTTCCCAGTCATTCGGGCTCACGAAACATCTGAAAATACTGTCAATTCCGCTGAACTCGGCACGGGGAGCCGGAACGCATGCATACCTCACTCACCTGTTCACTCAATGGCGAAGTACACAATCTGCACGAATTGCAGGGACTAAGCCGAGCAGGCAAGCCGCTGCTGGCAGGTTACGATCTCGCTGCACTCAAGGGGCACTGGACGCCGGATGCTGTGCGAGCACGTTCCGAACGATCGATGTGGCGGTTCCATGAAGTTCTGCCCGTGGACTCCGTTGAAGAAGCCGTGACGCTCGGCGAAGGAATGACTCCGTTCCTGCCCTGTCTGCCTCGGGGTCCCTTCGCTGAATTCGATTCGCTGTACGTGAAAGACGAAAGCTTCAATCCGACTCAGAGCTTCAAGGCTCGGGGAATGTCCACCGCGATCACTCGCGCGGCGGCCCTTGGAGTCACCTCCGTCGCGCTGCCTTCCGCTGGAAACGCCGCAGGAGCTGCCGCTGCCTACGCCGCTCGGGCCGGAATGAAGTGCGTGATCTTTGTTCCCGAAGATACTCCACCAGCCAACATCCTGGAGTCAGCCTGTGGCGGTGCCAGGGTTGTGCTTGTGAATGGTCTGATCAGTGACTGCGGTCGACTCTGTCGCGCGGCATGTGATCGCTTCGGATGGTTTGATTTGTCGACTCTGAAGGAACCCTTCCGCCTGGAAGGCAAGAAGACGATGGGGTACGAGCTCGCCTTCGATCTTGCCGAAACGCGACGCACGAAGACTCTTCAGCTTCCCGACGTCATCCTGTATCCCACGGGTGGTGGCACGGGTTTGATTGGCATGTGGAAAGCGTTTGATGAAATGGAACAGCTCGGCTGGATCGGCCCCGCGCGACCACGCATGGTCGTCGTTCAGGCCGAAGGCTGTGCACCGATCGTCAAAGCTTTCCACGATGATGCCACATCTGCGCCGATGTTCCCGAATGCACAGACGATCGCGTCCGGACTTCGAGTTCCCGCGGCCGTGGGTGACTTTCTGATGCTCGACTGTCTTCGACGCAGTCATGGAACGGCAATCACGGTCACCGACGACGAACTCATGCAAGGCGTCCACGAACTTGCCCGCCTTCAGGGCTTCCACTGCGCCCCCGAAGGCGGAGCCGTCTGGATGGCGGCTCGCAAACTGCGCGAAACCGGCTGGATCCGCCGCGAAGAAACCGTCGTCCTCTTCAACACCGGAGCCGCCGTCAAATACAACCACCTCCTGCGCTGCGACGACGCTTTGAAGGTGGATCACAAAGCACCGGATGTGCTGGACAGGCTGGAGCGGACTTTGTGACCAGGGACGGAAAGGACGTGAGGGACGGAAGTCTGAAGTGGCTTAGCGATCATTCGTGTTGTGGCGTTGTGAACCGGATCTGGCCTCCGGTCTGGCGCGAGGCATTCGTTCGTGAACGCGAGATCTCTGGACCATTCCTCGATAACGCGGGTTCGTAAGAAGTCGCGATCGTCTACAAGCAGTTGGCCGATGCTCGGCAGAGCACGTGGGAACGACGCAGGAGTGCGGGAGCTTTTTGTCGGAGCGAAGCTATCGGTTCAGCATACCTGAAATCTGGGCGACAAATTGTCCTCGCGGCATGACGGAACCGAAGCCGGCGGTTTTGGCGGCGTTGAGCTTTTCAATGTGGACGTGGGGTCCGAAGGCGATGGACCGGGCGAGTACGTCGGGGTGCATTTTCCGGGCGAGGACTGATGGATCACCGTTGGCCGTGTTAAGGTCCAGGCAGACCAGTGTGTCGGGTTCCTGGAGAGCTCCTGCCAGAGCTTCAATGTCTGTTCCAGACTGAAACTCATGGCTGCCTGCTGAAGCGGCTCCGCTGACAGCGCTGTAGAGCATCAGGTCGGTTGAGAACAGTACGATTCGCATAACGAAGCCCGATGAAGACTCAGCGAGACGGCCAATGACGGCATTCAGACTTAGCGACTCAGAGATCGTGAGACGGTTCGCACCGGACGATTGGCTGGTTCGATGACCATCGGGTTTGATGAATCTGCCAGTCCGCTTTGTGAGGCTCGAAGCTGGCTCAACTGTCGCTGGATCTGATCGCGACGTTGCTGAGCGGCGAGCAGTGACGGATCCGCTTCCACAGCATCGTCAAAGTACTTCTCGACATGCTTCAGCGAGTTTTCATACACGATCACGCCGACGTGGTAGCGAGCTTCCGCTTCATCCACGGCCTGCGAAAAATGCTCGAGCGCTGCGTCGGGCTGTCCGATGCGAGCCAGAGCTTCTCCGAGTGCGAAGTGGATTTCCCGGTCGTCTGGATTGGCCACTGAAGCCGTCGCCAGCACTTTCGCCGCTGAAGCCCACTGGCCTTTCTCTGAATAAATCTGAGAGAGATGAACGGCAAGATGAGGCTGCAGCTCGGCCAGCTGCGTGACCTGGTCCAGTTGTCTCGCGGAAACAAATCCGTCCAGCGCTGGTGAAGGAGCGGGTTCGGAAAGCAGCGGCAGTCGAGACTGATGCCCGGTTTGTGATGTCTGCGGATCTGCCTGAGCCACGATGAGACATTCGGGCAGAGATTCTTTCAGGCTCTTGATGCCATCTTCAGTGACGCTGGTATTAATCAGGCTCAAGCCGCGAAGGTTCTTGAGTCCTCGCAGATGTTCGAGCCCCGCGTCGCTGATGGAGGTGTTGTTTAAGGAGAGGTATCGAAGATCGTTCCACAACGCGATCGCCTGAAGACTGTCATCGGTCACGGAGGTGTTGGATGCGTCGAACAGGATCAGCGTCGTGGGAAGTCCGCCGAGACCGGACGCGGAGATCTTCGTGCCCTTCAGCTTGAGTGCTCGCAGCGATTGGCACGACGTCAGAGCCGCGATCCCATCGTCATCGACCGATGTGCCTGTGAGATCAAGTTCGGTCAGAGTTGGAATTGCGGCGAGCAACCGAACGTCCTGATTTCCTGAGGACGTGAATGACAAATCTGCTTCAGTGTATTGTCCCGCACCGTCAGTTCTGAGTCTCGCACCTCGCGATGACAGTGCATCCAGGGCCTGTTGCTCAGTCTGCGGAATTTCAGGCACCGAGTTCATGGGCTCATTGAAGTTCGACTGTTCTGGCAGCGGAGCAACATGAGAAGTCGCAGCGTGTGATCTGGCAAACGCTCTGGACGGTCGAAGCGACGGGCTTGAGCAGCCAGCGCAGAGCGATCCCGACAGGCCAAGAACTACGAGCCAATATCGCTGACGACGGTGAGATGTAGGGTATTTACCAGGCATCCGATTGATTCCATTCTTGGCCGTTTCTCCTGCAATCCGGGCAGGGAGGCTTTTGTTAATTCGGCAGCTTCAGCGTGAAAGTCTGATGAAGAAGCGGCGGCCTTCAAAAATCGAAACACCCCTGGTGTGGTGGATGTGTTTTCGCGGTCGTTCCGAAAGAGCGGGATGTGCGAAGCGGAGTGGTTGCACGAGCGGCCGTGCTCATCCAATGCCCCTACGCGATGTTCGCAGCTCAATGGGTCACTACGCCATCCATCACAATCGTTACAACGTGAATTCGAAGAACCGACGTTGCAGAACGTCAACATTCCTCAACCGCCAGCCTCCCCTTAATGAGCTAGGTTTACGTGTTCCATTTTGTGAACACCGCTGACAGTGCGCCTTTTAAGCCGCCAGGTTGATCCACTCATGAATTCTGACTCCCACCCAGCCCGTCGATCTGTTGCTCGTCACGTACTTGCAATCGCCGCATGGCTTTTGTCCGTCGGCCTCACGTGGCCGCACGTGACTGCTCAGGAATCCAGCAAAGAAGAAATCAGCACACTCAATTGGGAAGTGCAGGAGAATCGCGCGAAGGGTTTTGTCGTCGGAACTCTCCGCGATCAGTTTCCAGCTGGCACGTCGTTCGAAATTCTGGCCGATCGTTCGTCAATTGGGTTCAGCGTCGATAAGTCGACCGGTGAAATCAGCGTCTCAAAACCTCAGGCATTGAACTACGAAAAGTCCAAGGTTGCGACACTTACCGTTCGAGCCGAAAAGACACTCGTTGAAGACAATGATCCGTATGCCGCTCAGTTCTCGTCATCGCTGCTGGAAGAAGGAGTGAGCGCGGAGAAGCTGAAGGAGCTGAGTCACCGATCGCATACTGTCCGAATTCAGATTGACATTCTGGACGTGCCGGAAGCTGCGGAGATTTCGGAATCTGAGTTTATCGTCAAAGAAAACTCGCCTGCGGGTACGGCCGTCGGAACAGTCAAAGCAACCGACATGGATCGCGGAGAGACCTTGCGATTCAACATTGTCGGAGGCAATCGTGATTCGATGTTCCGGATTGATCCTGTCACCGGCGAGATTAGTGTCGCTGAAGGACATTCACCAGATTTTGAAACGGCATTCCTTTTTGATTTGACGGTGTCAGTCACCGATAAGGATGACCTTGTTGGATTTGGACATAGCTTTGTCCGAGTGGCCAATCAGAACGAGTTGCCGGCAACACCAGAAGTTCGCACGGCCGCAGAACCCGCTTTGGTTAAGGGGCCGGAAGCGACTCCGGTGCCTCCAGTGAGCACGAGCGATAAGGCAGCGACCGGTTCAGACTCACTCCCGGCAAAGGGAGCTTCTCCTTCGAAGCAAGTCGACACATCTGTTGCGGAAACAAGTAAGTCAGGGAACAACAGCCCTCGAGGGCCTGGTCGCAAGATCATCCCGGCACCGCCAGTGGATCCGCCGTCCTTGAATGGCCCTGTTGTGGCGAAGACGGAAGCCGTTAAACAGCCGAACAATCCAGCAGCAGGGGCAACTGCAGCAGGATCGACAGTGGCAGGATCATCAGTGGCAGCAGGACCAGATAAGAGCAACCCGAATGGACCTCAGTCAGAGGACGCGCAAGGCTGGAAGCCCGAACTCGCACTGGCTGCGAGCGGACATGAATCCAACAGTCTGAATCTTGGGGCTGGTGGCGAGAGCAGAAATCAACCGACGGTACCGAATCCACCCGAGGCAGGTCGCATTACGACTCCCGGATCGATGAAGGTCAGTGCTCCGCAATCCGGAGTACAGAAGGCGGCCTGGATTCTGGCCATCTGTGTCATTCCAGGTTTGGCGGCAGCTGGCTACGTTTATTGGAAACAGCGAAAGTCAGCAGCCGTGCAGGAGGCACCGGTCGAAGAGGAAGCAAAACCAGAGGAAACAGGCAACGAGGCTTCGCTGGCCCAGGCTTTGCCTGCTGAAGCTGCTGATCAGGCAGAGCCGGCGAACGCCGAGCCATCGAAGGACGAATCCGCAAGTGCTGCCGGCAGGAAGGCACCATCCATCGCGGCACAGCTTGACGACGAGGGACCGTTTGATCCCGAGTCACTGCTGTCAGAGGACTACTTCGAGCCCGCCAGCAGTCGTTTCTCGCCGGCATCGCTCGACCCTGTGGCAAACGCAACACTCAACTCGATGAACGACGAGATTGAAGACACGCTCCGTCGAAACTTGTCCGAATTGCGGCGAGACCTCGCTGACTATCAGTCGGATTTTCGACCGGACCTGAGTCCTTCTCCAACATCTGCTTCGTTTGATGTGTCGGCCGAGAGTACTCGATTTGATGCCCCGACGACGCCAGTTCCGGTTGGACTGCTGGCATCACAGGCCATCGATTCCTGGACTGAACGAAGCAGCGTGGAAAGTGAACCTGATCGCTCAGAGGCATCGTTGTCGAATCAGGATTCGTCACTGTCCGTGATAGCAGAACAACGGACTTTGATTGTTCCGCAGATCCCATCCTCGATTCCTGACATCAGCGAAGCAGGAGCAGACAGTGAACCGGAAAACACGGGTTCCTCCGCAGCATCAGCGCTGCGTTCGGAACTGGCTGAACTCTTCGAACTGCACTCCAAATCCGGTGTGGCCCACGCAAGTTCATCGAATCCGAAGTCCGATCTGTCTGTTTCTGATTCAGGTCCCGGTCACACACACACTGAGTCGGCTGAAGAAGACACGTCAGCGCACGCTCCAACGGGAACGCCTTCACAGATTGCGGATGAAGAACATCGCAACTCGGTGGCTCGATATCTGAACTCGCTCCTGCAGAAGAAAGAAGACGAGGCACCCAGCGAACGCCGAAAGGCAAATATGCCTCACGGTGGCCCGGAACGCAGGAGCGCGGAGATTCAGAAGAAGGCTCCGAAATCCTTCATTGAATCGTACCTCGAACAGCATGGCGGCAAGCTGCCGGATTCCGGATCGCTTCCTGTCACGACAGGTTCTTCGGCCACCACTTCAGCAAGTAACACCACGACTCAGGAGCCTGATGTTCCCGCAATGCCGCCGATCCCCCGCGCACCGGTTGATGTCAGCTCGATCCGGGAACACATGACATCGTTCCGGGAAGTGGCCACGCGATCTGTCGAACAAGCGCTTGCGTCTTATCAGATGAAGCAGGTCAAAGGACGACTGGCTCTGCGTACGATGCTGATTATTGCTCTGGTGTTTGTGACCGGCATGATCTTCGCCGGAAATGCAGTGGGCATCATGGCGTTTCCGTCGCTCAACTATCTGATGGGGCTGGCGATCCTGCTTGCTCTCGGAGAGCTGTCGCTTCAAATGGTGACGTACTGGAAGACTCGCCGCGAAATGACCAGTGCAAGCCGTGCTGACAATGAGCGACGTTTCGAGGAGTCCTCAGAAACCGTTGGCTCCGAGTCCTGAGTTTTCGGCATGTTCTGATTCTGTTATGACACTCCACAGCGCAAAGTTATGTCATCGAACGCGTTGTTTGGATTGGTGGAATGGCTTCGGAGTTACCCGAGAACCCGGCTCAGCTGGCTCAGTTTGGGCATCTGGAACTGATTGCCCATCAGCTGGTGGAAGGCGTGATGATGGGCCGCCATCGCAGCCCCTTCAAAGGTTCCAGTGTCGAATTCGTCGAGCACCGTGAATACTATCCAGGCGATGAGATCCGGCACATTGACTGGCGAGCCTTCGGAAAGACCGGCCGCTATTACGTCAAGGAATTTGAAGACGAGACCAACCTGAGGGCTCATCTGCTGGTGGACGCCAGTGGCAGCATGGCTTATGCCGGCGAGCATGTCAGCAAGTTTCAGTATGCAAAGATGCTGGCGGCGTCGCTGGCGTGGTTGCTGCTGAGCCAGAGAGATGCCGTTGGATTCGCGACGTTTGATTCCAAAGTGCGCGAGCAGATCAAACCCACGAGCAATCGTGATACGTTTCGACGAATGCTGGAGATTCTGGAAGCGACAAAGCCTGGGGAAGATACAGGGCTGTCGGCCGTGATCGAATCGTTACTTCCCACCATGCAGCGTCGCAGTCTGATCATTCTGATCAGTGACTGTTTTGATGATCTCGACCTCCTTGCCAAAGCTCTGCAGCGTTGCCGGCATGCTCGACATGAAGTGGCGATCCTGCGAATTGCTGCCCCGGAAGAAGAACAGTTTCCGTTTGACCGACCCACGCAGTTTCGTAACCTCGAAAACCTCGACCATCGTTTGCTGGTCGACCCGACGCGACTTCGCAAGGAATATCTGCGGCAGTATGCAGAATTCGTTCGAGGCCTCGACAAGGAATGTCTGTCGCTCGGGATCAGCTGTCACCGCCTGTTGACGAGCGATCCGCTGCAGAAAGCACTGGGCGCCTGGCTGGCAGAGCGAATGGAATCACGCGGCCCTCGTCGCTGAGCGGATGGTCGCTCTTCGCTGGAACCCTGACTTATGGAAAAGTCATCCTGTTCTCAGGGATGCGGAGCTTCTAGAATCGTGATTGAAAGCGAGTCTGACGGAACTAATGCTCCGTCAGAACAACGAAGAGCGGTTCATCATTCCCGCGGAGGCGGGAACCCAGCTTTCAACGTTCTGGGTTCCCCTGTGCGCGGGAATGACGGCTCAGCCCAGGGGCTTTTTCGAGACGACTGATGACAACGGAATTGATCCGCCCGGATGTGGCGGACATGGTGCTGCGAGTTTACGAGCGTTCTGTTCATCCGGAACTGATCGAGACTCTGCGCGCGCTCCGAATTCAGGTCGGTCGTTATGAAGCCACTCTCAGACTTAGCCGCCACGGCCATTCGCTGGAATTCCGGGGAAGCGATTACACGGTGACCGAAGTTGCCACCAGCCGCCACAATCCGCTGCCAGTTCATCAATGCATGGTGGACCGAAGGCTGATCGGCTACCGAACTCATATGGTGGACGGACGAGGTGTTCGTTACCACTGCAGCTATCAGCTGGAAGCCGTGCCTGCAGAAGTCTATCTGCAGATCCATCGCGAAATGGAGATGGATGCTCGCAAATCCACTCTCGCGATCGCACTGCCCGGCTCCAGCACCTCCAGCCCGCTCTGCCTCAGCTTTCTGCGAAGTGATCTGCTTCCTGAAGGACTTGTCGTCCACTCGTACCACACCTTCCCCGACAACGGCGCGATCCTTCGCATTCAGACTTTGTTTGAGATCCTGCCTGAATAGCTGATCGCAGACGTGCGTTGGCCTGCGGAGCTTTGCGAAATCGGGCTGTATCGCTGGTGCTGATTTTTCGGTTGTGTTGCGTGGACGAACGTCGCCAAAATGCAACAAAACGCAGGGTTTTCTCGCAGATTCCGGAACTCAACCAAACCCACTTTTTCCGTTCAGCGTTTCGCCGCACAACAGCGGACGGGAAACACTTGCCGGGCACCGTTACAAGTCGTCCAATTTTCGCAGATCGTGTAGCATTCAGGCAAAGACCTTCTTCCAACCTTTGCAAACTTTGCAGGTGTCATCATGAATCCGAAGTCTCTCCGAATCGCTGTCTGTGGTCTGATCGCAACCGCTTGCTTCGCTGCCGCTGTCAGCGTCATCGACGTGACATCACTCGTCAATGACTCAGTGCAGATTGCTCAGCGTTATCATCAGCGAACTCGAACAGCAAACTTCTATCAGCGATCTGCAACGGGTCGATCCACAGGGACGGCTCGAGGCATCTTCCGTCGATAGTGAAGAACGATTGTCTCAGTCGTTTGAGATGTGAATGCTGGAGTTACGTTGATTGGGAGCGATTGAGGACAATCGCTCTACAATGCGGCCCACCAGTGTAGAACGACTGTCTCAGTCGTTTGCGATGAAGTTGCTGGAGATGAGTTGGGTGAAGAAGCGATTGAGGACAATCGCTCTACAATGGGGCCCGCCCCCGAGCTTGCTGGCGCTCGCTCGACCCCTCCCAAACGGGGTTTGGGTGGGGAGGATTGGATCGCAGATGGCGGCTAAGCGTTGGCTTGTGTCCAGAAGCCCTGGAGCTGCTCTTCTTCCTTCACGCCGAGCGGGAACTTCTGGCTGAACGCGTGGTCGGCGATGCCGGCGAACTGGCGAAGTGCCTGATGAATGTGTTCCGGACGCACTCGGATTCCTTTGTCGGAATCTGATTTGAGTGAACCCGGATCCAGCGGCACCGCGAACTGCTTTTCATCGGTGGCTCCGATGACTCGATTGCCGGCGATGCCAGGACCGAGGAACATCACGGAGCCGATGGACCAATGGTCCTTGCCGTTGCCCTGATTGTAATCCGGCGTACGTCCCATTTCGCTTTGCATGATCACGACAAGCTTCTCCCGGATCTGCAGCTCCTCGGCCCGATGGAGGACATAAGTGATGCCTTCCAGCAGTTCAGGGATCAGCTTCATTTGATCCTTGTCGTTGTTCGCGTGGCTGTCGAATTGTCCGATGGACAGATTCGCAGACACACAGACGCCGGCTTTGAAGGACGCCAGTGCAATCTCCGCCTGCTGTGCGAGTCGCTGCTTTGGATTCTCCTTCGGGATATACGGCGTGATTCGTGACAGAGCCTTCGAATTGATCTGAGCGGCGTGAAGCATGTTCTCCGCACGCTGACTGCGAGGAAGCAAGGGGCTGCCGGAACGCTGGTTGCGGCGATCGGCGCTGGCCTTTTCGATCAGTGACAGAGAAAAGTCATCGTGGTACGGAGCCTTTGTGTTTCCTTCGATCGAGTCTGCATTTGCAATCCTCTGCAATGAAGGCAGGTAAGGGACTCGCGACATCGCCACAAGGTTTCCCGTTGCCGAATAATTGCCGAACGTCAAAAACGACAATGGACACGTCGGCCCCTGGCAGGCTGCAACCAGCGCGGGGAAGGTTGGAAAGGCGAGGCTGTCGAGCTTCCCGGTGGCCATGTAGCGTGCACACGGCGAATGATTGTTGACGGAATAATCCAGTCCGTTCAGCACCAGCAACTCTTTGCCGAATTCCTTGTAGAAATCTTCATTGCTCATGCCCTCCTGTTTGTGTTTTGCCGTGGGAGCGAACCGATGATTTCCCTCGGACAGGATCTCGCCCGCTTCGAACAGCCGATTGATTCCTCCCGCGCCTTTCGGGTCCATCAGGTAAGTTGTGTCCCAGCCGCCGGACGCGTTGAAGACGATGTAGTACGGCCCTTCATACGGAGGCAGTTCCGCCGCCTCATCAGCTCGGACATCTTCGCCGCGCACGGCCGCCGTCAGGCCAAGTCCTGCCATCGCACAGGTCTTCAGGAAATCACGTCGAGCTGGTGATGTGTGTTTCATCTGCGCATCTTATTCATACAGAAATTCTGGCTGTCGCAGCAGGTACGTCACGACGGCTCGCCATGCTCGCACGGTGTAATGAGGATCCGGAACGGGGCTTTCCAGTCCCTGACGGCAGTGCCAGTTTTCCTGAGGATCAAATCGCCCCTGTTCGGCAGCTGCATTAACGACGGAAGCGAACAACTGGAACGAACGATCGACTTCAGCAGAATCGATCGCGTCTTCTCGCCCAAGAACATGCTGATGAAGATGCACGATCGTTTCGCGGATCTTTCGATCGTCATCGTCTGACTTCCCCGGAAGGACGCTGGGTTCCATATTCGGAAACAACAACCGCCGGTCCGGGCTGCGACTAAAATCCAGCGAGACATTCCTGCACGCCACATCATTGGACAGAGTTCGCTGAATGGCTCCCATCGCACCGCTCGGATCCGTGGCGCGTTCGGTGACTTCTTTGGAATCAATGCCGCCGTAGAGCATTGCAGTTTGTTCGTTCAGACGTCCCCATTTCTTTCCGAAGACCGCGGCCACTTTGCGTTCCAGTTGCTCCGGGCTCAGCATCCGAACGACGCCAATCTCATCCAGTTCTGCAAGGCGTTCTTCAGATGGCGTTTCCGTGGACAGCACATCGGCACGATAGAAGTCTGACAGAACCCAGTCCTTCATCAGCTGCTTGAAGTTGTAACCTCCGCTGACAAACTTCTCGGCGAGTGTATCGATCGTACACTGCTGCGTCTGCCAGGCACGATACTTCGCATTGAACAGCGGATCATCGACATCCTTCGGAGCTGCAATCGGACGCCGTCCGGTCAGCAGAAAGAAGGCATGCCCGGCCATCGTGCGAGCGAAACGTGGATCTTCGACGGTGCGTTCGCCGAGCCACTGAAGAGCCCGCCAGCGTTCTTCGGCTGGCAGGTCCTTGCCTTCAAATCCGGCCTGGAACATGTCCGCGAACCAGCCATCTTTGCGACGGCCATAGATGCTGAAGTTCGTGTCGAATCGCCAATAGTCCTGAAACAGGCTGGCCACGGGATCCAAAGTCCTGTGGCACACAACGCACTCCGAAGCCTGCATCGTTGGAATCTCAAACTTCGCCGTGACGGCAGCGGCATCCGAGCCTCGAGCGGCAAGCTCCAGAATGTCGACGCCAAGGAAGTGCAGGTAGTACATTCTTGCACGGAGACGATTTCGGTTTGTCTCCGTTGTCGGATAGCGACTGAGGTACTGGAAGGTGCTGAGTACGCCGGCATGCGGATAAAAGCCGGTCGCCGATTCCTGATTTTCTGATTTGTTCCGACCGATCAATGCTTTCAGTTTGACGGGAACATATTCAAACGGATCTTCGACGTTCTTGAACTGATCCTTCAGCTCTTCGAACACGCCATAACCGCGAGCCGAATACGGCGACACCATGATGTAGTCTGCCGTGATGATCTCTGTGAAAGGCCGATCGTTGCGAACGATGTGCTCGATGAGCCTCATCGGTTCATCCAGAAGCGCCGCACGATAGTCATCAGCCAGTTTGTATCCGGCCTTCTGCCGTTCTTTTTCGTCAGTGATGTGGCTGAGATCAAAGTGCTGATACCAGCCACGCGTCTTCTCGAAATGTTCGTACGACAGCACTGTCTGGTCCGGGTTCCCGTCGACACCCTGAGTCAGAAAAATGTCATTGAAGCCTTCGCGCAGTCGTTCATAAAAGGCGTCTTCGCGCAGGACGTTGTCGAGCACGCCTGCGACAGCATTGAGTCCGCCGGACGTCACGAGATCTCGTTCTTTCTTCGTCGGAAGTCTACCGGCCAGCGACAGTGTGGCCTTACGGAGCAGCTGCAAATCGCTGCACATGGCAACGCCTTCAAAGAACGGACGATCTGGTTCCGTGGCCTGCGGCTCATTGGGTTTCGCAGCGGATTGACGCTGGGCGAACTCTTCAAGGATCTTTGCTCCGGTGGAATCCGGAGCGACGACTTCTTTGCCACCGTGATCCAGTCCACCGGTGGCTTTTACGACAAGCAACGAGCGACTTTCGTGAGACTGTTCTGCCATGGTCGCAAACGCATCGCGATTGTGACGCAGCACGGCAGCGAGCTGTTCACGGGGACTGGTCGTTGGGTCACGAAGTATGAAGCGAGTCTCCGAAGCGTCACCGTCTGTGCGGTGACACTTGAGACATTCATTCTGACCTATGGTGGCCCAGACCTTCTGACCAAACCATGTGTCGGCTGCGGAACTTGCACTGGAAACCGGGCACGGCGCAGTTTGAGCAAAAGATAGGCTGGTATTCGTCATCATCACGATCGCAAATGCGATGAGATGTGATGCGAACAAGCGAGTCGATGGCAATGAACGAAGCATAGGAAGGCAGGCTGAAACGCGGGGGGTTAACCACGGAGGACGCAGAGTACACAGAGGAGAAACTCAGAGGTAGTGTGCTGAAGAAATGAAACCAGGGAGAAGTGAAACGCAGAGGGCGCAGAGGACGCGGAGGAATCGCAGGAGAGTTGCAGTTGCGTCTCCTCTGCGACCTCCGCGGCCTCTGCGTTAATACCGCCTGCCTCTCTGCGATTCGCCTCCGTGCTCTCTGTGACCTCTGTGGTGAAATCTGCGATTACCGAGCATTGACAACAGAGACATGACACATAAATCGCAGGGGTTAACCACGGAGGACACAGAGTACACGGAAGATAAACACAGAGGCGGGGCGTTGAAGAGTTGAAACGCAGA
The DNA here is from genome assembly GCA_016795145.1 of Planctomycetaceae bacterium. GTDB lineage: Bacteria > Planctomycetota > Planctomycetia > Planctomycetales > Planctomycetaceae > SXXK01. The sequence goes on from JAEUII010000379.1 coordinate 24,288, forward strand.
GGTCGCAGAGGACGCGGAGGAATCACGTGAGAGCTGCAATTGTGTTTCCTCTGCGCCCTCTGCTGCCTCTGCGTTAATACCGCCTGCCTCACCGCGATTCACCTCCGTGCTCTCTGTGACCTCTGTGGTGAAATCTGCGATTACCGAGCATTGACAACAGAGACATGACACATGAATCGCAGGGGTTAACCACGGAGGACACAGAGTACACGGAAGATAAACACAGAGGCGGGGCGTTGAAGAGTTGAAACGCAGAGGTCGCAGAGGACGCGGAGGAATCACGTGAAAGCTGCAATTGTGTTTCCTCTGCGCTCTCCGCGGCCTCTGCGTTAATAGCTTCCGCTTCTTTGCGATTCACCTCCGAGCTCTCTGTGACCTCTGTGGTGAAATCGGCGATGCCTGAACACTGAAACATGACACATGAATCGCAGGGGTTAACCACGGAGGGCACAGAGGGCACAGAGGATAATCGCAGAGGTAGTGTGATGAAGAAATGAAACCAGGGAGAAGTGGAACGCAGAGGGCGCAGAGGACGCGGAGGAATTGCAGGAGAGCTGCAAATGCGTCTCCTCTGCTGCCTCTGCGTTAATACTGCCCCTGAATTGATCGGGCGTTTGCGTTACGACCAGCCGGGGCGGTATGTTGTGATTCTGTATCCTCGTTTGCTTCCTTCCGGTTTGCTGATTGAGAGTTCATTCGCATGAGCCATCTGTTGCCGTCAAACTCGCCGCGAAGCTCTGCTCAGCGCCGGCCGCTTTCGCGCCGAACGGTGTTGCGATCGTCCGGAGTCTGTCTTGCACTGCCGTTCCTCGACGCGATGACTCGCACGTGTCGCGCGCATGGCGACGAGAAAACTGAATCGCCGCGACGCATGGTGTGCATCCAGACCAACATGGGGATCCTGCCGCAGTACTTCTTTCCGGAAGGCGCTGGGGGCGACTATAAGACGAGCCCGTACCTCGAACGGCTTGCACCACATCGGTCTCAGTTCACGGTGTTTTCCGGAGTCAGTCTGCCCGGTGTTACGGGAGGCCATGCGGCCGAAAAATGCTTCCTGACTGGCACAGCGCATCCGGAACGCGGAGGCTTTCGCAACGGTGTGTCACTCGATCAGTTCGCGGCCGAAGAGCTGGGCGGCGAGACTCGATTTCCGTCGCTTGTGCTGGCGATCACCAATGAGAATGCCACGTTGAGTTACACTCGAAACGGCGCATCAATTCCGTCCGAGAAGAGTCCTCGCAAGCTGTTCGAGAAGCTCTTCATTCAAGGGCGTCCGGAAGACGTCGAAGCGAATGTGGAATCGCTACGCCAGGGACGCAGCACGCTGGACTTCGTCGCCGAGCAGTCGAAACGTCTTCGCTCTCGACTCTCAGTTGCCGATCAGCAGAAACTCGAACAGTACCAAACGGCGGTTCGCGATCTGGAGCAGCGTCTTCACGCGGCTCAGGAATGGGAGCGACGTCCGAAGCCCAAAGTGGAGGCTCAGGCGCCTGAAGAGAACAACGATCCTCGGCAATTCGTTGAACGATCAAAGATGATCTTCGACGTGATGAAGCTGGCCCTCGAAACCGATTCGACTCGCATCGTTTCGCTCTTCATCGACACGACCGTTATTCACAACATTACTCATCATGGCAACCGACCGGAAGCACTGACGGAGCTGCGTGGGCATGAGGAACGCCAGTTTCAGGCGCTGAGTGATTTTCTTTCAGAGCTTTCGGCGTGCAAAGAGCAGGAGCAAACGCTGCTGGATCGAACAATGGTGCTGTACGGCACCTGCATGGGAAGTGCGAATTCTCATTCGAATGTGAACCTGCCGGTGTTGCTTGCCGGCGGTGGATTTCGTCATGGTCAGCATCTGGCATTTGATACCGAAAACAATTATCCGCTTTCGAACCTGTACGTTTCGATGCTTCAGCGACTTGGGCTTGAAGTGGATTCGTTCTCGAGCGGTCGTGGAACCATGCGGGGTCTCGAATTCGCATGAACATTCTGACGCTCGGTGAAGACTGCCGCACTGTTCCGGAGCAGACTGGAAACACCATGGACTCCACCTCCTGGAAGACACAAAGTTGCGTCGGGCTTGGCGATGTCGGACTAAGATTCCGAGCTGCCTGCTACGTTCTGCTGACGCTTCTGTTTGTGCAGGCTTCGCCGGTTCATGCACAGGAAAAGACGCACGCGCCCGGATCGCAGGTTGAGGATTTCCTGACTCAGTATTGTGTGGAATGTCACTCCGGGAATACCGCACCGGTCGGGCTGGATCTGAAGACGCAATCGCGAGATCTCACGCAGCCCGATGACCTTCGGCGGTGGATTCGAATGTATGATCAGATCGCAGCAGGCGCCATGCCTCCAGCGGACTCCGAACAGCCAACTGCGGACGCGCGGCAGGCTGTCCTGAAGTCACTGGAGACTTCACTGATCGAAGCCGAAAAATCGATTGATGCACTGACGCCGCGTCTGAGAAGACTGACTCGCCGCGAATACGAGAACATCATTCGTGACATCTTCGACATGCCCGGCATTGCGTTGGCTGAGAACCTACCCGCAGATGGCAAAGCCAATGGATTCGATCGAGTCCCCGGCGCGCTGGATATCTCGCACGTGAACATCGCCAAGTACCTGGAAGCCGCGGACCATATTCTGGACTACGCCATTTGTACTCGTCCCGAACCACCAACGATTACGACTCGCAGGATTTCGCTCGTCAACCGCGGCGGTTTTGTTGCTCACATCGTCATGAATGGAGACGGAGTGCTCCTGAAGGACGGACGCCCTGATCCTGACTTCCCGCCTGCCGGCGAACAGAATCATTTGGATGAAGGAGCCCACGAACGATGGGGTTCGTTTGAAAACGGAGCCAGCGTTGGGCTGTTTCGTCACGAAGATGAATCTGTCAGTCCCTATTTCATTGAGCACGTCACGATCTATCCGGCTCGGTATCGAGTGCGCACATCGTTGTGGAGTTTTCAATGGGACCAGGGCAAAGTCCTTCCCGGGCGAGGCACTGAAGCTGCGCGGCTGTCGGTCGTTCAACTGACGGGAGACGGACGCGGCGGACAGCATCCCAGTTCTGTCCTTGGATACTTCAACGCGCCAGCTGGTAAGGCGATGGAACATGAGCTGACCGTGTGGTTGAATCACAATGAACTGATTGGCTTCAATGCCGCATCGCTGGCCCCCGCAGCAAACTACTACAAGCCAAAGAGGGCCATGGAGTTTACGGGACCTGGGATTGTTGTGGACTGGCTGGACATTGAAGGCCCGTTGTACGACAGCTGGCCGACCAAAAGTCACCAGGTGCTGTTCGGGGATCTGCCGCTTGTGGAGTTTCGTGCGGAAGATCATCCAGGCGTTCGCCCGCCGGTCAGGCAGCGTCCGCGTCAGATTGGAGCCGCAAGGAATCGCCCTGACCCTGAACCTGGGATTTGGACCGTTCGAAGCGAGCAGCCTCTGGAGGATGCGAAACGACTGCTGCAGCGTTCACTGCCTCTGTTATTCCGGCGGCCCGTTTCGGCAGACGTTCTTCATGACTATGTGGCGATCGTGGAATCGCGATTGAAGGAAGGCGATTGCTTTGAGCTGGCTATGCGAGCCGCCTATCGCAGCGCGTTGGTGTCACCGGACTTCCTTCTTCAGATCAACAGCGAAGTCGTGGCACAAGATGCAAGCGAGGGCGATGCGACGTCGGATGAGACAAGTTCAATGGTGGATTCCCGAGGACTTGCGAATCGGCTTGCATCGTTTCTATGGAGTTCTGCGCCGGACGAACGGCTTAGTGAACTTGCGGACCAAGGTGAGTTGTCGAAAGCCGACGTCCTTCATCGCGAAGTGGAACGGATGCTGAATCATGAGCGATCGCAGCGGTTCATCAACGACTTTGTCGGTCAGTGGCTTCGTCTGTACGAGATTGGAGCGAACGACCCCGATCGCAAACTGTATCCCGAGTTCAGCCCGTACCTGCAGGATGCGATGGTCGCGGAGACTCGCAGCTTCTTCGAGACCGCTCTGAGAGAAGACCTCAACGTTGCACAGCTTGTTGATTCCGATTTTGTCATGATTAATGAGAAGCTGGCGTCGCACTATGGAATACCGGGCGTTGTTGGAACTCAGGTGCGTCGAGTTCCGGTGCCGGAGGGATGCCTTCGAGGAGGCTTATTGACTCAGGCCGCGATTTTGAAGATCACCGCCAACGGAACGACCACCAGTCCGGTTCCTCGGGGAGCCTTCGTCATGGATCGAATTCTTGGCGAAACCCCGGAGCCACCTCCGTCAACGGTCCCGGCGATTGAACCGGATGTGCGAGGTGCCACGACGATCCGGGAGCAGCTGGACAAACACAGAAGCAACGCCGTTTGTGCTTCATGCCACCGCCGGATGGATCCACCGGGATTTGCCCTGGAAGCGTTCGATGTGATCGGCGGCTATCGAACTCGGTACCGATCGATTGGCGAAGGAGATCCTGCAGAGCGAGGCAACATCGATCCGTTGATCGGGCTGAGTTTTCGGCTGGGGCGTCCCGTCGATGCCAGCGGAACGATGCCGGATGGACGTGCGTTTCAGAGTGTCGCTGATTTTCGAAAGGTGATTGGCAGTGAAGACGACACGCTCCTGCGAAACCTTGCGAAACAGATTCTGATTTACGGTACCGGACGAGTTCCAGGGTTCAGTGATCGCAGCGCGATGAATCAGATCATTGAGCAGACAAAGAAACGGGGCGGTGGAGTACGAACGCTTCTGCATGCAGTGGTTGAGAGTCGGCTGTTTTCGGGAACGGAGATTTGGTCCGATGATTCGGACTTTGCGGATAAGGAAACGCAGGTCGTTCGATCGTCCGTCGATGAGCAGCGAGTCATGCTGGCTCCTGAGCCAACGGCCGTCCGGACACCGGTACGTCGCACAGAGCTAAGGGAACAGCAAGCGATTACAGACGCAAAGCCGCTGACAGGCAACGTGCGAACAATTCGCGTGCAGGTTCACGGCCTGTTCATTCCCGAGCAGTTGGAAGTGTTTCGCGTCCGGATGCAGCAGATGAATCAGGCGGGACTTGAGAGTGTGGATTTCGACACAGCGGAAGCAGCGATTCAGATTAGCGTGGACGGCGACCTGTTTCGCAACACGAACGATGAGCAAGCCATTCAGCGTCTGAATGAAAGAATGCAGCATGTGTCTCGGGGATTGTTTGCCATCAAGCCTTTGAGTCCGATTCCGGCGTCAGAGCGTCAGACGATTGATTTCCAGATCGTGGGACTTGACTGCAAAGCGTGTTCGCTGGCCGTGCACGACATTCTGAATCGTCAGGAGGGCGTCATTCACGCCAAAGCAAGCTTCAGAGACGGCGTCGCCAGAGCCTGGATCGATCCCTCGAAGACCGATCGTGCGAAAGTGCTGGACGGCATGAAGAAGGCCGGGATCACGGTGCGTGAGGAATAGGCCGGCGAGAGGAGTTCGGTGGCTTACGAACAACTCCCCCACCCAGACAACGTCTGGGAGGGGTCGAGCGAGCGTTAGCAAGCTCGGGGGTGGGCCGCGACAGACAGCGGGACTCCCTTGCGAATTTGGACAGAATTCAGAAATTCCGCGTGAGTCCCGGAAGAGTCATTTTGCGACCGGTATAGTGAATCTGAAGTCTGCTCCCGTTGGGCGGGGAATTTCCAGCTGTTTACTGCAACGAAGGCTCCGTGATGAAACGCATTTGCACTGTTCTGATGTTTGGTGTTCTTTATCTGTTGGGTGGTCAGTCTGTGAGCGCACAGGAACCGCAGACACCTGGTCCCGAGCAGGCTGAACTGAAAGCTCTGGAAGGTACCTGGGACGCTGTCATGAAGATGGCTGATGGTTCGGAAATGAAGGGCGTAGCCGAGTACAAGATGATTTGTGAAGGCATGTGGCTGCAGTCCGACTTTCAGAGCGATTTCGGAGGAATGAAGTTTCACGGTCGCGGACTGGACAGTTATGACTCCGCCACGAAGAAGTGGAATTCGATCTGGGTGGATTCGATGAACGGTTCGCCAATGACCCTGACCGGGACGAAAGACGGAAAGAAGATGGTCATGACGGGCGAAGGCCCGGGACCAAATGGTGTGGCAAAGTACAAGACGATCTCGGTGAATGAATCTGCCGACAAGATGACATTTCAGATGTTCATGGTGACGGATGGTAGTGAAGCAGAACTGATGAAGGTCACGTATACCCGCCGCAAGAAGTAATCTCGCCTCATCCCCACTCACACCATGCATCGGGCCTTATTCCCACGCAGGCGAGAACTCAGAGCATAGAAGGCTGGGTCCCCGCCTGCGCGGGGATGACGGTTCGAACCAAAGTAATGCGGTCAACAAGCAAATGGTGTAGACCATCGCAACAAAAAAAGGGCTGCCATCTCTGGCAGCCCTTTTCTGTTTCCACTTCAGGTGACTGAAGCTTCAGATTATGGGAGGAATGGAGCGAATCCGATGTTCGGCCATGCTGGATCCGCAGCACCTCGCAGGTTGTAGTTTCCGTTCGTGAATGCCCCCTGGATGTTCTGAGTCGAACCGAAGTTGATGAACGTATTGTTTGGGCTGTTCAGGTTCGGTCCGTCATCCACCTGGAACAAGGAAGCATCACGACTCACGACTCCAGCACCAAAGAACTGCTGCTTCAGCACGTCCAGGTTGGTGTAGATCGCTCCAAGGTCACTCGGGGCAATCTGATTACCTGAGTTGTTCTGGAATCGCATATCAAGCTGAGCCGTGTCATCAAGATAGATGTAGTCGAACTGCGTGTTGACCGTAGTTGTACCCTGAGAGTCTGATGTGTTTCCGGCTGAGAGGAAGGAGCTGGTGACCAGGTCTTCTTCGAGGTTGCCTCCGAAGACGTTATTCTGGATATCAGCTGCAACATAAGATCCCGTTCCGACATCGATTCTCAGACCTTCTCCTGTGACAGTTCCCACACCATTGTTCTGAATTGTGTTGCCGGTCATAGTCAGCAAACTGTTCTGTACTGTTCGAAGGTTGAGGTATGGAGCCATATAAGCAGTGTTTCCATTGACGCTGCCGGCGTTCAGAGCAAAGAACTCCGGACGGAATGGGCTGTAGTTCGTGTTGTCAACAACAGGGTTTCCAAGGAAGATGAATCGAGACTGATTCATATCAGAGTCGGCTCGCATGTAGACACCTTCGGTACCATTCGAGACGATCGTGTTGTCGGTCAGAGTAATTCGGACCGGGTCGAACACTGACGCACCGAACTCGCGGTCGCGGGTACCGGAAGCACCTGTCAGCTGCAGATTGACGCCACGCTGGCCGTTATTCGAAACGAGGTTGTTGCTCATCGTGAACTGAGGTACTGCACCGGATTCTGTTACGCCAAGGATACCGTTAATCTGGTCAGTTGAAGCAGTGTTCGCTGTTTCGTTGTCGACACTTCCGGATGGGATGCCAGTTGCGACACCTCCCATAACATTCAGGCTAACCCCGTCTCCACCGTTTCCGGCATCCAGTCCGTTGTTAGTACCACCAATCGTATTGTCACTCACCGTGATCACTGGACGTGGATTTCCGGTGGCGTCCCTGCCAGTTGCAGTGATTGCGACCCCATCATCAGCGTTATCCTGAATCAGGTTGCCTTCGCCAACGTTGCCGACGACCAGGGTCCCCGTCGTATTCTCCGTGAAGTTGGCCTGGATACCATCTCCATCGATCACATCAACATCCTGATTCGAGTTCGTGTCCTCACCTGGATCAAGCTGTCCGTTTCCATTGAGGTCTTCACCCGGATCAAGAAGCCCGTTGTTATTTGTAGCGGTATTCTCTGTTACGCCCGCGATGCTGTTGCTGATGGTCGTTCGAGTCACACGGACAGTACCGTCTGACGTTCCGCTGGCATCCCAGCGAATACCGTTACCTCCGGCTGTTGTACCGTTGCCGTCGATTGTTGTTGTTGCGGAGTTGGCCGTAATCAGGATGTCAGACGAACCACCACTGGTTTCGATATGCACCCCATCCCGGCCGTTGTTGGAGATGTTCGTGTTGCCCAGCGTGCTGGCCGCTGAGTGAGCACCGCCGGTTGCCGCAGCAGCCGTGCTGGTGATTTCCACCAGAGCTCGTGACTGTTCTGTCGCGATGATCTGAATACCATCAACTCCGTTCTGATCGACGAAGAGGCCGTCGAACACTGAGCGTCGTCCTGGAGGCAATCCCACGGTTGGGTCACCAAAGGATGAGTTCTCTGATGTCTGCACCTGAATACCGTTGGCTCCGTTGTCGGAGAATGTGCTCAGTGTGATGTCTGAGATCAGTGTTGCATCGCCGCGTGTTCTGAAAGAAGCACCATCCAGCCCGTTGTTGCTGAAGTTGCTGTCGTCGATCGTTACCGTGTTGGCCGTTCCTGTGTTCGGCTGATTTGGATCAGTCTTGTCGTTGCCCTGCACATCCACATCCAGGCCGTCACCTTCATTGCCTGTTGATGTCACTCCGTTCAGAGTTGCAGTCAGCAGAGATGAGTCCTGTCGGCGGAAGTTGATGCCGTCGCCATTCAGCAGTGGGTCAACACCATTCTGCGTTCCGGTGACGGTTACGTCGGTCAGAGTGACGTTAGCGCTTCCGTTTCCGGTCACGTTCACACCGATACCAACATCAGTATTGCCGCTGATGGTGTTTGCGTCAGCTGCTGCTGTTCCACCAACCACCAGGTTGAGTCGATTGTTATCCTGAATCAGCGGCAGAGCCGGAGGCGTATGGTTTGCTCCCAGCAGGTTGGCGACGATACCGCCGTGGGCATTCGTTGACAGTGTGTTGCCAAGAACTGTCGCATCAATTTCTGCTTCAGTCGTTGGGCTTGTCAGCTGGTTAAGCAGAAGGCCAGCTTCACCGTTTCCAGTGATCGTGTTGCCTCTGATGACTCGGTTGCTGGCGACAGTTCCAAAGTCGATGTCGCCACCATTGTCAATCAACAGGGCAGCACCGTTACCACCGTTGTTGGTGATCGTGTTGTTGATCAGGTTGCCATTGATCAGAGCACCGTTCGCAGCGAGTGCCCGGAAGCCGTCGCCGTCGTTGTTGTTGATTGTGTTGCCCTGAGTGAATGACGTTCCGCTGTAGACGTTGACGCCGGCTCCACCAATGGTGTTGTCAGCATGGATCTCCGCGTTGGCACCGTTCGCTTCGAG
>JAEUII010000386.1 GCA_016795145.1 Planctomycetaceae bacterium
TTCGATACCTTCTTCGATCGAAGGCACGTAACGGGCATCATCCGGCTCATACGGAGCCAGCTTCTTCGAAAGGCTCAGAAACGCCAGGGCCCCTGGGTCTGAAAACTGCTGATTCAACAGAGATAGCTGCTCTTCGCGAACAACCTCCAGTTCCTCCGCAGGAAACTTTGGATGTCGGAGCACTTCTTCCACAAGCCCGAGAACCGGCAACAGGTTTTCCCGTGTCGTCTGCACCGTCACACTCAACACCCCCGGTGAACCGCTGACACTCATTTGAGCACGGTAGTTATTCAACTGATCATTGATCTGCTGTCGAGTCATGTTCTCAGTGCCGCGGTTCAGCATTTCGGGCAACATCGTGGTCGCCGTGGCCATTCCCTTCAACGCGTCCGGATTTCCGTATCGCAGATTGATTCTGAGTGTCACCTGAGCTCCGCGAGTCTTCTTCGGCAGAAGAGTTACCTTCATGCCCGACGCAAGTTTTGAACGCTGCAGACGTGCCTCAATAGCCAGAGGGGAAGAATCGAACGCTTCGCCCTGAGCCACCGCAGTTCGGCCTTTGTAGTCCTTCAGCAACTCAGCAACATCAGGAGTCGCCGGAATGGTGGCTCGCTCGGGTTCTTTCGTCGGATCAAACATCCCTGCCGTTCGGTTGGCTCGGATCAGATAGGCTTTCGCAACTCTTGTCACGTCGTCCGGCGTGACGGCTTCCAGGCGATCTCGATGGAGGAAGAACAAGCGCCAGTCACCCTGTGCCGCCCACTCACTGAGTTCGATCGCGACGGCCTGAGCATCCGCCATCTGAAGTTCGCGCTGCTTCAGCAGTTCCGACTTTGCTCGATCGACTTCCTCGGCCGTGAATGGTGATTCAGCCGCCGTCTCAACAGCTTCCACCAGATTCTGCAGCAGAGTTGGAGCATCAATTCCCTGAGCACCGTCCGCAAGAAACAGAATGACGCCAGGATCATGCAGGCCAAAGGAAATCCCGTACTGAGCAGCAGCGACTTTGCGAGTCACCAGTCGGTCGTAGAGGCGCCCACCAGGCTCAGTGGTCATGACGCTTGTTAGCACATCAGCCACCGCGAAGTCCGGATGCGCGCCGGACGGAATGTGGTACTGCACTCCTGCCATCGGCACATCACCAACGCGTCGAAGTGTCACAAGACGCTCGCCGTCCTGAGCAGGCTCTTCCGTGTAGGTTCGATCGAGTTCTCGTTCGGGCTTTGGCAAAGCACCAAAGTACTTCTGCACCAGGCCGAGTGCCATTGCAGGATCGAACTTCCCTGCAACGACCAGCATCGCATTGTCTGGCTGATAGAATCGTTCATAGAAACGACGGAGACTGGCGACAGGAACTCGCTCAATGTCGGCACGGTTACCGATTGTCGTCTTGCCGTAATTGTGCCATTCAAACGCCGCGGCCATGATGCGCTGCATCAGAATTCGCTGCGGACTATTTTCGCCTCGCTCGAATTCACTTCGAACCACGGTCATTTCCGAAGCAAGATCTTCCGCTTTGATGAAGCTGTTGACGATGCGGTCTGCTTCGAGTCGCAGGGCGAAGTCCAGATTCTCGTCGCTCGCGGGCATTGTTTCATAGTAGTTGGTTCGATCCAGCCATGTTGTGCCGTTGTAGTCGGCCCCGCGCTTCTGAAGCTCGGCCGGAATCCGAGGAAACGTCGGCGTTCCTTTGTAGAGCATGTGCTCCAGCAGGTGGGCCATGCCAGCCTCGCCGTATCCTTCATGGCGTGAACCGACGAAGACCGTGAGATTGACGGTCACCTTTGGGCTGGATTCATCCGGAAACAGAAGCACCTGCAGTCCGTTCTCCAGATGGTATTCAGTAATGCCCTCAACACTGCGAACCGGCTGGAGATCCTGAGCCATCAGACGCTGAGATGTTGCGGCAACAGCGAGCAACGCTGCGGCGCGGATGAGGCTTGAGAGGCGAATGGCGAGCCTGCGAGTATCCATACAAAAACCCGTCGGAAATTCGATGCGAGAAAATTCAATAGATCACCTCGCGGATGGTATCACCGAGCCTTCCGGGCCAAAAGCAGGCGAGGACAGCCGCGAGGCGACATCTCGAACTTCAGACATCAAACCGTATGACAGAAGATATGGCTCAGCTGGATCCCATTGTGTGCTCACGCCTGCAATTGCTGATGGGAAATTCTGCAGGACACCTGAATGCGGTTGATTTGAATTTCCAGATCTCTACGCTGTGCCCGGTTTCCTGATGATTTGAGTCAAAGTCCCAGATTGCACGATTGGTTCGAACGAAAATGCACGCGAAATTTGTACTGCTGCCGGGTGACGGAATTGGTCCTGAAATTGTGACTCAGGGACGACGAATTCTGGAAGGTATTGCCAGCCGGTTTGGTCATACCTTTGAGATGTCCGAACACATGATCGGTGGTTGTGCGATCGACGCCTGCGGCGACCCGCTTCCCGAATCCACACTTGCCGCCTGCCGCGCTTCGCACGCTGTACTCCTTGGCGCTGTCGGCGGACCGAAGTGGGATGATCCCAAAGCGAAGACTCGACCAGAAGCCGGACTTCTGAAGATTCGCAAGGAACTGGGTCTCTTCGCAAATCTTCGCCCCACGAAGACCTGGGATGAACTCGTCGACGCTTCACCGCTCCGTCGCGACATCGTGTCTGGAACGGACATCCTGTTTGTGCGTGAACTGACCGGCGGGATTTACTTCGGTGAATCCGGTCGAAAGCCACATGCCAGCGGTGAAGAGGCATGGAATGTCATGACGTACACGACCGGCGAAATCGAACGCGTCGTTCGCCTGGCCGCTGAAGCTGCTCGTCGCCGTCGAGGAAAGTTGACGATGGTCGACAAAGCGAATGTTCTGGAAGCGTCTCGCCTGTGGCGTCAGGTCTCTGAGAAGGTTGTGAAGACCGAGTTTCCGGACCTGCAGTACAACGTCGTACTGGTCGACGCGATGGCGATGCACCTGATCTCAAAGCCCCGCGACTTTGACGTGGTCGTGACGGAGAATCTGTTCGGGGATATTCTGACGGACGAAGCGTCGATGCTGCCAGGATCACTCGGACTGCTTCCGTCTGCTTCGATTGGAAGCAGTGGCCCAGGGCTGTTCGAGCCAATTCATGGCTCAGCGCCGGACATCGCGGGCAAGAACATCGCCAATCCGCTCGCCACGATTTTGGCAGTTGCCATGATGCTTCGCTATTCGCTCAACATGAACGCCGAAGCAGATGCCATCGAAACTGCTGTGAACAACGTCCTGAAGGCTGGTGCTCGCACGAAGGACATCGCGGGCAATGGCCCATCGATTTCCACGACCGAGATGGGCGACAAGGTGCTCGACGCGTTATTGAAGGGATAAATCGCGGGTTCCTGGTTGTTGGTTCATGGTTCTTTGTTGGCGGGGCCTTGTTGGGGTAGCACGCCTGAAGGGCGTGTGCCGAAGGCGCCGGAAGCGGATGCCAGGGTGCGGTATTGCCGAGACAGTATGCACTGGAGCTATCGCGCTTGCACTTGGGCTTCCGACCGCTGCGCGTCACCGGCGGTGCCTGTGCTACCCAAGCCAATGTGGAGCGATTGTCCTCAATCGCTTCACGTCTCACAGGAAACTGAAACGCCTGAGAGCAGCTGCCAGGAACTGAGCTTTTGATCACTTCTTCACAGGGAATTTGGGAAACGCCGACAAGATAGCTCGAAGAAGAAAGGTTGGATGCGTATTCTGGGGCAAATGCGTTCGTCCGTTACCCTTCATTCGGTGGGAAGTGATTCCATGCGAGTTCGTCTGTTTGCTGCTCTCTGTGCTTTGTTCCTGGCGCTGCCGTCTGTGGCAATGGCCGATGGTCCTTACGGCTGTCCTCCATGGCGTCCGTGTGGTGCTGGGAATTCATTTGGCGGAAACCGCTGGTTGCCACAGGGAGCCTTCGGTGCAGACTTCCGACCATCATGTGCCAACCATGACGCATGCCTGGCGGCTGGTGTTCCACGAGCACAATGTGATCGACAGTTCCTTCAGAACATGAACTGTGCCTGCGAATCATCGCGCCATCCGCTGCTGTGTCGCATGCAGGCTCGATGGTACTATGCTGGTGCTCGCGTGTTCGGCGGACTGTATTACTAAGTCACGTTTTGGTTGCCGACCAGAAACAGTTGATGCACGTAAGCGATGCGGATTTGTCCGCATCGCTTTTTTGTTTGAAGATCACTTCTCACACTTCACAGTCGGATGCTGTTCGAGGAATCGGCTCTTGGTACAGCAACCATTTGACAATCCCTATGAAGTGCTGAACGCTGGTGAGACGGTCTCCGAATCCGCATACCCGACTGGCGAATCCGATTTTCAGATTACCGGAGATCTGATTGTCTGCGGTCACAGCGTCTCACTGCCGGGCTGTTGCGTGAAAACAGGCGCGACAGAGGACTTGATTCGGTATGAGCACAAGACACTGCGTCGCATTCCGCCAATCACGATTCTGCTGCTGTTCTTCATGGCTCCCGGATGGGTTCTTTACGCAGTGATCTGGTACTTCTCCTCGACTCGATGCGTTGTTTCCTTTTCACTGTCACGCAGTTATCTCGCAACGCGTCGAATGTTGATGATCGTTGGACTTGTCGCAGCGGGAGTCGGACAGTTCCTCGCACTTTCCGGCGTCGTGGATCATCCTATGACGGTGATCGGCGGCATCCTGCTCTTCTCCGCTGGACTCTTCGTTTTTCTTCGCAGCGTGCTGTCACCAATTTGGATCACCAGGCATCAGCATAAGCAGCGATTCTGGTTGTCGGGTTGTTCCCGAACGGCTTTGAATGCGATAGAACAGATTCAGAAACATGTTGCTCTAAGCTGACGTCCCACAACGATGAATTTTCCTGACAGGAAAGACCTGACTGATGATTCGACTGCTTTTGCTGCTTGTTGCGATATCTGGTGTTGGATCAACGGCTTTTCAGCCATTGTTCGGCGACGAGCCTGTCACCGCAAAGCCAGCGATCGCAATCCCGGAAAAACTGGTGGTTCTGACGTTTGATGATTCTGCCAAATCACACTTCACGATCGTACGGCCATTGTTGAAGGAGCATGGATTCGGCGCGACCTTCTTTATCACGGAAGGGTTCGACTTCAGGGACAACAAAAAGGACTACATGACGTGGGAGGAAATTCGAACGCTGCATGACGATGGCTTCGAGATCGGCAATCACACACGCGATCATCTCGGCATCACTGACAAGACGGTGGACAAACTTGATGAACAGCTGGCGGGCATTGAAGAGCAATGTCGTGCTCATGGAATTCCGGCTCCTGTGACCTTTGCATGGCCGGGTAACGCAATGACGCCGGCAGCCTTCCCGGTTCTGCGGAAGCATGGAATTCTGTTTGCCCGCCGCGGAGGTTCACCGGAGTATCCGTATGACGAAGGTCGCGGGTTCGCCCTTGAACGCGGCAAGGATCATCCTCTGATGGTCCCGTCTGCCGGAGACGCACGCCCAAAATGGACACTGCCCGACTTTATCCGCGCGGCCGAGCAGGCGCGTGAGGGAAGAATTGCAGTCCTTCAGTTTCATGGGGTTCCGGATACGGCTCATGACTGGGTCAGCAGCAGTCAGCAGAACTTCGAGGCTTACATGAAGTACCTGAAGCTCGAAGGCTACACGGTCATTGCGCTGCGAGACCTGAAGAAGTACATCGATCCGGCAATTGATCCGGCCGACCCGAATGCCATCATCGAAGCTCGCAAGGCAGGTCTCAATGAATAGGGATCAACATCAGTGAACTCAAGCCGCGAAACGGCAGGACTGTCTGGCAATTCCTGGTCGACAGCGGCAATAATGATGTCTCCTGCCCAATGGACGTCCCACCAACTGTCCGCAAACTGAGCCTTCAAACATCATGCGAAACGATGCGAGATTCGCGAATTCCGTCCTGACGCACGCTGGTCGGCAACTGCTCGATCGACGCAATTTCTTTGCTGAGACAGTGTCATCGCTGAGCAGCATCGCATTAGCCTCGATGCTGGCGGAACAGGGGCTTCTGGCAGACGAAGTGACCGACGTTGCCCACGACTGGGCACCGGCAATTGACCCGGCACAACCCAACGCATCGCGGCAGGGACATTTCCCAGCGAAGGCCAAAAATGTGCTGGTACTCTTCATGGCGGGAGCCTGCAGTCAGCTGGAAACATGGGACTACAAACCGGAACTGATTCGGCTGGATGGTCAGCCGATGCCGGGCGGCCCGGCAGTGACGTTCCAGGGCCCGGCCGGGAATCTCGCGAAACCACAGTACCGTTTTCGTCAACGTGGAGAATGCGGCAAGTGGGTGTCGGACATGATTCCTCATCTGGCGGAGCTGGTCGATGAATTTGCGTTCGTTCACACGCTGACGAGCAAGACGAACACGCATGGTCCCGCGGAGAATTTTCTCTCGACGGGTTTTGTGCAGGACGGATTTCCAAGCATCGGAGCCTGGCTCACCTACGCCCTGGGAAGTGACAACCAGGACTTGCCGGCGTTTGTTGCAATCCCGGATCCTCGCGGAATTCCTCAGGCCAGCGTCAACAACTGGGGACCAGGTTTTCTGCCTGCAGTCTTCCAGGGCACAGCCTTCAATTCCACTCAGCCAATCCGAAATCTGCAACGTCCCGCCTCAATTGCCGCAGACAAGGATACTGCCGCGAGAGACCTGCTGAAGCGGATCAACGAAGATCATCTCCGGCAAAATCCTGGCGACTCAGAACTGGCCGCCCGAATCGCCAGCTACGAACTGGCCGCACGGATGCAGACGTCAATTCCGGAAATCACGGACCTGTCGTCGGAGCCTGAGCACATCATTCGGATGTATGGGGCTGATGATACGGAGGATGCGGTTCGAGCCAACTACGCCAAAAACTGCATCCTTGCACGTCGGCTGATTGAGAAGGGGGTTCGCTTTGTCCAGCTCTTCAACGGAGCGTATGCGAGTGCAGGTCGTTTGAACTGGGACGGGCATCAGGCCCTGAGGTCTCAGTATGACATTCACGGCCGCATTATGGATCAGCCAACCGCGGCATTGATCAGTGACCTGAAACAGCGAGGACTTCTGGAAGACACGCTGGTCGTTTGGTGCACGGAATTTGGCCGAATGCCGATGTTCCAGAAAGGCGCAGAAGGACGCGACCATAATCCAAACGGCTTCACAGCCGTGTTGACTGGAGCCGGAGTGAAGTCGGGGGCCAGCTACGGCGTCACCGATGAACTGGGATTCAAGTCGGTTCAGGATGTCAGCTCCGTCCATGACCTCAATGCCACGATCCTTCACCTGCTTGGGCTCGACCACAAGCGCCTGACCTATCGCCACAACGGGATTGCTCGCCGGCTGACAGACGTCCACGGCAATGTCCTTCATTCGTTAATGAATGGCTAGTGCTTTGTCAGAACAACGGAGAGGGGTTCGTCAACGAAGATGGGTTCGTCATTCCCGCGCAGGCGGGAACGGTGGGAACCCAGAGCGTTGAAAGCTGGGTTCCCGCCTGCGCGGGAATGACGGCAAAACCAAAATGACGGCTAAACCCAAATTGTTGATGTGACAACCACTCGTACATCGTCACGCATTGACTTTCGGATCTTGGACCTTGCGCAGGATGCTGCGATTCAGGGATCTTTAGCAAGATCCACTACCTCCAACTTCAACTCTTTATCAGTTCTCACCGGCAGAGGTAACGGGTAACGTTCTCGAATCAAAGTGTTCGTGTTCTGCCTGTTGCCCCCATTCAAGATTCACAAAGAAGACAGCGATGAAACGTCTCCCTGGATTCTTCCCTCTCACGGTCTTGTTCTGCCTCATCGCAATGAGTCTTCCGGCAACCGTTCTGTCGCAGGATCTTCCTCGAAGTCTGCCTGAGACTCAGGGGGTTTCCTCCGAGAGGCTTACAGAATTTGTCGACGCACTGGACAGCCTGAATGGGTTGCACAGCATCATGGTGGTTCGCCACGGCCACGTTGTTGCCGAAGGCTGGTGGGCGCCGTATCGACCGGAGTATCGGCATTCGCTGTTTTCTTTGAGCAAGAGCTTCACGTCGACCGCGGTCGGACTGGCTGCCGCCGAAGGCAAGCTCAACGTCAATGATTCGGTCGTTCAGTATTTTCCGGAGGATGTTCCGGAGAATCCATCGGCCAATCTGAAGTCGATGAGGATTACCGATCTGTTGCGAATGTCGACAGGGCAGCAGTCAGAGCCGCCTCGGAGTGATAAGGAACCATGGACTCGCACGTTTCTGTACCATCCAGTTCCGTTCAAGCCCGGCACCCATTTCGTCTACAACACGTCTGCCACATACATGCAGTCGGCTGTCGTTCAGAAGGCAACCGGACAGAACCTGATGGAGTTCCTGACGCCACGATTGTTCGAGCCTCTGGGCATCGACAACCCGACGTGGGAGATGAGCCCGCAGGGAATCTCAACCGGCGGCTACGGACTCAGCATTCGCACGGAAGACATTGCGAAGTTTGGTCAGCTCTATCTTCAGAAGGGAAACTGGCACGGAAAGCAGCTTGTTCCTGAAGCATGGATCGCTACTGCGACGTCGTTGCAGACATCAAACGGAAGCAACCCCGAAAGCGACTGGGATCAGGGTTACGGATATCAGTTTTGGAGATGTCGCCACGGAGCTTATCGGGGCGACGGAGCCTTCGGTCAGTACTGCCTTGTGATGCCCGAACAGGACACGGTTGTGGCGATCACCAGTGGGATTGGCAACATGCAGTCCGTGCTGAATGTCATCTGGGACAAGCTCCTGCCTGCAATCCATGCCGAAGCTCTGCCGCCGGCCGACGCGAAGGCTCACCATCTGCGTGAGAGACTTCAGAGTCTGAAGATCCCGCACGCAGGCAACAACGGGAAATCACCAGATGGCATCGCCGAGGCTTATGCGTTCTCGGAGAACAGCCTGAAGATTCAATCCATGTCGGTCGCGTCGTCTTCTGATGACTCTATCACTCTTCGTTTGAACTTCGATGGGAAAGAACAGGATGCTGTCTTCGGGATCGGGCGCTGGGAGTTAACACAACTGTCATGGGGCGCGGTGCCCAGCATTCCGGTGGCAACTTCTGCGACTTGGGACGGTTCAACGCTGATTACGAAGATCTGCTTTGTTGAAACACCCTTCATTGTCACAGCAAAGTGGAAGTTTGAAGGAGACGCTGTCGTGCTGTCTCAGGAATCAAACGTCTCCTTCGGCCCTGCACGTAAGGATGACATCAAGGGGCAAAAGATCGCCCGGTGATCGCTGAGCCTGAGGCGCTAGCCGCTTCTTTTCTTCCTTCACCAAATCCATGTTCGGAACTCTGTCCGCCAATCAATGTGCTTTCTTGGAATTTCCTGAGCCAAGTTGCGGCTAGCGCCTTAGGCTCGCAGACCGACGGTGGTCATGCCAGATCACCAGAATCTACTTTCGAGGACCGACAAGCAGTTCCGGTTTCGTCAGGTTCAGCATATGGCCATGATCTGCGGTGACGATCAGCAATGATTCATTCCAGTTGCTGTTCTTTTCAACCCAGCTGGTGATGACTCGAATTGCCGCGTCACCGGAATTCACTGCTCCGATTGAGTTATCAACGTTGTTGTCGTGGTTGGCCCAGTCCACGTCACCGGATTCCACCATCAGCCAGAACGGTTGCCCGTCGCGGGCCAGAACGACCAAAGCGGCTTCTGTCATATCAGACAGTACGGGGTTCTCACGCAGGTCGGCCTTTGAATAGGTTTCTGCCTTCCCGCTTTTTCCAAGTGCCGGATCATAGTGACCATCAGCGGTTTGAAATGGCAGGTGCCCGTTGTACGCACCGTTGCCATAGAAGCCGAGGATTCGCTGATTGTTTTCTGCTGCAGTCTTTGCGGCGGCAAGGAGCGTCTCTCGACCGGGTTGGCCGGATGTTCGGACGGCGGTCACGTACTTGCCACCGTTCTTCACATCGGCTTTCGAAAGGTCCGCTTCTGTCAGATAGACATTTCCTTCGACGAAGTTCTGCCCCTGAGCCTTCACTCCGTCGGCCTGCTTCAACTTATGGCCATAGCCGCCACCAATCACGACATCCAATCCTGCCAGTGGCTGAGTCGGATGCTGAATGGACGGAAGTCCGAGCATGTCACGGGTCAGGTCCTGGTAGTCGTCACGTTGTACGTTGTGAGCATACGAAGCCGCTGGCGTCGCGTGACTGATTGGCACAGAGGAAACTGCCCCGACGCGCCAGCCCTTTTCCTGAACCAGGTGAGCAATCGTCGCCACTGGAACACCCGTGGCATCCACGTTCACACCGCCGTTAAACGTTTTGATGCCGGCAGTCATGCTGGATGCTGAAGACGAGGAATCGGTGTAAGCATGCTTCGGACTGGTCTCGAGTCCTTTGCTGATCAGATACCCTGGATCCGGTGCCGTGGACCAGGGAAAGCGGCCTGCCACATCCGGGTCATAGCCACCTCGCATTTTTCCGCCAGGGTTCTTGACCGTCTGAGCATCCACGTCGACGTCGGTACCTTCATTGTGAGGGCTGGTCACCATGTAACCGAACTGACTGGTTCCACCTGCGTCATAAGTTTGGAAGAACGTGCCATCGCCACGACCCTCCGTGTATGTCACAGACTTGCGGTTCCAGACGGCAGCAGCTTGTGTGGTCTGCCAGTCCATCCCGTCGAAGATCACGAGGAAAATGTACTTCTTGCCCGCATTGGCTGCCGCCTGCTGCAGGTCGAACAAATTTGTCTGGTCCATCCAGTCCGCGTCAGCCCTGACAGTCTTGTCCGGAACATAGCCGTACATTTTCAGCACTGCCTGCTCTGATCGATACGGACTCTTCGCCCCCATGTACGAATTCAGATCAACGCCTTCTGCACCGCCAGTAGTTCCAAACGTGTAGACTGGAATCAGGCGATTGGAATGGGACGTCCAGTTCGAATAGGCACTGCGATCGGTCCCCCAAAAACCAAACTCCGCAAAGCCTTCCGTAATGGCCATATGCTGGCGGATTCCCGGCCAGTCAACGCCGCCCGTCGGAGTGACCACTGCCGTCACTTTCGCATCATCGCCAGCCATCGCGACGGGAAGGCCGGTGGGCGCCAGAACCATGGAGAATGCGGACAGCCATTTGCTGAAGGTACGAAGGCAACGCACTGTTTCTTCCTTCAATGTCATCAAAGAAAATCGGGGGCAGTTGCCTGCCCCCGATGTCTGGTTCAAAACCGGCAATCAACGAAGTATGTCACAACGCCGGAAGCATCGCAAAAGCGACATTCAACGCTTCTGAAAATTCAGACATTGTTAACAGCTTTCTTCGTCGGCCCGATGAACGATGTTTCGCCTGGAACGCCGCTCAGCGATTGAACAGGAATCCAGGACTGTTGATCAAAGCCCACATCAAATCTTCAGCAGCTTCCTTTTGAGAACCCGCTGTGGCGAAGTAAGCCTTTCCGCTTTCCATCTCGCCTGGTGTTGGCTTTCGACACAGTGCAGACATGTAGATCGTGTCAATCAACTGGTCGTTGTTCATTCCAGCTGCGATCGATCGAGCAATAATGCCCTGCGGATGAGCAATCGCGTCCGCAATTGTCGAACCGTTGACCATGTTCAGAGTCTGACCAAGGCTAACGTCGCTTGTTCGCTCACATTCGCATGGCGATTCACGCGGTGCACGACCGAACATGTCGAGGAACGCGACTTCCACCTGTGGGTCTGGAAGCTCTGCTGCTCGGAATCCAGCCGGAACACCAGGCAGTGCCTTCGGAGCACCCGTGGCCTGAATGATTGAATCGTACAGCTGTTCTGCAGCAAGGCGACGAGGCATCGCATGGGAGAAGTTGGTGCTGTCGTCTTCATTCCACTGATTGGCATCCAAAGCCCGCTGGTACGTCTCGGAATTACAGATCAGCCGAATGAGTCGCTTCAGGTCGTAACCGTTGTCGATGAAGTCCTTCGTCAGAGCATCCAGCAGTTCCGGGTTCGACGCCGGATTCCCGGCACGAATGTCGTCAACCGGATCAATGATGCCCTTGCCCAGGAAGTAGCTCCAGTATCGATTCACAATGCTCTTGGCAAAGTAAGGATTCTGAGCAGCCGTCAACCACTGAGCCAGTTGCTCACGTCGTGACGAGGCGGAGTCGACCGCTCCGGCATGTTCAAACGGAAACTTCGGCGCGGCTGGCTGATTCGTGTCCGGATTGACCACTGCTGATGGAGCATTCATCGTGAAGATGAACTCGTCCCCGTCTGGCATTGGCCGGCGACCAACGTCCGCAAAGTACGCGGCAAGTTCGTAGTATTGCCGCTGAGTCCATCGCTCAAAGGGGTGGTCATGACACTGATTGCAGTTGAATCGAGTTCCCAGGAAGACCTGAGTCATATTCTCCATGACCAGCTTCGGCTCACGTGCAATTCGGAAGTAATTTGCGGCTGGATTCTCCAGCGTATTCCCGTTCGCTGTGATCAGTTCTGCAGCAAACTGATGGTAAGGTCGATTGGTTGCGATCTGCTGACGGATCCAGTTTCTAAAGGCCCACACGCCGCGTTCTGAAACCGTCTTGCGTCGATTCAACAACAGGTCGCTCCACTTGAGCGTCCAGTGTTCAACGTAACCGGGGCCAGCCAGAAGCTGATCAATCTTCGCGGCACGCTTGGTGCGAGAATCCGTTGGATCATTCAGGAACGCGTTAATCTCCTCGATCGTTGGAGGAACGCCGGCGATGTCCAAAGTCACTCGTCGCAGGAATTCCGCATCGTCGGCAAGCCCTGACGGCAGAATCTTCATGCGCTGAAGCTTGGCATTCACGAGGCCATCGATGAAGTTGTATTCCGGCTGCGGAGCCCACTCGTACCCATCGCGATTGCCCAGGATAGAAATCGGTGCCGCCGCGTAATTGCCTTCGTATCGAACCAGCGCCGCCGCTTCACCTCGCTGAACAGCAGTAATCAAACCGGTCTTCGAAACCGTCGCCACCTCAAAGTTGCTGGTGTCAAAGACGGCTTCGCGAGTCACATCGCGAGTTGATCCGTCGGAAAACTTTGCGATCACGATCAACTGTTGCTGATCATGTCGAAGCTGCAGCAGTGGCGTCGGCGGATAGATCTCAATTCCAGTGACGCGAGCGGCGTCTTCTTTGTACTTGCAACCTTCCGCAATCCACTGTTCAAGGACCTTGTAGTACCGAGACTCTTCATCGAAGAGGAATCCCCCTTCGTGAGGAACACCCTGAGTCGGCTTCAGCAGCATCAGGCTCTGCGAAGGCTCCGATCGATTGAACCGACGACCGGAAATATCATCAATCAGAGCGCGGTAGTCATAGACTGAATCGTACCCTCGCAGCGACAGCTTGAATCCGTTCTTGCCGTTTGCCGAACCATGGCATGTGCCCTGGTTGCAACCCACTTTGCTCATGATCGGATTGACTTCGCGAATGAAGTCGACCGGAAGATTCTCCACCGACGTGACGCGAACAGCAGCCTCTGCTTTCAGATCGCCCAGCTGAGCCGCAAGGACGCCGTCACCCACCGCAACGGGAATGACATAGCCATCCGCTTCAACTTTGCAGTTCGGTGATGCCGACGAAAACGTAGCCTTCGCCGTCACATCGATGCGCTGACCGTCTGCGGTAACTCCAGTCACCAGTGCACGGCGAGTATCTCGAAGGGACGAGATGGTCAGTTCTTTCGGATAAACCTCCAGACTGACAAACGTCCGTTCGACAGATTTCGCAGAAGCGCCGCTGTCCTGAGCTGGAAGCGTGGTTCCAAGAGCCATCAGGCCCAGCCATGCCAGGATCGATCGAAATCGCATGCAGAACCTCGGGAAGAGTTTCAGGAATGTGGGGTGGGGTTGGGAGGAAGGATTTTTGACCGAGCGTGGATCGAAATCCGCCTGCCGGATCGGGGCACCAGAATACGCAACGGAAATCAAACTTGCGAGGCTATTCAAGTCTGTTGCGGTGAACTTCCGCCCATCCCGGGCCGTTTCAGGCGAATTCTAACGGTCCCGGTGGGGACGTCGCAGGCAATCGATCCACCATCCAATCGCAACCCGAAACGTCAGTGAGGGATCAACGTGTCGCAAAGCCCGGCATAAGCATCCCTCGCTGACGCCGCGGGTTGGGATTGCGTCACGCGTGCTGATACCGGCCGACTGACATCGGCCGCTCGCCATTCAATACTCTCTCGGTCGTCCGTTAGAGTTCTTCCGAGGCCGTGTGCCGCTGGAACAGACGTCCGCACGGCGAAAGCAGCAAGGCCGGAAGCAACAGCAAGTCTCCCAGTAATGCCAGCAACAGAAGGAACGCCATCAAAACGGCAAACCGACTGGTCGGCACAAAGTCGCTGAAAGCAAATACCAGCAAACCAATGCCGCAGGACACAGACGTCTGAATCATTGCCGTGCCGCAATGCAGATAGGTCGACAGAACGGCGGAGAACCGTGTGGCACCGGGGTGATCCAGCTTTCGCCGAAAGAATGCCAGGAAGTGGAGCGTGTCGTCCACCGCAATTCCGAGTGCAATGCTTGCCGTCATTACTGAGCCAATATCCATCGGCTGCTGAAGCCATCCCATCAGACCAAACGCAATAACGATGGGGAAGATGTTCGAACACATCGCCACGAGCCCGCTCAGGATACCGGCCTCGGCAACGGTCATTGTCAAAGTAATCACCGCCAGCGCGGACATCAAACTGTTGAAGAGGTCAGAAAGAAGCTGCCCCTGAATCTGATGGACCAGCGGCATAATTCCCGAAGTGCCGATCATCACGCCGGAACCTTCAGTCAGGTTCATCTCGGTCAGTCGTTCGTTGATGGCCACACGAACCTTCTGCAGCACGTCACCGTAGTCCAGTGGTTCGATGGAGCTGCAGTGAGCCGTGATTCGCCAGACTTCGCCATCGGCGTTATTCGCAAGCACTGCGGCCGATTCAAACGACGGCTTCGCGGAGTGAATCGCCTTATTCATCACTGCGGATCGCAGCGTCGGCGTCACTCCACGCATCTCGGGCATCGGCGGGAAAAATGTCAGTGCGGAAGTTGTCGAACGAATGTGTTCCTGACTACGAAGAATGCTGTCGACTTTCCACAACAGGTCCATTCGCTGACGATCGTTCAATCGACAGTCGGGCGAAAAGGTCAATAGCACCTCGATCGGCACCAGTGGGCCAAGGCGATCCTCCAGCCACTGATAGTCTGTCATGATGCGACTGTCTGGTTCGAACAGCGTTTCGATACGAACCGACGTTTGAACATCCGGAAGCCCAAGCCCGGCACAGGCCATGATTCCAAAGAGAAAGACGAGTGACGCCAGATTCCAGCGATTCAACAGTCGAGCCAGCACGCG
>JAEUII010000420.1 GCA_016795145.1 Planctomycetaceae bacterium
GTTCTGGAACTGGTGGAAACATCCGATGTGCTCGCGGAACTGGGAAGCCTCAAAGGGCATCGCTGGATCGTCGGTTTTGCGCTCGAGTCTCAGGACCCGAGAAACAATGCGATGCGAAAACTTCGGATGAAGAACTGCAACTGCATCGTCCTGAACGATACATCCGCGATTGGATCAACGACGAATCTTGTCGAAGTCCTGTCACCGGACGCTGAGACAATCGCCCTGTTCCGCGGAACAAAAACGGAAGTGGCCGAACGTTTGATCGGTTTGATCGAATCGTCAATCGCCGGTACTCAGCGCGGGTGAGGATTCTGAGGATTCCTGAACATGTCGCCTGGGTAGTTTTGTGAACTGTTGAACTCAGGCGGCCGCAGTGCCACAATAAGCCGCGTTGGTGATCGCCTCAACGAATCCTCGCGATGAACCGGCATTGATTTTCCCTCATCAAGAGTGCTGAACCATTCCCAGCTGGATCGGTTTGCTACTGAGATTTGGCGAAGACTGGTGCTCCAACAGTCTCGCATGGGTATGCCGTGTGCCCATGACCACGTTTTCATATTTGTTTTTGCGGAGTCTGTTCAATGGTTCGACTTCTTCTGGGGCTCGGAGTGCTTGGAGCCGTCTTCACGTTTATGGGTTTTCGAGATTTTCTTCATGCATCAAAAGCCGGTGCAGAGCCCGACAAACTGACGGCTGCCCAGTTGATTGCTCGTGGCGCTGAAGGGAATCCTTACGTGGAGATTTCCGATTTCATGACTGGCGACAACTTTGTTTATGAAGAAGAGAATGGCCGCTGGAACAAGGTTTGGATCCCATTTGGTGATTTTGGTGAAATGATGAATCCAGGAACGCCCGTGAAGGGCGTCATGAAGTCAAATCGCGTGAAGTCACAGATGGAGCTGGAAGGTGAGTTTGGCAAGCCGGTGATTCGTGGCATGGTCATGAACGCGATCGAATCACTGGGGTCAGAAGAGAAGAAGATTCTGAGCGGTTCCTATCCGGGTTCTAATCTGGACAACCTGATCATCGTTGATGTATCAAAGGACCCGGTGGCAATGAGACAACAGGGACTCACGTTTGGCGGAATCGGCCTGGTGGCGCTGGTGGCTTGCGGTGGTGGCGGTTTCTACATGTACAAGAAACGCTAGGTGCGCGGTCTTAACAATGGACGCGGTTTGTTATGAACTGCTTCCTGTGATCAGCCGGAACGGTGAGTCTCCTGTGTGACTCGCCGTTCCGGTTTTTGCATTGAACTGAAGTCGCTCGACTTAGGCCTCCATCATTGAACACTCCTGACAACAAGACGGAACGGTCTCTCGAAGCCTGCGTCCGACTACTGACGGCAGATTGTCCGGGTGCCGTTGCGGTCATTGAGCTGCTGTTTTCCGAACAACCAACGGACGTCGTTCCTTTCTTTCAGCAATTTGTCACCTTATCTAAAGACTCTTTCGTCCCTGATCAGGTGAACCGAATTGTCTATGGACGCTGGCGCGATGAAGATGTCGTTGCCATTCGCGCTGCGGCCAATCGCTGGGAGATTCATTGCCACGGTGGTCGCGCTGCCATCTCGCAGATCATGAATGACCTTGAGACAGCAGGCGGTACGATCACTGACAGCTCATCGGCAGTCCGCAGGCCTGATTCATCGAATGAGGATCTCGACGACGCCGTTGCAGAACGAGCTTTGACGCAGGCGCTACAGTCCTGCCGAACTCTTGAAGCTGCCCGATGGATCCTGAATCAGCAGGATGGTCGCCTGGCAATTCTCCGAAAAGGACTTCGGTCCGATAACCCTGACACACGACACGCCGCCTGGGAGATCGTTCGGCGATGGAAGGACTTCGCCCGCCATTTGACGGACCCGTTTCGAATCGCACTGATGGGCGTTCCGAATGCCGGCAAGTCGTCGCTGATGAACGCACTGGCCGGCAAGCAGCGAGCCATCGTGTCGGAGATTCCGGGAACGACTCGAGATGTCCTGGAAACCGATATCGTATTCAACGGCTGGATGCTGCGACTTGCCGACACCGCCGGCATCCGTGACTCCGCAGCATCCTCCATTGAACATTCGGGCATTCAGCGCGCCATCACGATGATGAACGCCGTAGAGCTGGTCTGCGTGATCATCGATGCTACGAATCCTGTTGTCGATGAAGCACTGATCCGACAGCTTCAGTCGATCACGGTGCCGTACATTCTGGTGTGGAACAAGTCGGACCTGTTGACTGGTTCGGAGACTCAGTCGACCGAGGAATCGCGGACAAACATCCGGCGTCTTCTGACTGCAGCGCGAGACGTCGAGGTGTCAGCGATCACAGGTTCCGGGATCGAACAGTTACTGGCTGCGATGACGGAAACACTGATCCTTCAGGAACCGGAAAACGACTGTCCGCTGCCGCTTCGGGGACTCTGGGAAGATCTTGCAGAACCACAGTCAGCGACTTCGTGACGATGACTCAACGTCGTCTCTTCAGGCGGCAGCCTGCTTTGCAATTTGTTCCGCCGCAGTCCATCCGCTGGCAATGCTGTCCGGAATTCCAACGCCATGATACGCGCTGCCGGCGAGATACAGTCCGGGGAAGTTCCGCAGAGTCTGTTCGATGGCTGCGACACGGTCGAGGTGCCCGACGTGGTACTGTGGCATCGAATGGTTGTACCGCACAACTTCAGCAAACATCGGTTCCGACTTCATCCCAAAGATGCTGGTCAGCTCTTCGTTTACCGCGGCCACCATGGCATCATCATCCATCGCCATGAGTTCGGGCTGCATGGCTCCGCCGATAAATGTCCGCAGTACGATCTGACCGTCCGGTGCACGGTGCAGGAATTTGCGACTGGAAAAACTGACGGCCAGGATCCTGCGACGTTCAATCGCCGGGACGACCAGCCCGAACGCGTCCATCGGATGCTGAAAATCACTCAGTCGATGCCCGCTGACAACAATCGCGCTCGACGCGTATTCGATCGATGTCAATAACTTTCGCAGAGAAGCCGCATCCGATGCCGGCAGTAAGGAAGCGGCCGTGTGCGTTCCGAGCGTGATCACCGCGGCGTCAAATGCCTTCTGACCTTCCGCCGTTTTGACAACCCACTTTCCATGCTCATGACAACGTTCGACGGACTGGATACCTGATCCCATAGCAAAGTGAATGCCGGAATGCTGTCGAAGCCACGCTTCCAGTGCGTGAATCAGATCACCCAGTCCCTTTTCCGGAGCAGCGAACAGTCCATACCTTGCGCCACTGCCTGACGACGCATCGCCTGAAGATCCACCGCCAGGGGAACGGGCGGACGACTTTGCTTCCGCCAGAGTTCCTCGAATCACACTGCCGTATTTGGCTTCCATGTCAAGAAATCTTGGCATCGTCGCTCGAAGACTCAGCTTCTCCGGATCCGATGTGTAGATGCCACCCACCAGCGGCTGGACGAGTCGATCGAGCGTCTCCGTCCCAAAACGCCGCCGAACGAATGAGGCCAGGCTTTCGTCGGCTGCAGACGATGCCGGCCGCCCTTTGAAGTACTCCCATAACAAACGCAGCTTGCCAGTGAATGACAACACCGGCGTGGACAAAATCGCCCAGGGCTTCGCAGGTGCCATCAGCATGAAGCCATCCGGTACCGGCTGCGGTCTTCCGTTGGACAGTACCAGTGATCGGCGGAAGCGAGCATCTGTTGGGATCAACTTGTCCGAGTACCCGATTTCTTCACACAGCTGAATTCCACCGGGCTTGTTCGTAATGAACGAATCCGGACCAAGCTCCATCAGCAGGCCGTCTGCCTCTTCTGTCCGAATAATCCCGCCAAGTCGCCGCGATGCTTCGAAGATGGTCACATCGATCTTCGGTGACAGTTTCTTCAGTCGCTGAGCCGTCGCGAGTCCTGTGATGCCGCCACCAATGATGGCTACTCGAAACGGCTGAGTCGCTGAAGATTGCGGGGCGGCTTCGTTCATTTGCTTTGGCCCAGTTCATGAACGAACTGCACAACCGCTTTGACATGATCCGGATTCATGTCCGGCATGACACCGTGTCCCAGGTTAAAGATGTGCCCTGGGCGACCTCCGGCAAGTTTCAGAATGTCACCGACTCGCTGCTTCAGAATCGGGAGGTCTGCGTAGATGGAAACGGGATCCATGTTGCCCTGAATTGCGACATCGTGTCCAAAGGTCGCCCACGCTTCATCAAGCTGTGATCGCCAGTCCGTGCCCATCACCTGGCCACCCGCTTCCCGCTGAAGTTTCAGCAGCGCGGGATTGCCATTCAGGAAATTGATCACAGGAGCATAAGGCTCCACCGACTGAATCAGACGCTTCGAATGAGGAAGAACGTAACGACGATAATCTGCCGGCGACAAACATCCGGCCCAGCTGTCGAAGACCTGCACGCACTGACAACCTGAAGCGATCTGCTTCTTAAGGTACTGACTGACGGTGTCCACAAGACGACTCATCAGCACATTCCACGCGCTTTCGTCGTTGTACATCAGCGACTTGGTACGCACGTAGTTCTTCGAGCCGCCGCCTTCGATGCAGTACGACGCCAGCGTAAAGGGAGCCCCCGCAAAGCCGATGAGAGGGATGTCTCCTGGCAGTGCAGAACGAATCATACGGATCGCCTGAAAGACATAGTCCAGCGAATCCATCGAATCCAGTGCCTGCAGACGATCCACATCGCGTCCGGTGTGGATCGGGTTGTGGATCACGGGCCCTTCGCCCTTTTGATATTCGAGGTTGATCCCCATGGGCTCAAGGATGGGCAGGAGATCCGCAAACAGAATTGCGGCATCAACGCCAAGAACCTGTCGAGCAGTGACGGTTACTTCGCACGCCAGCTCAGGGCGTTTGCAAAGTTCCATAAACGTCACTTTGCTGCGAACTGCCATATACTCAGGTAGATACCGTCCCGCCTGACGCATGATCCATAAAGGCGTTGTGTCAACGGGTTCTCTGCGGACCGCCTTCATGAAGCGGCTGTTGGCAAGAGCCTTCTGTTGGTCAGCGGTCAGCACGGAACTGGTCATGCAGCGTGTGGTCCGGATTCTTGTTTCAGTGGTTTCAGCAGCCTGGCGTCATGTGTAACTGAAAGCAACGAGTGTGAATCAAAGTTGTGGGTCCGGAGCTTTTCAGCCCTTTGCAGGAATCTCCAGTTTCCCTGTGACTTCTGATGGAGTCGATGCGTTCAGCCTGGCCAAAGCCTCCGGAAGTTCTCGCACCAGTTGGTTACCGACGCCCGGATTGTAGAAGTTTGCAGTCCCAACCTGAACGGCAGTCGCACCCGCCAGCAAAAATTCCATCACATCATCGATGGACTGAATTCCACCAATACCGATGATCGGAACGGGCACAGCCTGTGACACCTGCCACACAATTCGAAGTGCCAGCGGCTTGATGGCAGGGCCACTAAGTCCACCGAGCACGTTCCCCAGGATGGGGCGCCGCTTCTTCCAGTCGATCGCCATTCCCTGAAAAGTGTTCACAAGCGACACCGCATCTGCACCTGCATCGGCCACCGCGCGTGCAATGGGCACAACACTTGTGACGTTTGGTGTCAGTTTCGCAATGACAGGCAGATCGCAGGATGAGCGAACTGCCGAAACCACTTCCGCCGCCATCACAGGATCAGTGCCAAAATCCACACCGCCGGAGACGTTCGGACAGGAAATGTTGAGCTCGATTCCGGCAATTCCGGGAACGCCCTGAAGCACCTTCGCCATGCGATGAAAATCATCCATCGCCTTCGCTGCGATGTTTACGATGATCGAGGTTCCAAGTTTCAGCAGCCCTGGCAGCTTCTCCGCTACGAATTGATCGAAGCCGTCATTATCAAGGCCGATCGAATTCAGCAGACCACTCGCTGTTTCAACTGTTCGCGGTGGCGGATTGCCGGGACGCGGCTGTGGCGTGACAGTCTTTGGAATGATGCCGCCCAGCTCCGCGAAATCGACGAACGCCGTCATCTCCTTTGCGTAACCAAATGTCCCGGAGGCAACAAGGATTGGGTTTTTCAATTTCAGCCGATTCAGGCTGACGCTCAGATCTGCCATCACATCGTTCTTGATGAAGGAAAACGTCGTCGCGACAGAGTTCCGCAGACGGGAGATCTGTCAGGGCACTGACAGAGTTTATCAAACTTCCGGCCAGCTCAAACCATGAGCCGGTCCCGCTGGAGCAAATGAGCTGACGCGGTCTGGCGGCAGGCGAACGCGTGGCATCACATGACTGCAGGCCCCGAAATGCCTCGCCCTGATCAGACGGTGCGGCAGAAACCCTGCGCGTTCAGCGGCGAGTGTCCGAACGATCAACAGGCCATCGCGGCCCCGCTGGCTATTCGTCCTTGTTCGATTCAAGCACGGACAGAAACGCCTTCTGAGGAATCTCCACTTCGCCGAACTGCTTCATTCGCTTCTTGCCTTCCTTTTGCTTCTGCAGCAGCTTCCTCTTTCGAGTAATGTCGCCGCCGTAGCACTTGGCAGTCACGTTCTTTCGCAGTGCGGAAATGGTCTCACGAGCAATCACGCGAGAACCGATCGCGGCCTGAATGGCGATTTCGAACTGGTGCTTCGTAATCTCTTCCTTCAGTCGCTTGACCAGCGCGCGTCCTCGTCGTTCTGAATTCGATCGGTGAACGATGGTCGACAGAGCATCTACCTTCACGCCCTTGACGAGGATGTCCATCTTGACGAGGTCGGCTGCTGCGAACCCGATGATCTCGTAGTCCATCGTGCCGTAGCCGGAGGTCACGCTCTTCAGCTTGTCGTACATGTCGTAAACGATTTCGCTGAGCGGCAGCTCGTAGATGATCTGAGCACGCTGAGGACCAAGGTATTCGGTGCCTTTGTAAACACCTCGACGGTCCTGGCACAGCTGCATGATCGTTCCCACATGCTGTGATGGAACGATGTAGCTCACCTTCGCGATCGGCTCTCGAAATTCCTCAATTATGCCCGCGTCAGGGACATCCTGAGGATTGTCGATCACCATATGCTGACCATCTCTTGTGATGATCTCGTAGGTCACGTTCGGAGCCGTCTGGATCAGATCCATGTTCTGCTCGCCTTCCAGACGCTGCTGCACAATTTCCATGTGCAACATGCCCAGAAAGCCACAGCGGAATCCAAATCCGAGAGCATCTGATGTTTCAGGAACGAACGAGAAGCTGGAGTCATTCATCGACAGCTTCTGCAGTTCTTCGCGCAGGTTTTCGAAGTCCGTCGCGTCGATCGGATACATACCGCAGAAGACCATCTGCTTCGGCTTCTGGTATCCCGGCAACGGATCCTCCGCAGGTGCATGGAAGAGCGTCACAGTGTCACCGACAGTGACTTTGCTCAGTTCCTTCAGACCCGTCAGGATGTAACCCACCTGACCTGGCCCAAGTTCTTCACACGGCTTCATGTTAGGCCGGAACTGACCAATCTCCAGGACGTCGCTGACCATGCCTTCTCGCATGAAGCGAATCTTTTCGCCCTTCTTTACGCTGCCTTCGAAGATTCGAATGTAGGTGATTACGCCTCGATAGTTGTCGTACTTGCTGTCGAACACCAGAGCCTTCAAAGGCTTCTCGTTGGTTCCCTTTGGTCCCGGGATTCGATTGATGATCGCTTCAAAGACGCTCTCAATGTTCATGCCAGCCTTCGCGCTGACTCGAAGAGCATCGGAAGCATCCAGTCCCAGAACCGTTTCGACTTCTTCCAGCACTTCGTCGATTCGAGTGACCGGCAGGTCGATCTTGTTGACAACCGGAATGATCTCCAGGTTGGAATTGATCGCGGCGTAGGCGTTCGCGACGGTCTGAGCCTGAACACCCTGAAAGGCGTCGACCAGCAGCAGTGCACCTTCGCACGCGGCCAGACTGCGGTTCACTTCGTAATGAAAGTCAACGTGTCCCGGCGTATCGATCAGATTCAGCTCGTAAACCTGACCGTTGAGCGTCCAGTTGATGGTAACAGAGCGAGCTTTCACGGTGATCCCGCGTTCTCGCTCGATATCGAGGTCGTCGAGAATCTGCTCGCGGAATTCGCGCTGCGTGATGGTTCCACTTTTCAGCAACAACTGGTCGGCCAGCGTGCTTTTGCCGTGGTCAATGTGTGCAATGATGCTGAAATTTCGAATGAACTTCGGATCCATAGCTCAGCCACGTCCTGTGGAAATAGTAAAGGCCGACGAACATTCGCCGGCCTTCGATTTTCAGCAGGCAAGACCTGCAGATCCTGTCAGCGTGACATGAACACGACGACCGGACCTACGTCTACCTTCAGCATGACATCGTCAATCGTCGGAAGAGTCGTGACGATGATCTTCATCGAAGCCTTGTCGACTGACAGCCATTCAGCAGATGCGCCGCTGGCTGATTCGCCGATGTTATTATACAGCTTGCGGATGTTTGGGCGATTACGAAGTGTGATCACGTCGCCTGGGCGAACGATGATGCCTGGCTTGTTGACCGTCTTGCCATTCAGCTGGAAGTGACGGTGAACGATTCCCTGACGAGCCTGAGGACGAGTCAGTGTGAAGCCAGCTCGGCGGACAACATTGTCCAGTCGTCGCTCACACAGAACCAGCAGTGTCGCACCGGTGTTACCAGCGGCTCGCTTCGCGATATCAAGGTATCGGTAGAGCTGCTGATCTCGCAGACCGTAGTAGTACTTGATCTTCTGCTTCTCGATCAAAGCGGCGCCGTAGGTGGTTTCCTTCTTGCGACGCTTGTGCATTCCTGGTGGATATTCTTTGCGCTCGGCAGCCTTAATGGATCCAGCGCTCTCGTAAACGTTCATCCCCAGTCGACGGTTGATGCGGCCCTTAGGCCCGGTGTAACGACCCATTTCCTGACAAAACTCCAAAAGTTGACATCTGGCTCTGCACCATCTGACAAAACGCTCGTCAGACCGTCACCGGTGCTTCAGTCAGGTTCCGTTTGCTGAAAGCCAGCATAGGAAAGCGGTCCAGTTTGACCACCTGAGAAGCTCGACAGGCCTCACCGCAATCTGCGGCAGCGTGCAGAGAAAAGCCCTTGAATCCTCACGTTTTTGAGGAAAAAAGGAAGCGAGGAAGGGTATCGGCATACCAGCTGTTATTCAACATTGATAAACAGCCCGATCCCGGAAATGGTCGATTTTCGGAACCTTTTTGGGCATTTTCTGTCATGAACTTTATCCGATTGCCCAATTCTGATCCGGAATTCTGAAAATTCCGCGGTGCTGCCGCCTTCCGACTGCCACCGCCAAACCGCGTTTCTTCGGAGTTTTGTCTGCTCATGACTATTCCACTGATCGTTGTCGACGCGTTCGCTTCCGAACCTTTTCGAGGGAATCCGGCTGCGGTCTGCCTGCTCCCGGCAGCGCGAGGCGATCGCTGGATGCAGTCTGTGGCAATGGAAATGAATCTTTCCGAAACCGCGTTCGTCTACCCGGATGGCGAACACCTGCGTCTGCGATGGATGACGCCGGCCGTCGAAGTCGATCTCTGTGGCCACGCAACGATCGCTGCAACTCATGCGATCCGGGAACTGCATGCTCTCGGAACACTCCCGGCTGAAATCGCGAAGCACTGGAACAACGGCTCCATCCAGTTCCAAAGCCGAAGCGGACAGCTGACCGCCGAAAGTTCCGCTCACGGAATCACGCTCGATTTCCCAGCGACGAAAGTGGAATCCGCCACACTGCCTGAGGGAATCACCCAGGCACTCGGCTTGAAGTCCGAGGATCTTTTGTTCGTCGGTCGTTCGAAGTTTGACTACCTCCTTCAGGTTCCGTCCGCAGCCATCGTGCGTGCCTTGCATCCGGAGATGAAGCAGCTGGCTCAGCTTCCCGTTCGCGGCCTGATCGTGACCGCCCTCGGAGACGAATCGAATCATGACTTCATCTCCCGCTTCTTTGCTCCCGGAGCCGGCGTGGATGAAGATCCGGTGACCGGCTCCGCTCACTGCGCACTGGCTCCGTTCTGGGCTCCCCATTTCGGACGAGACACGCTGTTTGGATATCAGGCATCAAAGCGAGGCGGCCTCGTTCGAATGGAACTCAGCGGAAGCCGCGTTCGTCTCAGCGGAAAAGCCGTGACAGTTTCACGAGGCGAACTGCTTGTGTGACACCGCCGCGCTCTAACACCGCCCTGTGTTTTCCTCCTCTCCCAAACGAAGTTAGGGAGAGGTCGAGCGAGCGCCAGCAAGCTCGAAAGAGGGCCGGCCTCGCTGCCACAAACAATTGTCTTCCGGCCACCTCACGGCTTACATTGATCATCCAGCGCCTCTCAATGTGAGCCATAACCGAAAGGACGGACGATGCTTGCCGGCAATATGACTTCTGCCCGACAGATCTCCCTGGTGGAAGTTCCGGAGCCTGTGCTTCCGTCTGCAGAGATCCTGCCTGGCCAAATTGTCTTCCAGCCAGAAATGACCTGCCTGTGTGGTTCTGACCTTCCGTACTTCGACGGCGATTTCGAAGGACATCCGATTGAGTATCCGCAGCCGGTTGGAATGTCGCTGCATGAAATGGTCGGGACTGTCGTTGCAACAAACGGAACACGGTGGACTCCCGGAACACGTGTGCTCGCCGTTCCTGTTGGACAGCGAGGCCTGTATGAGCGATTCGTCCTGTCAGAAGATCGAGCCATCGCGCTTCAGCCAGGTCTCTCCGACGAGCTGGCGATGCTGGCTCAGCCGTTCGGCACGGTGGTCCATGCTCTGAAGAAACTGCCCAACATGATCGACAGAGATGTTGTCGTTCTTGGGCAGGGGCCTATCGGTCAGATGTTCAACTGCGGTCTTCGAAATCTTGGTGCACGCCGCATCATCGGTATCGATCCGATCTCGTCTCGCGTGGCGCTGAGCAAGACGATGGGGGCGACACACACGATTTGTGCCAAAGGCGCGGAAGCCGCGGAGGCAGTCCGCGAAATCCTTGACGGAGACTTGGCCGAAGTGGTCATCGAAGCCGTCGGTCACAAGGCTCAGGCGTTCAACGATGCGGTCGAGGTCACTCGCGCAGAGGGACTGATCCTGGTCTTTGGTGTGCCACCACACTTTATCGACGGAGTTACCCTGCGAGCCGCGATGTGGAAGAACCTCCGCATCACGACCAGCCTTCATCCGGACTTCGAGCGTACATTTCCGCTTGCGATGCAATGGATTGCTGAAGGTCGCGTCAACCTTCGTCCCCTGATTACTCATCGCTTTGCACTAAGCGAAATACAGACAGCGTACGAGATCTTTCGCGACCGTATCGACGGTGCTCAGAAAGTACTGGTGGTATTCCCCTCGTGGAAGGCGCAATGATTGTGCTCAACATCAGTCCATGCAGGCAGCCGCCTTACGATAACAACAGTCGCTCATCCACTATGAACTGAATCAGTTCGTCAATCGACTCTGACAGTTCAGGATGAGTCAACACTGGTGTCCCTGCATCCGCGTCAGGTTCCCTGCGATCGACGCTGTCATGATCGACAGCAGCAATATGCAATGGAGTGTCTTCCGCATGCTCTTCGTGAGGCTCAACCTGGCGGTTAGGCCTGACGATCTCAGCAGCTACTTCGACCTGCCCCGATTCATCCAGCTGCACCCATGCCAGGGCCAGCTCGTCGCCGCTCGGCAGAACACCATGTTCAGACTCGATCTCCGCGTCGGCAACGGCGAAGGAGAACACGGCACCGACGAACGAGTTGCCGTTGCCATCAAACGCTGTGATCCACGCGCGATAATTTCCCGCCGCAAGATCTGTGTCAGGAGTGAAGTAGACGTCGGTCAGATTGCTTTCGGTTCGGATCGGATTCAGCAGAGTGTCCGCAATGACCAGTTGATAACTTGTGGCACCGGCGACTGCGGTCCAGGAAAACTGAGGACGTGGAACACTGGGTGATGCCGGAGGTCCAAGAACACGGACCGCCTTTTTGAATTCAAAGCTCAACGGAGCACCCCAGGCGTACAATGCTCCGTTCACATCCTTGGCTCGTACCCACGCTCGATACGATCCGACAGTCAGACCTGGCATGCCGAGTGTTGTCGTGACTACATTGGTGTTGCGAACGACCTGAGCCGTGCTGGTCGTGAGGTTATCAACCCAGACGTCGTAAGCGGTCGCTCCAGGAACTGCCGCCCAGGAAAGCGATGACGTAGAATTGAAGTCGATCGCATTCGCCTGAAGTCCGGTCGGACCATAACTCACATTGATGATGCCCTGGGTGCTCCACTGTGTCAGGTCGCCCCGGGTATTTCTTGCACGAATCCAGACGGCATATTTTCCAATCGCAAAGTTATCAACGGAAAGACTGTTGGTCAGCACATTTGTGTTCCGCAGATACTGCGACGCGTGTGACGTCAGTCGATCGACCCAAATGTCATACGACGACGCGCCAGCCACCGCGGCCCATTGAATGTTGAACGCTTTTGAAGACTCCGTGCGGCCGGAGTTTGTAAGAGTCGTTGTGGGACGAGTCTGCCAGACCCCGGAATTACTCCATAAGCTGGCTAGCCCGCCCGAAGTAAAGCCTCGCACCCAGACGTTGTATGTTCCAATTCCAAGATCAATCGTCGGCGTGTACGACGTTGCTGCGATCCCGGCAACGTTCACAACTTTGCTTGCACCAGTTGTCGCGTTGTTGATCCAGATCTCATAGGTCGCCGCGTTGGAAACTCCTGTCCAGGCAAACAACGGTCGCGCTGTCTGAACGACCTGAATCTGACTTGTGAACACGGGAGCGTTACTGTCTGCAACACTGATCGTTGAAATCGCTGACGAATATCCATTCGCCGTGGCGTTGATCTGAACAATCTGAGTCCCGTCGATCGCGTTGTCGTTGATCGCGTTGACGACAAACTGTGCTGAGGTTTGTCCGGCGGGGATCGTGATCGAAGTGGGGGCTGTCAGTTCGGTCAAATCACTGGAACTCAGATTCACCGTGATGTCAAAGCTCGTACTTCCGTTCCGGGTCACAGTGATCGTTGTCGAGGTCACAGCCCCAAGTTCATTGATCGTGTTCAGAGCAGCCGTCGCCGTGAGCGAGATGTTGGACTGATTCAGCGTATTGAAGTCCACTTTCACATTGTCAGTGCCGACGGTCACCTGACGAGTTGACCTCTGAGTCACTCCGCTCACAAGGTACTGCGCGGTGACGTTGTAGTTTCCGGCCGGAACGATGATGCCATAGGCCCCGGAGATACCAATCGTTTCCGAGTAGGTGACGCCAGTTGTGATATTCGTCGCCGTCACGGTTCCGGCACGCATCGATTCGCCGATGTCATAAAAGTTGTTCGTGTTCGAATCCGTGTAGACCACTCCCGTGATGTACGGACTGAGACCTCGAATGCCGAAGTTCTCCGTCACCATCGCGGCGTTGTAGTTGACGTTGTCTGTATGGCGATACTGTCCATACCGGACACCAATGCCAACTTCTTCATAGGGTGGATTGAGCATGTTCTCGCGATGACCAGGGCTTTTGAACAAGGATTCGTGCCGGTCGTAGACGGCCTGATTCTGATTCAGCGTTCCTGTCGTTCCGCCCCATGCAATGTTCTCCCCGACGGAATCCACAGGATAGCCAGCTGCGATTGCTCGTTCTGGAGCTCCGTTTGATGTGCCCAGAGTCGTGTGACTGAAATAGTCCCGATCCAGCATGTCGTCGGAGTGTGTTCGTCCTGCATTGACCAGAGCCTGGTGAGCCGCGAGTGGCTGCTTGGCCTGTGTCGTGATCGTCCCGGCCGTCAGGCCCTGATTGAGATCGATGCCGAATCGAGATGCCTCGGCAGCCGGATTCGCTCGCGCGCGATTGATCAGTTCCAGCATCAGCTGTTCCTGATCCGTCATGTTGACGACCGTCAGGAGAAGTCGAGGTTCCAGTGAATCAACGGCGGCAGCGTTTCCCTGAGCGCGATATCCGCTGCGGCGTGTCATTGAACTTCGAATGCTTCGGCGTTTCCAGAACATCACGATTTCCTATCCCGCATGAATAATCGACTGGCGACTCCGCAAAACAGACTGACTTGTATCGGCTGCGTTTTGCCGGAGGAAAGACCAGAATGGCGTCGCTCCATCTTTCAGACGTCACACCATTCACACGTCACTCCATTCAGACGAGACGCCAGACGATTTCAAACCAGACATTTCCTCAGTTCATTTTGCACTATGTCTCACAATTCGACGGGCATTCCGCCCAGAAACGGATCTTCCCTCAGAAATCGGCTTCTCGGGACCAGCCTCTGAACGCTGCTCCGTCTCAGGAGGCTCGAAAACGCCCGAATTGTTGCGTTTTCACAACAGAGTAAGTGCTCCGTCAGAACAACGAAGAAGAGGGGGTTCGTCAACAAAGAGAGGTTCGTCATTCCCGCGCAGGCGGGAACGGCGGGAACCCAGATCGTTGATGTGACGAACCACTAACTAGCGATCGCCGAATCGGGCCAGTTCGGCTCGCCCCAGAGTCCCATTGTGGATTGCTGAGGCAACCAGCAATCCATGCACGCCTGCTTTTTGAGCATTCTGCAGACAGGCTTCAGACCGCACTCCACCGCCCGTGATAAATCTTGCCCCGGGGCACCTGCGCTGCATGTTCTGGATCAGTGGCAACGTTGGAATGCCCTGATTGGTTCCTACTGTGGCGACGTCAAGGATAATGATGTCTCTGAATCCTCGCTGGGCGAGACTCTCGATCAGCATGTCCGGTTCCTGATGTGTCTCTGCTGAGCGACCGGCGAGCTGAAGCAATCCGTTTCGGAGATCGACGCTGATAATCCCGCCAGCAAAATGTTCAGGCGTCACCGTGGCCAGATCTTCAAATGACTCTGTCCCAAGAATCGCTCGCGCAGCAGCGACACCATTGGCCTCCAGAAGCGACGCATCCTGAAGCGTTCGAAAGCCGGCATCAATCATCAGCGTCGCACCGGTCTCCGCAAGCCTGCGCAGCTGAGGCCAGTCGGGACGATGATGCTGAATTCCATCCAGGTCCGCGATGTAAAACTGATTCAGTCTCAGTCGATCCTGCATGGCTTTCAACAGGTCGACTGGGTCTGACGAAGTCGTCAGCCGGCTTTGAACCGGCTGATACTGATGCCGCTGTCCTGCGACGGCATGCACTGCTTTACCGCCGCGGAGATCCAGTACCGGGTAGATTTCCACTCAGCGGTCTCAGACTTTTTCAAGCTTCGTGATTCGTCCGGTCGCCACCCATTCCGCCACAAAGATATCGCCATTCGGTGCGAAGCAGGCATCATGAGGATGAACGAACTGGCCGTCCTGCCACTGAGCCGGCTGTCCTCGCAGATCCTTCACCTGATCAAGCCGCTCAACCGCTCGTCCCAGCTGAGCAACAACTTCATTCTTCTCGTTCAGGATTGATACGCAGGCTTTGAGCTCTGGCACCAGCATCAGGTTGTTCAGAGTATCAATGTTGGCAGGAAGCCCGAAGCCGGAGATCGTCTCCTTATAAACGCCGTCCATGCTGAAAATCTGCAGAGTGTTATGAGCACGGTCGGTGACGACGATCGATGGTTCTCGACCGGGACGATTGTCAATCCATAGTCCGTGAGCCGTGTTGAAGGTTCCTTTGCCTTCTCCTGCACCCCCAAAACAACTCTTCCAGTTTCCATCTTTGTCGAAGCGGTGAATCGCGAACGTGCCATAACCGTCCGCCAGCAGGAAGCCGCCATCATCCAGAAACGCGAAGTTCGTCGGCAGAAACCCCTTACGATTCCAGGACGGCTCTGTCGATGTGCTTTCTCCATCGGCATATAGCCCGGATTCCATTGGAGCCTTCTTGTACCAGACGATTTCGCCATTCAGCGTCAACTTGGCGAAGGCCTTTACCTGCTGATACGCGGCCACGTACAGGAATTCCTGGTTGCCTTCCTTTCGTACTTCGATGCCATGGCCGCCACCCTGGAACTGAGCACCAAATGCTCGAATGAACTTTCCGGATGGATCGAAGACAAAGATCGACGGATGATCCTTCTGGTCGCGTCTCCCTTCATGAATCACATACAGATTCTGAGCACTGTCCAGTGCAACGTTGTGAGTTGTCTGCCACGTGTACTTGTCAGGCAGTTGAGCGAAGGCATGATTCACTCGGTACTGATAGTCACCCGTGCCAATCACTGTTTCCCGACGACTTCCGGAAGCTCGTGACAGTCGAGGCGCAACAAAGAGCCCGGCACCGATAACAGCGGACTTCAAAACACTGCGTCGAGCAACACTCATGGCGGGATCCGATCTCAGGAAGGGGGGAAGGTCAAATGTCTGCAATTGCAGATTGTGTACCATCCCTCTCCGCTCGGTTCCAGTGTGCAGGGACAGCTCGTCCTCAAATCGGCTACCACAATCTCGCGATTGCCGGGTTCTGCACTACGACATTCGAATTCCGTTTGCGTTCAGAAATCGAGCAGAGGGCTGTCAGCCTTCCGGCGTTGTACGGAAACGCATCGACAGGAATTCGTAGTCAGGATTGTTCTTCTGGCAATGCTGTGCTTCCCATTCTGACTGAAACAGAACGGCCGTCTGATCGTACTGATCGATCACTTCACGACTGGCAGACAACAGACTGAGCTCTTTCGTGCAGCCGGGCTTTGGAACAACCCAGCGAGCGACTTTGTAATTCAGCCAGCGAACTTCCGTCTCCGTGTCATACTCGGACTGCAGTCGGAAGCGAACGACGTCGAACTGCAGCTCACCGACCGCTGCAAGAATTGTCTGCTTCACGGATGAGTGCGGCGTATGGAAGACCTGAATCGCTCCTTCTTCCAGCAGCTGCGACAGTCCTCGTTCAAACTGCTTTCGACGACCCGTGTCGTTGCAGATCATGGTCGCAAAGAATTCAGGAGAGAACTGCGGCAGCGGCTCGTAAACCACCGGAGCCCCTTCGCAGATCGTGTCACCCAAAAGGAATTCTCCGGGATTCACCAGACCGATGATGTCGCCAGGAAATGCTTCATCCATCGTCTCGCGTTCCTGGCCGAACAGCTTGTGGGCTCGCTTCAGTCGGATCTTTCTTCCCGTGCGAGGATGAAAGACTTCCATCTCGCGTCGGAACAGCCCCGAGCAAACTCGAACGAACGCAATGCGGTCACGGTGGCGAGGATCCAGGTTCGCCTGAATCTTGAAAACGAACCCGGAAAACTCCGGACGCGTCGTGGAGATCAGTCCCTTGTCACTGCGACGATCGCGAGGCTGAGGACAGTACTTCAAAAAGCCCTTCAGAAACTGCTCCACACCGTAGTTCGTCAACGCGCTGCCGAAGAAGACGGGGGTGATTTCTCCAGCAAGAAATCGCTGCAGGTCCCACGTGGCTCCAGCTTCTGCCAGCAGTTCCACTTCTTCCTGAGCCTGCGGCACGATCCCCTGCGGCATCGATTCGGCCGGCACTTCGCTCAACTGCACACTGCGAGCAGCGATGCGATGCATGTTGTCACGAGTTTCGAAGACCGAAGCTTCGCGAGTGTCCAGGTTGATCACGCCGCGAAAATCGAAGCCCGTTCCAAGTGGCCAGTTCACGGGAACCGGAACGATGCCCAGCTTGGTTTCAATGTCTTCCAGAACTTCCAGCGTCTGCTTGCCCGGGCGGTCAACTTTGTTCACAAACGTGATGACGGGAATCTTGCGAAGACGACACACGTTGAACAACTTTTCGGTCTGACTTTCAACACCGTTCGCCAGGTCCAGCACCATCACAGCACAGTCGGCAGCGACCAGAGTTCGATAGGTGTCTTCACTGAAGTCTTTGTGACCAGGAGTATCCAGCAGGTTAATCTGCACACCGTCGTATTCGAACGCAAGCACTGTGGAGCTGACGGAGATCCCTCGCTGACGTTCCAGTTCCATCCAGTCTGACGTCGCTCCTCGCTGGTTCTTACGACCACGCACAGCTCCCGCCGCTTCGATACACCCACCGTACAGCAGCAGCTTTTCGGTGAGCGTTGTCTTACCGGCGTCCGGGTGAGAAATGATCGCGAAGGTTCGTCGACGAGCAGCTTCGCGTGCGACGACGGGGTCAGAAACTGTCATTGGGCCAAATCGATTCGAGTACGAAAGTGCAAAGAAGAAAAACGTAGCGGCAGGGCGCAAGCCCTCCGGTTACTGTCCAGCCTTTAGAACTTGTGAGCCGCAAAGCGCTAGCTGCGGGTCAATGTCAGAGAATGTCAAAAAACGACTTGAAACACTTTGAAAACACCCGCGGCTAGCGCCTTGCGGCTCAATGGTGATGCTCTAACCAACGTCCGCCTGAGTCCACTGTCCGTTGATTCGACGCCAGACACCACCTGGATTTTTGTCCTGCAGAACAGCCGGCAATCGCGACTGGCGAACTGCGTCGTAACACTGCAGCATTCCGAAGCGTGTGACCGATGCCGGCATGCCGACAGCCGTGAATCCCGGATGTCCGGTCGCTGGATATGGACCACCGTGATTCATCGATGGAACAACAGCAACGCCCGTCGGCATCTTGTCATTCAGAAGTCGTCCAACGCGAGTTCGCAGAACGCGTTCAATGATCGTGTAGTCGGCATCATCCTTGCCCGTCGTGTCACTGTAGATGGAACCGGTCAGATTGCCTTCCAGTGCTTCGGCGATCTCAGCCATCTGAGCGACAGAGTCCGCCTGAACCATCAGGGATCCGTTTCCGAACGCTTCGGTCTGGAACGCATGAGGATTCGCGAGGAACTGCTTTCCGGAAACCTTCAGCAGAGTATTCTGGCAGGAAACTCCTTTGCCGCCACCGGACTGTCCGCCGACGACCAGGCTTGCACCTGCTGTCAGAATCGTCTGAACGGCCGCAAGGAAACTCTTGCGCACACCTTCGGCCAGCATCGTGCCAACAGGAGCTTTGCTGAAGCGTTCGGCAACCGCCTTGATAAAGGCAGAGCCAAGTTCACCAGCAGGAACAACGATCAGTCCAGGATTCGTACAGAACTGTCCGGTCGCCATCAGGCAGCTGGTACAGAATTCATCCGCGATCTTTTCCAGTCGCTCGGCCAATGCACCGGCCATCATGAAGACCGGATTAATGCTCGACAGTTCCAGGTAGATGGGCTTACCTGCGCCATCTGCTGCAGCTTTCAGCTTCAGACCTGTTGTGCGAGCCCCCGTGTAGCCAATCGCGCCGATGCGGTGATCAGAAACAAGTTTCAAACCATCTTCATGAGATGTTCGATAGACCAGCTGAACAAGTCCCGGTGGCATGCCGGTGGATTTGATTGCTGCGACGGCTGCTTCGGCAAACAGTCGAGTCGTTTCCGGATGACACGGATGTCCTTTTGCAATCACCGGATTACCAGCGGCGATGGCTCCTGCAAAGTCGCCGCCAGCGATGCCATTGTAGGCATAAGGAAAGTTGTTCGGCCCAAACACGACGACGGGTCCCATCGCTCCAAACATCGATCGAATGTTGGAGGCGGTGTCGATGACCGGAACTCGCCACGATTCATCGCGAGCAGACGCGGCGGCCTGGCGGAGCTGATTGGTCGTGCGAACCAGTTCCACATCTTTCAACCGTGGTGCTTTGGGAAGTCCGGTTTCCGCATGAGCCGTCTCGACCAGAATGTCGGTGCGAGCTTCAATCTCTTTTGCATAGGTCTCAAGGTATTCTGCAAAGCGGCTTCCCGGCCATCCTCGCATCTCACGCGAGACTTCATGAGCCACGCCGATCACTGCGTCCAGCTCGGACCACGGACTGACAGGAAACACCTGAGGCATCGGCTGCTCGGTGGCTGGATTGATGGCCTGGAATGTTGATGTGCCCTGGCTGGCAACCCACTGACCGTTGAACAAAATTGGCTGTACGGAAGTTGTCACAATTCCACCCTGCTCGATATTCGGATCGATTCAATTCCGCCGCGTCACTGTCGCAATAGGAAGCATTGGGCCTCCATGCGTCCAGACGCTGGCTGTTCTTCAAAAAACGTGAGTCGGAAGTATCCCCTCTGAGGACGGAATGGCAACTCTTGTCCTGTCCGTTTGTCAATCATGACGAAACGACGGGACTTTTTGAGTTCCGAGGGGCCTGCAAATCTGTCACCATCCGCACGGCTGTCGATTTGAACGCGTCGCTGGACGCCTCCTTCGCAAGCCATGCGATCGATTCCCACGCCTCCGGAGTCGTCAAGTTTGTGTTGGTTACGACGGAATGTTTGGAATGGATCCTCAGCCCCTGACATCAGAAGACATCGCTCTCCGTTATCTGGACCAACTGCCCTGGCCGCCCTACCCGTTTCAGGAACAGGCCATCCTGTCCTGGTTCGAACAGTGTGATGGGATCCTTGTCTGCGCACCGACGGGAACGGGCAAAACGGTGATCGCAGAAACCGCGTTGTTCGAAGCGCTGATGACCGGACGTCGTGCCTACTACACCACGCCGCTGATCGCGCTGACCGAACAGAAGTTTCGCGAACTTCAGGAGTCTGTCGTTCGGTGGGGTTTTTCTCCATCCATGGTCGG
Organism: Planctomycetaceae bacterium; assembly: GCA_016795145.1. Classification (GTDB taxonomy): domain Bacteria; phylum Planctomycetota; class Planctomycetia; order Planctomycetales; family Planctomycetaceae; genus SXXK01. The sequence continues at coordinate 20,404 of JAEUII010000420.1, forward strand.
ACTGGTCACAGGAAATCGCCGCGAGAACCCGGATGCTCCGATCCTTGTCGTCGTCGCCGAGATTCTGCTGAACCGACTTTTGTCGCCCGAAGAAGTCTCGTTCGACGACGTCTCCGCGGTGGTGATGGATGAATTCCACAGCTTCAATGATCCGGAACGTGGCATCGTCTGGGAATTGTCGCTCGGTCTTCTTCCTGCCCACTGCCGATTGCTCCTGATCAGCGCGACGGTGGGCAATGCGGTGGACTTCGTGGTCTGGCTGGCTCGACAGCATGGCCGCAAGCTTCGACTGCTGCAGAGCGAAGAACGCCGAGTGCCTCTGGACTTCCGCTGGATCATCGATGAAATGCTGCCGGACCAGCTGGAAGTCATGGCGGACGGCGACGATGAGTCTCGTTACACCCCGGCTCTTGTGTTCTGCTTCAACCGCAACGAATGCTGGAGTGTCGCGGAACAGCTGAAGGGCAAACGTCTGCTGGCCGATGGTCAGCAGAAACAACTCGTCGCAGAAATCGATCAGGTCGACTGGTCCGTCGGTGCTGGCGGCAAGATCAAACAGTTCCTACTGCGCGGCGTTGGCATTCATCACGCCGGCCTGCTGCCGAAGTATCGTCGAATCGTAGAACGACTGTTTCAGAAGAAGCTGCTCAGCATCTGCGTGTGCACGGAGACTCTGGCGGCAGGAATCAATCTGCCCGCGCGGTCCGTCGTGATGACGTCGCTGCTAAAAGGGCCGCCAGGAGCGATGAAGCTGATCGATGCCAGCTCCGCACATCAGATGTTTGGTCGAGCCGGTCGTCCGCAGTTTGATACTCGAGGCTACGTGTTCGCCGTCGCGCACGAAGACGATGTGCGTCTGCATCGATGGCAGTTGAAGTACGATGAGATTCCCGAGGATACGAAGGATCCGATGCTCATCAAGGCGAAGAAGAATCTGAAAAAGAAGATGCCTCGTCGACGTGAAGGTTTTCAATACTGGACGGAACGCCAGTTTCAAACTCTGCGAGAAGCTCCGCCGGCCAAACTGGCAAGCCGTGGTCGGTTTCCATGGCGACTGCTGGCGTTTCTGATTCGCAAGTCAGGCACCGTGCAGTCACTGGTTGATTCTGTGAAACGCCGGTTGCTGGATTCTGGTGAGAAGGAAGAAGCGGAGAAGCAGCTCGTCCGAATGCTGATGACACTCGAGGCCGGCGGCTTCATCACTCTGGAACCTGCACCACCGAAACCAACGTCCCCCGAAGCACTCGCGCTGCTGAAGGAAAAGACGACCGACGAACCAGCGTTTCGATCCAAAGCCGCCGCGAAGGTGGCCGCGGAGTTTCTCGCATCGATCGAATCACGCCCGGTGCTCACCGAAAGCCGCTGGCTCTCAACACACCTGGCACCGATCACTGAAGAAACTCCAATCGCTGCCGAAGCACCGGAGCCTGAAGCGGAACGGGATTTTGGCGACGGCATCCTTGTTGACGATGCGTCCGAATCCGATGAACCCACTGCACCGACTGCTATCGAACCAGCAAGTCAGGAAGTCGCCGCAGTCACGGAAGGCGTGAGTGCTGAGGGCCTGAACATTGATGTCGGGGTTCCCGCAGCCCCTTCGGAAGAGCCGGCCCCGGCTTCCGGCGGACTCTTTGGACAATTGCTCCAGGAAGCTCGCACAGGAGGCAAAGCAGCTTCCTCGAAGAAGCAGGAAGGGAAGCCAAAACTGGTCCGCGCACCAGCCCCGGCACCGCCAGCGGATCCGGCCTTCGACTATGTGCCTCGACTGGCCATCGCGACGCCGTCACTGACGCTGTTGAATTCCTTCCGCAGTATCAATCCTCTGTACGGTATGTTCCTCGCCGAACACATGCACAAGGCCAGCTACGAAGAACGTCTGCAGCTTCTGGAAAGCGTGCTTGATCTTCCCGCGTCTGTGGCCGGGATGGTGCGAGTTCCTCTGCCGGAAGAAATGCCTGCGGGGCCACTGGCGTCGGAATTTCTGAATCCACGATTGATCTCGCGCGGCCTGATTACTCAGCAGGATCTCACCGGATTCTTCGACGAAGTGACTCGTCGCCGAGTCTATCCGATGCCGCTTGGTGATCGCATGCGTCTCCTGTTTCGGAGTGAGTTTCCTGGCGTCTCCGACGTCTTCATGCGCAGTGTGTGGTGCGTTGGTGACTTGCTGCGTTTCGGAGGAAACTTTGATCGTTACGTGAAGGCTCGTGATCTGACCAAGCAGGAAGGCGTGCTGTTTCGTCATTGCCTGAGGATGATCCTTCTGTGTGGTGAGTTTGCTGAAATCGAACCGCCGGAACTGGATCCTCAGGAATGGCGTCGAGACCTTTCCGACCTCGCCGCGCTGCTCACCGAAACCTGCCGAGCGGTCGACCCTTCAAGCACCGATGAAGTCATCACCGCCCTCCGAAGCCACGCCGCCGGCATGGACACAGAGTTTTGACAACAATGTAAAACGACTGTCCTCAGTCGTTTCCAAACCCCCACAACAATCGCAGTTCATCACTCGGATAAGTAACAATCGTCATTCCCGCGAAGGCGGGAACCCAGCAACATGGAAAACAATGTAAAACGGCTGTCCTCAGTCGTTTCACAAATCCACAACAATCGCAGTTCATCACTCCCGGAGTTCGCAATGCGGCGCAACAAAACCACGGTACTCTGCATCGCCATCCTTTTTGCAGCCTCCGCCAGCACAACTCAGGCACAGCCTTCGCAGAACCCGCAACAAGGTGCTGGCAACGTTATTGTCTCAGCACAGAGTTCCGCCACCGTCGTTGTGTCCAGCTCGAATGATCCGTGGGAGCTTCAAAAATCTGGCACCGATGTCA
>JAEUII010000460.1 GCA_016795145.1 Planctomycetaceae bacterium
GACTGCATTCGGATGCGAGCGGGGCAGCAGTGTTCCATCGGGAGCGTAGTTGCGATCCGCAAAGACTTCACTGCGAGTCTTCAGTCCATGCTCTTTGGCGACAGCGATCAGCGTGCTTCCCGAGAGCCCATACAACTCGCAATCAGGTGTCACTTCCTGCACGCATTGAACGATCAGTTCGGCAACATGACGTTGTCTCGCCGCCACGTTGTAAAGGGCTCCGTGAGGCTTCACGTGAGTCAATCGGGCCCCGGCAGCATTGGCAATCTGCAGAGCCAGCCGCAACTGTTCGGCAAGGCATTGGTACAGGTCCGCGTGCGATATCGAAAGTTCAACGCGGCCAAAGTTGGCGCGGTCAGGGTAACTCGGATGTGCTCCGAACCTGACGTTGTGCTGTCGACACAGTTCAGCAACGAGCGACATGCGCTGTTCTGATCCGGCGTGAGCACCACAGGCGACGTTGGCTGAACGGATCAATGGAATGATGGAGCGGTCCAGCTGTTCTCCGGCCGGTCCATCGAGTTCTCCCAGATCGCAGTTCAGATCAAAGTCGCTCATCCATTCAGAGCCGATTCAAAGCGCTGCCACAGCTCTTCCACAGGCTCAACGCCGACACTGATGCGCAACAGCCATCGCGACACGCCACACTCTTCGACCGCATCGAGTTCTGTGTAGTGGGCCAGAATCGTGTAAGGGCAACACAGAGTAAAGTTGGTCCCCAGATTCGGCCCCTTGCAGATTCGCAATCGGTCATAAACAATCGGAGTCATCACCGATGGATTCTTCAGCACGACCGACATCAGTCCGCCGCGGCCTTCCTGTCCGGTTCCCGCGGCTCCGGGATCAGGATAATGGACTCGATCGACCGCAGTGTGCTTCGCAAATCGTTCGGCCAGAACAGCTGCATTGTGATTGATGATCTTCATGCGGTCGCGAACATCGCGTGAGTTGCGTTCCAGCACTTCGGCATCCGCGTCGCTCAGCAGCTCTTCAAAATCGCCCACGAGTGCTGCACGCAGAGCAGTCGCGTATCGACCAGAATGATTAAGCCTTGCAGAGCCTGCGAGCACATCGCCATAGCCGCTGAAGAACTTTGTCAGACTCGTCACCGCCACGTCCGCAAACGGCAGGACATTGTCGTTCACGATGGCCGCAAGAGTATCATCGACGACCAGGAGAAATCCGAACTCATCCGCCAGTGCACGAAGCGCCTTCAGGTCGGGTGATGTCAGCAATGGATTCGTCGGCGTCTCACAATACACCGCGCTCACCGGAGTCGTTCGAAGCAACTCGCGAAGGTCGCTCAGCGCATTCGTGTTCCCTTGTGGCAGGAAGTGATACTTGCCTGCTCCAAAACGCTGCTGAATCTTCAGCGTGTCAACGTACGGAAACCCAAACTGAACACTCGGAAGCCCCGGGCGAATCTTCTCAATCGCACGCCACACGGTCGCGATCGCCGTCATTCCACAGGGAAACAGCCAGACATCATTCGCATGGCAGCCACCAAACTCCGCCAGCCGCTCGCGAAGCTTCTGACGCTCGGCCGTTTGTGAATACGTGACAGTGCAACCAGCCAACATTCTCTCCGCGCTGCGTGAGCTGAGAATTTCACCCGAGTGCTGCCAGTACTCCTTCAGCTTTCCAAAGTCATCCGTTCCCGTTCGGACACCAGTTGCCTGGTCATTTCCCAGTGGAATCAGCTGCGGTCGCTGACCACCTCGGTGCACCACAAAATCGGCGGCACGCTGAGCAACTCGATGAGTTGGAAAGATCAGTCCAACACCTTCTTCGCCAAATGTCTGTCGACACAGTTTGCGAACCAGGGGATGAAAACAAAATCGTGGATAACCGGACTCCAGTTTTCCGACGACCTCAGGATCACCTTCTTCGTAGCGAACGTTGTGTTCCCACAAAGGAAGACAGGCCGACGCCGCATGCACGGAGTTCGGCATCGGCAGACCAAGATCCTGTGCCTGCCAGCGAGGATTGAGAAGCAGATTCTCCGCAGAATCAACCGTCATGAACATTCACCTTTGGCCAGAGGCCTCTACTGCACCTGGCGTCGAGCACGATCGATGGATTCGACCACTGACTGAACATACTGCTGATCAGAAAACGGACTCATGATATACGATTTCAGGGCGACAACGGGATGGCCGTATTCTGTTTCGCGAAAGCGATCCGTCATTGAGATCACAATGCCTTCGCCCTTCAGAGCTTCCGCATGAACGATTCGAAAGACCTTGCGATTGTACTCGTTGTATTCCTTCAGCTGAGCCGCGTAGTTGGCGTTGGTCTGCTCAAGCTTTGGAAATTCAAACGTGTCCACATTGTCCGGGTAAACACGAAACAATGTTACCGGGCCAAAGTTATCGGCGTTCATCACGCTGATGGCCGGGTGAGCCGTCAGTCGGTTTCGCAGTGTCTCCGCCATCGTCACAAGATGCCCCAGCAGCGTACGAAGCCCGTTCTTGCCCAGCAACAGCAGTGATCCGAGTGCCGACATAGGACCACAGCCTGAACGACTGGTTTCCAGAGTGAACCGGCCCGGGTTGTAATCGCCGGACTGGAACAGGTACGGAGTCGTCGACTGATCTCGCGACAGCATTTTCAGGTCTTCGGCGCTCTTCACGAAAAACGCGCTGCTGATGTACGGAGCGAATCCAGTTTTGTGATAATCGACGCCGATGGAATCTGCCAGATGCAGATGACGAATGCGTCGATTCGCCCCGGCGAGTGCTCGCAGAGTTCGGTCAGGAAACTGAAGCGCGTTTTGAGTGAAGTCGTAATCTCGGAAGACGCTCCATGCCCATCCGATCACAGCATCAGCATGCAGATGAGGAACATAGTCCAGCGAAAATTCGCGCACGAGATCATCACGAAGCTGATGCATCTGTTCGAGATTGTCCAGACCGAAAGCATCCGTCGTTCCCATCGTCGCCACGATGCAGGCGATCTTCTTCCCCTCTTTCAGCAGACGTCGAAGTTCTGATTCCAGAAGGCACGTTCGAATTTCATTGTTCGGCGCGGAAGGAATCTTAACAACACTGGAAGCCCCCAGCCCCAGCCACGATGCCGCCGTCTTGGTCGCGTAATGAGCCTGCTCGGAACAGACCACCAGCGGCTGTTCACCGCGCAGTCCATCCTGCATTGTTCCCGGGACGGCCTTTTCAATTCCCAGGCGAATAGCGTACAGCAATGTTCCCGTTCCGCCGAATGTGAAGATGCCACCAGACCGATCGGGATCGTATCCCATCAGCGCGGCCGTCATGCTGATCGCTTCTGCTTCTGCAAACGCGACGCCTCGACTGGCCTCTTCGCTGCACAGGTTCGGGTTATAGATCGCCGGAAGCAGAGTCCCCAGGATGCCGGGAATGCACGACGGATTAATCACGTTCACCTGGGAACGAGGATGGCCCCAGATGAACATTCCCGCAAGGTGATCCACCAGCTCGCGCGACACGGCTTCAACGGAACTCATGTCTTCTGCCATGCGAGCTTTTGTCGCCTGAGCAAAGTCGACCTCGCGAGGTTCCCCAAGCATCGGCCGCTGGGACTTCATCGAGTCCACTCGATCCAGAGCACGCAGTACGGAGAAGACGAACCAGGCATCGTGTTCCTGGTCAGAAATTGGCTGCGGGAACGCTCGCCGCAGCACATCAAGATTGTCGCGATAGCCAGCCATGCATGTTCCTCGAAAAGACGCGGACGATCTTTTATCCGCATTCCCGGCAGTCTCTCAACCGGAACGATTCCAGAATACGGGGCATTATCAGGAATCGATCGTTCACATCGTTCAGAATCTCCCGTTCGGAATCCGCGACACAGAAAAACGCGTGATTCATCGTGATGCAAACCGGGGCGATCCGTCGATTGTTTTCGTCGAAACGATCTTTCACAATCCGCCGCATGCATCACCCGTATTCCGACATCCCAGAGCTGGCACAGACCGGTGATTCAATCGGAGTCATTCGTATTCCGGTTGAGCAGGACATTCCGTTCACTCCGCGGGTTCGCGCGATTGTGGACACGGCCGAGTTCCAGCGACTCCGATCGGTGACTCAGCTGGCCCTGGCATCGCGAGTCTATCCTGGTGCCACGCATACTCGATTCGAACATGCTCTGGGTGTTTATCACAACTCGCTCAGGTATCTTTCGCAGCTGGGTCGAGATCCTCGATTTGCCGCGACCGTTTCGATTCACGATGCCGAAGTTTTGATCGTCGCAGCGCTGCTTCATGACATCGGACACTGGCCGTTCTGCCATCCGATCGAAGACATGGCCCTGGCCAGCATGCCTCCTCATGAAGTGTTCGCGATGGAGTTTCTGAAGCCGGGGACGGAACTGGCCGAGGTCCTTCAGTCAGAATGGAACATCGAACCCGAGCAAGTGCTGAACGTTCTGGTCGCGCGAAGTCACGATCCCAGCAGTCGGCTTCGACGATCGATTCTGTCCGGCCCGGTGGATATCGATAAGATGGACTATCTGGTCCGCGACAGCCAGCACTGTGGTGTTCCGTACGGACGACACTTTGACCGCAATCGCCTGATGAACTCTCTGATTGTGAATGAAGCTGGCGATGGCCTTGCGATCAGCTCCAAAGGGCGAACTGCGGCGGAGATGATGGTGTTCGCTCGCTACGTCATGTTTTCCGAAGTGTACTGGCATCATGCCGTCCGCAGCGCGACGACGATGTTTGCGAGATCCTTCTTTGAGCTGTTGCCGGACCTTGAACTGAGTTCACTGTTTCGACTGACGGAGCCGGATCTGATTCGAACGATGCGACAGACAGCTTCCGGCACTGAGGTCGCTCCACTTGTCGAAGGTGTGTTTGGAAGTCGACGCGGTCTGTATAAGCGACTTGCCGAATTCAGCATCTTCCACGAAGAGCCTTTGTATCGCGTGCTTCGCCAGAAGTCGTACCCGGAACTTGTGCAGTGCACGGAGCGATTCAGCGAACTGCTTTCAAAGAAGCTTGGTCGTCGGGTGGGTAAACTGGATGTGTTGATCGATGCGCCGCCTCAACATCGTGAAGTCGAATTTCGGGTGGATCTGTATTTCGCCTCCGAACGGCGCTATCGGCCATTGAGAGAAGTGTCGCCGATTGTGGATTCCATGGCGAAGACGCAGTTTGACGACTGTGTGAAGAAGGTCCGTATTTTTGCGGCTCCGGAACTGAAAGACGCCATCAGCCCGACCTTTGACTTTGCCGGCATCCTGCGGGAAGTCGTGTGAAAATGCAAGATCACCAGGGGGTGAGTTAGAATGGCTCACCAGTGGCTGTTATGCTGAAGAGCCTCTTCATCATGACCTTCAGCCCCGGAGTGCACTATGACTCGTGCGGCCGCCACGCCTGAACGAACGGTTGTTTACCAGAAGATCCTTGGCCGACTGATCGCCAAAGAAGAATTTGCGATCGAGGAAATTCAGGAGTCGCAGGGCGGCGACTATCCTCTGGTGACTCAGAAGATTGTCCAGGATCTCGTCGCCCAGGGAAGTCTCGCGGAAGTTTCTGGCGACGGAGAAAGCCGGTATCGCTGGCTGCATCGACCGGAAGAACTCAATGTGGAAGCGTGGGTGCAGTCACGCGTCGTGGGATCACAGATCACAGCCGCGCCCGTCGAAGAGCGGCCTCGTGAACGCCTCACCAAACACGGCGCGTCGCAATTGAAGCTTTCAGAGTTGCTGGCGATTCTCATTCGTTCCGGTCGGCCCGGTGAATCAGCACTGCAGGCAGGTGAAAAGCTGGCTTCCCGTCTTAGTCATCGCCTGGAGACTCTTCCGGGCCTGGGCCTGCCGGAATTGAAAGAGATCAGCAAAGCAGTGAATGAACCGGCCTACTGTCAGATGATGGCGGGGATCGAGCTGGGTCGAAGAGTCGCGACGGCGATGGATCGCGCCTTCCAGAACCGAGTGCGAATAACGGGCCCCGCAGCCGCGATCCAGTTTTGTCTCGATCGTTTTGAACGTCTCGCGAAGGAAGCGCGGCAGGAAGAATTTCACATGGTGACGCTCGACACCAAGAACCAGCCGATTGCGTGTCATCAGATTACCGTGGGCACGCTTCGAAACAGCCTGGTTCATCCGCGTGAAGTGTTCCGTCCCGCCATTCGTGACGCCGCGAACTGTATTCTCGTCGTTCACAATCACCCGTCCGGCGACCCGACTCCCAGCGATCAGGATATCAGCGTCACCGAACGCCTCGAATCCGCCGCAGACATCATCGGCATTCCGCTGATTGACCACATCATCGTTGCCGGCGACAAGGCACTCAGTATTCAGGACTGGCGATCAAGCAGCCGCTGGAAATAGGCTGAATATGATCGGAACGATTGCCGGGAAAGCTTCGTACGAGCGACGGCGGTGATTGGCCACAAAGCCTCTATGAAGAGCCCACGCGTTGAATCTGCTGCATCCCCGGGGATTGAACGAAAAAAGCCCTGTCAGCAGTGACTGCGGACAAGGCTCTTTGAAGTGGAGGATAGCGGGGTCGAACCGCTGACCTCTTGCATGCCATGGACCGTCTGAATGTGCTCTAATTCAACGAAATGCTGTAATCGCCGATGGTTATCGGGATTTGGCCTTCTCTCGTCAAGTATCACTCAGGATCAAATTCACTCAAGAAATGCTGGAAGAGTCGGGGTTTCGTGGAAAACGGTCCGATTCTTCCACGAAATGATTTTCCCGTTTGAAAATGTCCGCACCCAGCATGCTGGCCACGCGTTCGCAACCGGACAATGTCCGGTTTTCACCCCACGGCCGTTGTGCCGGACGACAGGGACATTTGAGTGTGACCGGACTTGCTGCTGGGGTCGTCGGTCCAACTGGATCATAAAGATTGAGTGTGCAGGGAGTTCTCATGCCGCATTTTGAATGTGAATACTGCAGTGCGTTTCAGGAAGCTCCTGCGGGGTCCGCTGGGAAGAAAGCAAAGTGCCCACGTTGCCGGCAGACCGGGATCATCCAGGAGAATGAAGCTCTGGTCGTCCCAAAGAAGACACCGACTCGCGCAACAGACGATATCGACCTGATGCCTCAATATGAGGAGCGGCCCGGAGGTCCGCTTGAACGCTTCGTGGAAGGTCGCCTTGAAGCCTGCCTTGGTTCGACTTTGGCGAGGAAGCACTTTGGGTTCGCAGACCAGCTAATGGCCGCGACGATTCTGGGGGCTCCAAAGGTGATTCTCAGAACGAATGACAGTGGAACGGCCAGTCAGTCACCGTTGTTGCTGGAATCAAAGTTCGCTGTGCAGACAACTTCGGACATCACCGCAGTCGAAGTGACCTTTCTGCTGTTCGACGTCTGGAATGATCTCGAACTGAAGCTGACACACTCCATTCTGGAAGATGTACCAGCTGCCTCAGTGGCTGCTGGGCTTCGAACGTGGCCAGTGTTGCGCGCGTTTAATGTGTCGCATTACCTGACATCGTTTACCTACGTATCGTCGGTCCGATTGGCGCATGGCCGAGTTCAAACAACTGATCCGCGCGTCGTTGTGGATCTGCTGAGCGGCCTCGAACTTCGATTCGAGAATCGTGGGACTTTCAAAGGTGCTACACAGCCCTTCGACCTATGGTGACGGCAGAGCGCCGCAGTGACACCATCATTCTCATGGGTCAATTCTCGCAGGGGTATTCTTCACAGGCTACAGTCACAAGAGCTTGTGATTCTCGATACAATGGTGCAATCGTTCATCTCACTTTGCCATTCCTGCCGAAGCTTCATTGGTTTGGCTTTGCACATCATGACGATGGAGATCGGACTAATGACCTTGATACCCGCATATATCATGGTCCCGTCCGAAGGCGAGTTGGTGCTGTGCTGGGGATTTGATGCGATTGCTGTTCCATTCTACGGAACTCCCGGACGAAGAACTGGTGGCGTTTGGGTGTTGGATGATCCAAAGACGCGCCTTGGAACCGTTATCTCGTGGCAGTACCCGGACGGAAAACTAGCGATCGAACCACGAAGAACACCCCCAGGGGTTGTTGAATGAACGTTTCAGTGCTCACGGACTGACTCAGCGAATTCCTTGGGGCGGATAATTCCAGCGCACAGTTGATGTGCACGTGAAAGACTTTCGATAGTGCCGCTGGAGTGCTGATCACGCCGTGGCCCGAGCCCGCTGATGGCGATCTGTTCCCCGGCCCCTTGGTTCTGCCTTGGGGTTTTTCGTTTTCATCTCAACAGAACAACCACAGTAGAACGCAGAGCTTTTCGGTGTTCGCCAGTAACAACGCCTGGAGGCTTGGCGGGCAATGTTCACAGCCTCAAGTAACCCGTCTCGACAGAGTCCGGAAGCCGCGGCAAGTGAAACATCGAAACGAGGTTACATACTGCCATCAGATCGAAAGGGTTAACCCGGGCCGCACGGAGATTGGTACAGTAGTTTTCCGATTGTCACCAAACCGCAGAAAAGTCACCCCATGGGTGCGCGCCTAAACGAGGAAAAAGACTGTGAAAAGGGCAAAAAGTGTCAGTGACACTTTTGGGTCAAACGGAGGGTTTTCGGGAGGGTCAAACAGAGGGGGTTTTGGGTGTTTCCTTTGTTGCGTTTGTTTCGTTTGTAGGTTGCCCTGAAGGCAGGAGAGAGAGGAAGTGCAGTCCGGTTCCCCGGATGACAGTCCGGTGTTCTGATCGGACAGTCCGGCGGACGGAGATGGCATGAACCTTGCGCATTCCGATCTGCCGACCCTCCGTGTTACGTTGCCCAGGCTTCATGCCGGAATGACTGGATCCTGTTCTGAATGCGAGTTTCTACGTACATCGCACATCGTGCAGTAGCGACCATCTCAACGGTCATGCTGCCGTTGTCGAACCGCACGTCCACAAGCCCGCTGGTATCGTGAATGTGGGAGCACCGCTTGTCCAGATGCTGCTGAATGATGTTTCGGAGACGTCTCAGCTGCGTCTCTGCCGCATCCTCATCGACCTTCGTTTCTGTAGTGGACACTTCATCAGTGGACGGTTCTTCAGTGTCTTCAGTGGCCCCGAAGTCTGGATCGCTGTCCAGATACTCATTTTCTTCCTCTTCAGGGACCGGTTTCGCTAGTGTTTTATCTGGGTTTTCGTCAGAAAGTGTCACTGACACTTTTTCACCTGAAGACGGCTTTTCAGGCTTTCGTGCCGGCTTCTTTTTCTTCTTTGGCCTGTGCGTAGTTTAAGGATTCATCTCCTTAACAACTCGATTCACTGTGCTAAGTGACACACCAGCAAGTTTGGAGATTTCATCCAGGTTAGCTGCCGGGCGATTCTTCAGAAGCCACTGCACACACGCTCGCTTATCCGCCGCCGACATACGAAGGCCGTGCTCATCGTTTGCCGTCATGCCGAAGATACGAGCGTCATCAGCATCGCCCTCATGGACGTTGCACGGAACCGTCGTGCGACCAACCTTCACGGCCGCTAAAAGCCGGTGGAATCCATCCGCGGGTCGATACGTCTTTCCATCTGAGAAGACGTCGAGCGGACCGACCGTCCACGCATCCCAGCTGTGCGGCGATTTCTGTGACGCTGAACCACTCCATGACCATCTTCCCATCCATGAGTTGTTGCTACGGCTACGCATCCCGAATGCGTGTCGTCGAGGATAACTGCCAAACGAATCCTGCTTCAATCTGCGGACGACTTCAGCGACCGTTCAATCTCGTTCAGTCGATTGTTGATCTGTTGGATGGATGACTGAATCTCTGACAGGACGGGCAGAACGAGGTCTCGAATAGCGCGGCGCGTGTTCATCCGATTTGCAAGGATGTCGGAGATCTTGCCTCTGGCTCTTTGTGACATCTCATCGAATTCATCTGGAGCGAGCAGGTATTCGTTACAGACGTAATCAACGTCGATCTGCAGCCCGTTTGCCTTGATCTGTTTCGGTGAAGGCTTCCGTCTCGGGGTGCATGTAGCGACCGCTCCACCTGGGAACGCAACCATTGTGTAGTGAACCGGTCGATGTCGAGGTTTCCGAGCCATGAATCAATCTCCTTATACAGTTGGTTCAGCGAATCTCACCGTCTGCTGTTCCAAACTGGATTTTGACGTTGGGCTGAATTCTGATGCTCTTGGTTGGTTCGATATCGCGAATCACACCGTCAGAACCGGTACATGTCCATTTTGATTGCGATAGGTTCGTCAGTCCCCAGATTTTTGGATCGGTTGGATGCTGGACCAGCGCCCCAATGACTTTTGTCAGATCAAATCCACTTGTGGTGTCAATGTGATGCTGAAACAATTGAGTGCCACGAGTCAGCATGACGATTTGATTTCCGACCTTTAGTCGCAGTGGCAGTAAAAGTGGCTTGCTGCAACTCCAGCAAACACCCATATTTTGTCCGGCTTGCACGTTCGCAACATCGTAGAAATTTTCGGCTCCGCAACTTGCACACGGGAAGATGGAATCCAGCAAACGAAGCATCGCCTTGCGCCATTCACTCTCCCGGACTCGCCCATTGTCGGGGTCGCGGACACCATTCGTGAATGCATTGATGAAGAGTTGCTTCAGGAAGTCCGGATAGACTTTCCAATACTCGATCGCGTTGTCGTGATACCCCGGAACAGGTCGATTTGAGTCATCGTTCGGGTCAAAGACGAAAACGGGTTTGTTTCCATACAGCTGGTACTTTGCTGCAGCATCAAACGAACGAATGTTTGCCTCAAGTTTTCCGTGAAATGGATGCTCAATCATGAACATGTAAAACAAAAGCACGGCAAGCGAAAAAAGATCTGTCTGAGTGCTCGGCAGGACTTCTCCCCGCACGACTTCGGGTGCCATAAAGCCCAGCGTTCCTCCGACACCGCATTCTTCACCAGAATCGATAGCGACGTTATCGTTGTCGCAAATGAGGATATCGCCTGTTTTGGGATCAAGGAACACATTCCCCCAATTGATGTCTTTGTAACATCGCCCCTTTGCATGAAGCTTCAAATAGCCGTCGGCAAGATGAAATCCAGCGATCGCCAGCGCGCGGAAGGTCGGGTCAGCAGTGCGACGCAGGAGGTCAGGGATTCCCTTAAAACGGTTGTCCCGCAGCGGCATGATGTAACCGAAGCCTTCAATTCCGCGACCAGTGACCAGATCGATAGGCCAAAGGAATCGCTGATCCGGAGGCCCTAGTTGCACAAGTTCGTCAATCGTGTTTCTCTGGCGTTCGGTTGCGGCCGCAGGGTTATACCATTTTACGGCGACATGTGAGCCACCGCATTCGCCACGGAAGACATCTCCCTGTCCTCCGCTTCCGAGCAATTCGAGAATCTTGCAAGGCAGGTTTTGATTGACGCTATGAACGACCTCATTTGGGCGCAAAGAGAATGTCATTTGGCTTGTCTTTGTTTACCGTACATAAAAAAATCATTCTCGCCTGGCTGGCTGAACGTATTCGCGTTCCAGTCAAACATCAGATGAGCATACTCGCGGATCCTTAGCTCCCTAGCCCTCTGGTGCGGGATAGATAAGGCCAACTGATACATCATCACCTGATTGCTCTGCTGATTCCTGAAGCCATACCTTCAAAGAATTCTGCACCTCCACCTCTCCCTCACGGGTGGAAACAAGTGCCGCGAAATCCCGCGCAGCCTGCAAGAAACCGTCATCGCTTCGGAATGAATTCGAGTACCCGTCGGTTGCCAGCAGGATGAGCTTGACTCTGTCAGCGTCATGCAGGCGGTAGCTTGTGCGGAAACAATTAGTGGCATTCTCCGTCGACAGCGATGTTGTCAAATTGCCGATGAGGCTGGGGTCACTGGGCAATGGCCGACGAATTTCGTTGTCGTTATTGACAAGCAGAATGTCACCGTCTCCTAGCTGAAAGAAGACTGCAATGTTCTCTGACACTCCTGCCGCAAGGATCGTCGAACCATAGGCAATTCGCGGATTCTTTTCGACGCTTTCTCTTGCTGCTGAGTTCTCCTGCTCGACCAAGGACTGCCATTCCTGTTCAGTGAAGGGATTCTGCTCTAGGTGGTGAGCGATTTTTTCGCCCCATTGCGACACCATACGCTGCCGCAATTGACGGATTAGAGAATTCTCAAGATTTCTCAAGTCGTCCTCCGTTCGATACTGATCCAACAGCTCATTCATCAACTGGAGAGCGATACCTACGGCTTCTTGCGCACCTGTACTGCTTCGAAAGCATTTCGGACTCCCATGCCCGTCCGCCATGGCCACAACAGTGTTCGTTCCGGGAATGCCGAAGATCGCATCCTGATTCGGAAGCGATTGAATTGTATGGGAAGGCCCAATCACAGATTCCGTCTGGATCAGCCATTTACGGACGGGCACCATGTCGGTTCCGTGATCACCAGATATTGTTGTCAACGAAGCGCTCCGCAAGAAACCTTGGGACTTCAGGGATTACAACTCGCGGTTTCTGTTCGTTCGGCGACGTGACGGAAGATGGGCATGACATTGAGCGAAGCACGGTCGTCGAAGCCCAGCGAATATACCGCAGAAGAGACTCAGGATTAGAAGCGTTAAGTAATGGAATCTGGTCTGTTCCAATAAACTCCCGCAGCGCTTCCGGCACCGAATCGCTGCCGATTGCGATGGCCATCCGGATGGATCTTTTCCACCAGGATTGTTTTTCGAGATTACGGAGAGCTGCCCGGAAATCGTCCGTCGGCCGACCATCAGAAAGAAGAACTACTATAGGGGGAAGCGCTCGCGATGCCATTTTTTCCACGTGCAACTCAACAGCGAGCAATCCGAGAGCGGCACCCAGATCCGTTCCTGAAGAAACCGTGCCGTCTTCAAGCTGCTTCTTCATCTCTCTTCCGACTGAGTCAGCAACGTTCGAGAGAAGTTGCTTGAAATCCTGATTACCTTTCGTCCGGAGGATGTTCCAGAATTCACCACCCGTCTGCAATGCGAGTTGCTCATGGGCGTCCTGCTTCCCAGGAACTCCCAGCACATAGGCCGTGATCTCATTTTTCTTCAGTTCTGAGACGATTCTTGAAAGCCCACTGCTTTTGCCCAATTCATCTGAGATCACGACAAGAAACTTCCGGGCACTTCGCGTCGTATTACGAAAAAGTGCTGAGACCACGGGGAAGATCTCCACGGTGGATTCATCTGCAAGATAGCAGCCAGCCCCGCCAAATTGCCCGATAAAAAGTTCCCGAACCATCGTCTGAAACTGCGACGGAGGCGAAAGCGGCCATGTACCCAACGTGTATTCAGAAAGAGAATGCACGGAATAATGCCCGTGCGATTCTCCGGC
>JAEUII010000464.1 GCA_016795145.1 Planctomycetaceae bacterium
TTCGAGTTCGAGTTTGTCTAATTCCTGATCAATCGCGTTGGACAAGTCGTCAATATCCCGCCAGCCGGGAAGGTTCGTGTCGCTCGACAGCGTCTTTGTGGCCGTTTGCGTGGGCTGCTGCGGAAGACTCTTCCACAATCCAAAGCCGATCGCGGCGAATGCAAACATGCTGCCTGCGATGATGATCAGCTGGCGACGGGAGCCAGTTGATCTCTTCAGCAGTTCCGTTGGCAGAGGCAGCTTCGTCGGTTGTTCAAGATGAGCGAGGCATTGTTGAAGAAGGTCGGCAACCTGTGCCGATGTTCCGACGCGATCATCGGGCTTCTTCGAAAGCAATCGATTGACGATTCGCTCCAGCCATTCAGGAATCTGCGGCTGAAGTTCTCGTATGGAACGTGGCTCTGTGTCCGTGATCTTGCGAAGAATGCCATAGCTCGATTCCGATCGAAACGGTGGATGGCCCGTACACATCGCGTACATCACCGAACCGAGACTGAACAGATCGCTGCGTGAATCAACCGCGTCTCCTCGTGCCTGTTCCGGAGACATGTATTGCGGAGTGCCCGCGATGACTCCGCTGCGAGTCATGCTGGCATCGTCGACCGCGCGAGCCAGTCCAAAGTCCGTGATTGTGACTCGGTCAACACCGCCCTCCAGAAGAATATTGGCGGGCTTAATGTCGCGATGAACGAGTCCGTGGTCGTGCGCGGCCGACAGACCGGCGGCAATCTGCTGAGCAATTCGAACGATCTCATCGACCTCCAGTGGACCATTCTGATTCAGACGTCTCTGAAGCGATTCGCCTCGCAGATATGGCATGACAAGGAAGGGTAGGGCTCCTTCATTTGAAACGCTGTGGATCACAATGACATTCGGATGAAGCACCGTTGCGGCCGCTCGTGCTTCTCGAGCAAAACGACGGCGAGCCGCTCCGCTGCTGGCCAGTCGAGGTGCCAGGACTTTGATGGCGACGGTTCGATCCAATGAACGATCGTAGCCCTTCAGGACCACACCCATTCCGCCGGAACCAACAACACCAGAAATCTCATAGCTGCCAAGGCGGCCCAGCATGGCCGGATCGTCCGTCGGCGCGAGTTGCCGAAGCACTTCGGAGATCTCAAACGAGTCTCCACGTGGAGCGATGTCACTATCATCGCCCCAGTCAACGGAGGCAGCTTCTTTTTCTCTCACACGCGTCAATGATGAACGAAGACTGCTCGAATCATGAGCCTGATCAGGCAGAAAACTCTTAGCGTCATCCCATGTCCGCGGCTCAGCGGCCAGAGTTTCCAGACTCTCCCGACATGCCGCGCAGGTCTGAAGATGTTCTGCAATGGCAGAGCCTTCGGATTCCGTCAGTGAGTCAGAAAGATATCGTTCCAGCAAAACTGGATTACAGGAAAGCGGAGCTTGCTTCATCGCATGTCTCGCTCTGAGAAAGGTGCAGATCGCTGGGAGGACTGAATCTGTGAGAGTCTTCGGCAATTCGTGATCAATGCAGCGGATGGGGAGTCGTTAGTCATCTTCAAGTTTCCTGATGGCGTCTCTCAGGCGTCGCATGATGCGACTTCGAGATGCATAGATCACACCTTCTGAACATCCCAACTGCGCCGCAGCTTCAGCAATGGAAAGCTCGTCGATCATCGTCAAAGCAAACGCATTCCAGGTCGATTCTTCTGAAGCGGCCCGAACGTGCTCTGCCGCCTGACGAAAGAGCTGTCGTCGGTACTCAAGTTCGATCGCTGAGTTCAGATTGTCTTCTGAGGGATCAAACTCTGAATTCGAAGCCAGCCCGCCTCCAGTTGCTCGATCACGAGGTCTTCGAGTCAGCATGTTGATCGTGGCGTTTCGTGCGATGCGAAACAGCCAGTGACGAAACCGACTCCCGTCATCGCGTCTGCGCCAGTCGTGCAAACTCTGCGACACCGAGATCAGAACCTGCTGAGCGACATCGTGTGAATCCGCATCCTGCAGGCCCGCGCGCCGAGCGACTGAATAAGCCACAGGTCCGTAGGCTCTCGCAAACTGCTCCCATGCTTCGTGGTCTGCAGGGTCTGCAGCACGCAGCAAAAGGCTGTCACGAGTTTCCGGAACGTCACTCAAGCAATCACTCCTGCACGATCGTTTCGCGTCAGTGTTAGAACACAGGCCGGAGATGATTCTGACACGCGACCTTCAGAAATTCCCGCGTTTGGCGGAAAGCCTCAGTTTTGCTGCCTGTTTGTTCGCAAAGACAGCGGGTGCTCATTTTGCATTTTGCAATCTCCAATATTCATTAATCATTCCTTCCATCACCGCAAAGTGCCGCTCGGCAAGCGGCACCGACCGACATCCGCGACTGCCCCTGACTAAGCTCTGGGGTCGGAACACCCTCGCGTCGGCCTGCCGGGAGTGTTATTCTGCTCAGAGGTCGGTCATCATGTCCGGTGTTGCATTGCTGCGCAGGTAGTGGAACTCGCCAGAGTTCCCTGCTGCACAGGTACTTCCCTGCGTCATTTTTCAACGTCGTCGTACTTCAGGACGGTTGAAAGGAAGTCTAGCGACTTCCACTACGTTGGTTTCTCTTCAGGAATCCTTGAGGTCGATGTCCAGTCGGACCGCCACAACTGCTCAACTTGATTATTCCGAAGATGATCAGAGGATGATGCGTCTTCAGGAAGGTGATTCGCACGCCTTCGCCGAAATTGTGCAGAGCTGGCAGCGACCTCTGTTTGGATTCTTCATCAAGAACACGCGGGACGAGTTTCTCTCCGAAGATCTCGTTCAGGAAACACTGTTGCGACTGTATAGAAACAGCTGGGACTATCTTCCTCGCGGTCTCTTCAAGGGCTTTCTGTTTCGTATCGCCCGCAACCTGCTGATCGATCATTCACGCCGGGCTGTCCATGACGTGTTGCTCAAATCGGTGCGAGTCGTTCGAAGTGCGGGTGATGAAGAAGAGACCGACCTTTTGCAGCAACTTGCCGAAGACCAGGTCACTGCTCATGATCAATCCGTTCAGAAAGAAGTGGCTGCAGCCGTTCAGGGTATGCTGACGGAGCTTCCTGATGAACAGCGACAGACGTTTATCCTGCATCACTACGAATCGCTGACGCTGTCTGAGGTTGCGGACGCTATGGCGACAACTCTTCCTACGGCAAAGAGCCGCTTGCGGCTCGCCAAGGAAAAACTTCGGCACTTGTTGACGTGTCGAGGTTTCACTGATGAGATTTTTGAGGACGATTCATCTGAGGAATAAACTGGTTCGTTGCACACCAGGTAACGACCTGTCATTCCGTTTTCAAACTGCTGTTTCCTGCGAGTATCCGGTATGCCACATTTCAGCCGACTCACCGACATCATCACCTGCAGCCTTTCTGAGATTCTGAACTCGGCCGCGAATCCTCAACAGACGCTTCATGAGATCATTGAAGAAATGCGTGAAGGGCTGACGGCCTGCCGTCGTAACGTCAACACGTCGACTCGCAACGTGGATCGGCTCACGAAAGAGATTGCCGATTATGAATCTCAGGTGTCCGAATGGAAGGACTCCGCAAAGACGGCTCTGGGTGACGGTGATGAAGATTCAGCCCGTGAAGCGCTGCGTCGCAAAGTGGAAGTGGAAGATCTGATCGCTGGCCTGCGACCGGAACTGGAAGCTGCGAATTCGGCCAGCCAGAACATGCTGCGAATCCAGAAGGCTCTTGAAGCTCGGTTTTCCGAGGCGCTGCGAAAGCTGGAAGAAATTACCGGAGCGTCACCTGCGTTTTCAGCAGCAACTGTTTCTGCGGCTGAGAATTTTGCAGCGCCGCAGTCGCGTGCTTCTGACGTCGAAGCGGAACTGGAAGCTCTTCGAAAAGAGCTGGGGAACTGACGCCGACGTGAGTGGTGCGTCGCAACGCTCGCCCGATGACAGCTCATGGGAGCTGCTGGAGACTCAGGATCTTTGCCGACTTCTGTTGCCGCAGCTGACGAAAGATCTCGCTGGATCGGAAGGTGTGTTTCCCGGGATTGTTGCTCGACGAAGCGGGGCAAAACCTGGTGTCGTGGCACTTGGGTACGGCATCGAAGCTCAGTCCGTTCTTGCACTCACAACACCCGTTGTGCTGGGACAGTTTTCAATTGAAGCGATTGCGGATGGGCTCACTTCGTTGCTTCAGGCTGCGATCGAGATTGCTCGAAGACAGGGATGCCAGTCGCTTCGCTGTCTGATGCCGCCGTTCGACACCCCGGCTGACGATTTCACACGCGTGCTGCGCGAGGCGTTGTTGCAGCAGGAATTTGCACGTCGCGCGGAAATTGGTGAATGGGGCTGCGAATATTCACAGCCGCCCGACGTCGAATTGTGTCAGAACGGAGATGGGCCAGGCATCCGGTGTGAACGACTGGCAGGTGACCAGCTTCGAGACGACCGAACTCATGGTGAGATTCAGCGGGTGCTTGAGAGGATCCTGTTGGCATCGTCCGAGCTTCCGAATCTGCCGCGTCCAGTGGCCTCAGATATGATGGATCAGTGGTTGAGTCATGGAACGCAGCTCATGTTGCTGCGAGCTGGCTCGCAGCTTGTCGGGCTCTGCGCCTACGACGTGACGCCCAAAACGCCCATCGTGGGATCGCCCGACGGTCAGCTGTCTGTCTGGCTTCAGTACATCGGCGTCGTAAGAGAGTTTCGAAAGCAGCGATGCGCTTGCTATATGATTGACGCCGTGGTCAGGGATTGCCTGCAGTCAGGACGTCCGATCGTGATGTCAGTCACCGCGGACAGGGCGAATGCGGCCGCAGTTCGACTTTATGAGTCGCTTGGCTTCCAGCTGAAGTCAGCCCACGAGGTGTGGACCAGGGACGTAACAGGCTGTTGAATCAATGGCATTCGTAACCCGAAACGTCAGTGAGGGACAAAAAAGCCGGTAACTCGAAACGTCAGTGAGGGATCATCAAGCCGCAGGGTTATCCGCGAATATCCCTCGCTAACGCAACGGGTTGGGATCATTCAACAACCTCTTGAGCGGGCAGTGAGCTTCTCGCTTCGTGAACAGTAACGCTTGCTTATCGTCGCTGAAGGACGTTCTTTCCAACCAGACCTAAAGCAAGGATCAAAACCGCGCCGCCGATCACACCCATCATTATGCTCTGCTGGTAGGATTCTCTCACGGCGACTTCGGGAGGCGGTTCGGCCGAGTGCATTGAGCTGACGGGGGATGCCGTTTCAAATTCGATCGGCACGACAAACTGAGAGTCTGAGAACGTCGGCTTCAGATCAACGCCAGTGATCTGCCATTCATAACCGGGGCGTGGTTCACGATTCAGCCGCACCGATCCGTGCCATGGAAAAAAGAAGCTAGTTCGGAGTTCACGAAACTCATCCGCCTTCCAGTCTTCGAATCGCACAGCGCGCGAGCCACTGCGAATTCGAAGATAGCGACGAGGGAGATAACCGACATTTGGATCCAGCCAGTACGATTCCTCGGGGATGGTGGAATCGGGAGCCATCTTCCGAACGACGATGCACTCATGACCATCCACCAGTTCTGTCTGGCCGACTTCG
>JAEUII010000468.1 GCA_016795145.1 Planctomycetaceae bacterium
CGCTCGAAGTTGTGAATCCAGAGCATGCACAACGGATCGTTACGTCGCTTCCTCGACTGCTGGCGGCATGCGAGTACCAGGGCGTGTCCGGACACTCAGTTGTTGTGTAGTTTTCGCACCGAATTCTCTGATTCGATGTTCGCGTGCCAGGCGATTTTGATTCCTGATCACGGGAAATTTTTTGGGAAACTGTGGAAAAGACAACGTTCCAGGTGGGAATTCTGAACGTCCGCGTACCATGGTGGCACGTTCTTTACATCCGAGAGTAGTTTCAGGCGTCGATTCTTTGCGGCAGGGATTCCTTTGGGAGTCATGAACAGACAGGCCTCTTGCAGGCCGTCATCTGCAGTCTAAGTGAGTCGTCGCCTGTCGTTGTCAGGCCCGTGCTGTACGAGCCTGTCTGGCGAAGTCCTTCAGCGGCATTCCGTCGAACAAACAGCGGCGGATTCGTCATTCAGAAAACTGTCGCAGGTCGTCAGATTATTCGAATGTCCATTGGGAGAGATACGAACAGTGTCCGGAACGATTGCTCAACGTAAGTCAGTCCTGATTGTCGAAGACGAACCCATTATTCGTGAGACTCTGACTGAGTTTCTGATGGGGGAAGGGTTTGAAGTTCGTGCAGCGGCGACGGCGGCTGAAGCCATTCGAATTGCTCAGGAACGCGATTACGACGTCGGGATCTGCGACATTCAGCTTCCAGACGGCGATGGTATCCGAGTTCTCCGCCAGCTGCATCGCATCAACCCTGCGATGTTCGTCATGATCATTTCTGCGTATGCAACCGTTGAGAACGCTGTTGAAGCATTCACGGCTGGGGCATTTGACTACCTGGTAAAGCCCGTGCGTTTCGAAGAACTCGTCAAACGCATGCAGCGTCTGTTCAAGTTCCAGGATCTGTATCGTGAAAACCAAAGACTGCGTAAAGACCTGGCTCGCAGCGCGGGTTTCGATCAGGTCGTTGGCTCCAGTGCTGTGATTCAGGAACTGCTGAAGACCATTCGCAAGGTCGCCGCAACGAATTCTAATGTGCTTTTGGTCGGCGAGACTGGTACCGGCAAGGAACTGTTCGCACGCGAGATCCATGTTGCCGGGCCGAACAAGGATGAGAAGTTCATGGCTGTCAGCTGTGGAACTCGTCCTGTGGAATTGCTGGAGTCCCAGCTGTTTGGATCGAAGGACGGACAGGAAGGTGCTTTGGTCACGGCCGGTGGCGGTACGCTGTTCCTCGATGAAATTGCATCGCTGCCACCGGGCACGCAGTCCGAGATCCTTCGAGCGATTGAATACTCCGAAGTAACGCCGGTCGGTGGTACAAAGCCCGTCAAGGTACAGGCTCGCATCATCGCCGCAACTTCCAAAGACCTCGGACACGAAGTCCAGGAAGGAAACTTCCAGGAAGACCTGTTCTACCGCCTCGACGGTGTCAAGATTCGTATCCCGGCACTGCGAGAACGCCTGGACGATATTCCGGAGCTGGTAGAATACTTCATCGTGCGACATCGCGAAGCGATGGGCAAACGAGTGTCAGGAGCAACCAGCGAAACCATTCGCACGTTGATGGCAGCACACTGGAAGGGCAACGTTCGTCAGCTGGACAATGCGATCGAGCGTGCCGTGATGATGTGTGAAGCGGACGAGATTACTCCAAATGATCTGCCGCCAGATCTGCTTGGTGGTGGTTCTTCGCTGCCGGATACCGACGACCTTCGCTCTGCTCTGCGACACTACGAACGCCTGCACATCACCCGAGTGCTGCGTCAGTGTCCGGATAAGAAAGAAGCTGCAAAGCGTCTGAAGCTTGGACTCTCCAGCCTTTACCGCAAAATCGAAGAACTGAAGATTGAGCTCTGATGAACACGGAAGAAATCAAACAGTGCATCCCGCACCGTGACCCTTTTCTCTGGCTGGATGAAGTCACTGAAATCAGTGACAAACACATCGTGGCCAGGAAACTTCTGGCGCCATCGCTGCCAGTGTTTCAGGGACATTATCCGAACTTTCCGGTTTTCCCCGGAGTGCTTCAGTGCGAAGCCTGTTTTCAGGCTGGTGCGGTTTTGATTTCTCGATTGGTACCGACGGGAACAGATCAGGTTCCTGTGGTGACTCGACTCAACAACGTGCAGTTTCGTCGGATGATTCGTCCGGGCGAAACCATCGAAGTCTCTGCCGAGCTCACAGAACAGGTTTCCAACGCTTTCTATCTCAAGGGCAAAGTCAGCGTTGACGGGAAGGTCACCGCGAGACTGGAATTCGTTTGCACCGCAACCAGTGCCGGTGCCGGCGAGTAGCCTGGCAGGATCATCAAAACAAAAGGCCGGTCGGGGTATTCACCTCAACCGGCCTTTTTCATTTCAACGATCGACCTTAGTCACTACTTGAGTCCGCGTCGCTTCAGCAATGCGTCGACTGTCGGAGCCTGGCCACGGAATGCCTTGTACGAATCCATCGGCTCGCGACTGCTGCCGCGGGACAGGACTTCAGCACGGAACTTGTTGCCGATCTCAGTCGTACATCCGCCCTTCTCCATCATGAAGGCGAATGCGTCGGCGGCGAGCACTTCACTCCAGAGGTACGCGTAATAGCTGGATGAGTATCCGCCGGACCAGATATGCGCGAAATACGCGGTGCGGTATCGAGGAGGCACGGGGGCGAAATCGATCCCGTGCTTCCTGAGTGCGGCAGCTTCAAAGGCCTCCACATCGGTTGGAATCTGCTTTGATCCCAATGCGTGCCATTCAAGGTCGAGAAGCGCTGCCGCGAGGTATTCCGCGGTGTCGAACCCCTGATTGAACTTGCTGGCACGAATGACCTTGTTCAGCAGCTCGGTCGGGATCTGCTCGCCCGTTTTGTAGTGTCGCGCGTAGTTGGCAAGGATCTCTGGCTGAATCGCCCAGTCTTCTTCAACCGTCGATGGAAACTCGACGAAGTCTCTTGGAGTATTGGTCCCGGCGACCGACGGATACATCACGTCGGAAAACAGGCCGTGGAGTGCATGGCCCATTTCATGAAATAGTGTCGTCACATTGTCAAAGCTGATCAGCGCGGGCTCGCCGGCTGCTGGCCGAGGAATATTCAGGACATTCACAATGACTGGCTTGTCATGCAGGAGCCCTGACTGATCCACAAAAGAACTCATCCAAGCGCCGCCTCGCTTTGAGTCCCGCTTGAACGGGTCAAAGTAGTAGAGGCCGATCTGCGTCCCGTCGGAATCCATCACGTCGAAGACACGAACGTCGGCCTGGTAGATTGGCAGGTCTTTGCGTTCACGGAATTCGATGCCATAGAGTTTCTTCATCGTAAAGAAGACGCCGTTTTGCAGCACGCTGTTGAGTTCGAAGTACGGCTTCACCTGAGACTCATCGACGTCGAATCGCGCCTTGCGGACCTTTTCGGCGTAGTATTCCCAGTCCCATGGAGCCAGGTCGTGGTTTCCGCCGGTCTGGCGGATCATCGCTTCAAGGTCAGCGGCTTCTTCTTTCACACGCTTCATGACTCCCGGAACGAGGTCCGTCAGCATTTTTGTGGCCGCTTCCGGAGTCTCAGCCATTTGATTCTGGAGCTTGTAGGCGGAGTGATTGGGGAAGCCCAGCAGTTCCGCTCGCTCCGCACGCAACTGCGCAATCTCCAGGATCAGTGACCGGTTATCGATGCCGCCGTCGCGACCAAGTCCTCGAAACGCGGACGCTTCCCAAACGCGTTTTCGCATCTCGCGATTGTTCAGGGACGTGAGGATTGGAACACGTGTCGTGTTCGTAATCTCCAGAAGATACTTGCCTTCCTGTCCACGCTCTTTCGCTCCATCAGCAGCGGCAGCGATGTCACCGGCAGACATCCCGTCCAGCAGCTTCACATCATCAACGATCACCGCTCGTTCTTTGGTGATCGCAAGCAGGTTCTCTTCGAACTGCGTTTCCAGCTTCGACAGCTGTTCATTCAGCACGCGAATTCGCGCCTGCTGCTGTTCATTCAGCTGTGCTCCAGCGCGAACGAAGTTCTCGTAGTGCTGTTTCAGGACTTCCTGCTGATCGGCTTTCAGTTTCAGTGTTGCTCGATTTTCCCACAGTGTCCGAACTCGGTCGTAGAGTTTCTTATTGAGCAGAATGTTGTCCGAGTGTGCTGCCTGAAGTGGAGCAAGCTCGGTCTCGACTTTCTGCATCGCCTCACTCTTGTGCGACGATGTGAGATTCGAAAACACGTTGCGAGCACGAGTCAGAAGTGCTCCCGACTCTTCCATCTTCACAATCGTGTTGTCAAACGTCGGAGCGTCGGCCTGACTGGCGATGGCGTTCATCTCTTCCAGTTGAATCCGCATGCCCTCCAGCAGCGCCGGTCGATAATGCTCATCCTTGATGAGGTCGAATGCCGGTGCGTGATAGAGCAATTTGCCTGGGGCTGCGAACGGATTATCAGCGGGCAGTGTGTTGGGAGGTTCCGGGATCACAGTGAAGTTGCCTGCAGAAAAAGGGACGGTGAACGAGTATCCGGCCGCACACAGCGACAGGAGAAGTGCCGAGGCCGATGCATAGAGCGAACGGCGTTGCCGAAAAACGGCTGTGAACTTGAACATGTTTCAACCTCGTGATGAGTCCTGGGATGGATCGTGTTCTGCCAGAACACAGAGTGGGTGCAAATCTGTTGGGACAGCCACTCCCGAACGATACCCAATTGAAACAGCGTGGAGAAGTCGTCGGAAATCCTGCGACAGGTTCTATGCGAATCATCAGTGATGTCACGGCGCAAAAAAAAGAGCGTTGTCGATGACAACGCTCCTTATGTCTGCTGAAGGGAAATCGGTTATCGATCGATTTCGCCCATCACGATATCGAGCGATCCGACAATCGCCGGTACGTCCGCCAAAGGCACGCCTTCACAAATCTGGTCGGTGATTGACAGATTGCAGAAACAGCTGCTCTTCGCTCGAACTCGCAGTGGATTCCCTTCGCCATTGCCGACGACATAGAAACCCATCTGGCCGCGAGGACATTCGGTCTCGAGGTACGCTTCATCCTTTGGCAGCTTCGTGTTCATCTTGAATGATTCACGATGAGACCCGGTCGCTGATTTATACTTCTCGATCGATTGTCGAACCAGGCGGATCGACTGAACGACTTCCATCATGCGGGCGTAGAAGCGACACCAGTTATCGCCGACAACGGCTTCGCGTGGTGCGTCCTTGAAGGGAGCGACTGGGACTTCAAAATCGTAGCCCTTGTACATGCTGGTGTAGATTTCTTCGCCGTTCTTTCGAAGGTCAAAGTTCACACCACTGCCGCGAAGCACCGGTCCTGTGCAGCCGTAGCTGATGGCCATCTCAGGCGTCAGAATTCCCTGCCCGGCGGTTCGCTTGATGAAAATCGCATTGCGAGTCAGCAGGGTGTGGTATTCCCAAATACGTGGTTCCAGCCACTGCAGGAACATCTCAATCACGTCGAAGAATGGATAGCGTTCGCCTGGCTTTGAACCAGTCAAAGATGCCAGCCCGTCCGGAATTTCGATTTCCTCAGGCAGGTCATGAGTTGCTCCACCGACTGTCAGGTAGCTGCATGTCAAACGAGCACCGCAGACCTCTTCGAAGAAGTCGAGGATGATCTCGCGTTCACGGAACGCGTACAGGAATGGGCTGAACGTTCCAAGGTCAAGACCATAAGCGCCCATGCCCACCAGGTGGCTGGCGATTCGTCCGAGCTCTGCAATGAAAACACGCAGGTGGACAGCCTTGTCCGGCAGTCGCATTCCAATCAGCTTCTCGACCACCAGTGCGAAGCCTAGATTCATGTTCATTGCTGCCAGGTAGTCCATACGATCGGTGTATGGAATGTACTGTGGCGGACTAAGGTTCTCACCGATCTTTTCGGCACAGCGGTGAAGGTAACCAATGTGCGGCGTGCATTCGTGTACGATTTCGCCGTCGGTTCGCAGCAGCAAACGCAAAACGCCGTGAGTACTGGGGTGCTGAGGCCCCATGTTGACCAGCATTTCGTCGGTCTGGACGTCAAACTCAACGACTCGTGGGTCTTCAATCACCAGACTCATACCGGATCCGTCTTACTGCTTGAATTCGAAGATTCGAAAAACTGAGTGAACTCACCAGCGACCTGAATTATCGCCCGCGAACGCCGTGATATTCCAGAGGAAACTCGTAGTCTTTTCGCAACGCATGACCGACCCAGTCTTCCGGGCAGAGGATTCGTCGCAGGTTTGGATGCCCGACAAAATCTATCCCGACCAGGTCGTAAGTTTCCCGCTCGTGCCAGTTGGCAATTCCCCAAACTCCACTGACAGAAGGAACAACAGGGAGCTGTCCCGCCACATCATTCTTCCAGCGCGGCACGCTGACCTTCAGCTTCAGAAGGTGATGATACTTCATGCTGGTCAGATGGTAGACAACTTCCACATGCGGTTCATGACCGAACTTCGGAGCCTTCTTCGGATCAGGTTCCAGGTAGTCCACGCCGCACAAGTCGTTCAGGTGATCAAAGGACAGTCGAGGATCATCCTTTAGAAAACGTCCGACGTCGACGATGGATTCTGCCTTAACCTGAATCCACGAATCGGTCGCCTTCTTTGGCTCAGTGCCAACGATCTCTGCCCCAAACTTTTCCAGCAGGATCGAATGTACTTCCTGAATGTTCATCGAATGTCCTCGAAGGCGATCCTAACTCAACCAACGACCATGATTTGATAATGCAGCTTCAAATGTTCAGACAGCAACCGTCTGGTCCGGAGCCTGAGCTGACTTCTTCGCCAAGGCACGAATCCAGTCGAGGTCTCCACGTTTCCACACGTATGCGAATCCAACCAGCAGAACACCGAAGAACACCAGAATGTCAGCCAGTCCAAGCCAGCCGATCTGCAGTGCTGTCTCAGCAGAAATGACATTCGCAGGAGTCATCTGGTCAGCAGGGATGCTGAGCAGTCGAGCGCTCAATGCTTCGCGGGACGCATCGTCCAGCCGAGTATCCGCAAGCTGCATCGCACTTCCGTAGACTGAAGCCCATGGGAAGAAGAATGCGACTTCGACGTCGAAAATGATGAACAGCAGAGCGACCACATAAAACCGAAGGTCGAACTGGATGTAGCTGGAACCAATAGCCGGTTCACCGCATTCATAGATCGCGTCCTTTTCCGGGGTTGGAAGTCGAGGACGCAAAAGACGACCGACGATCAGCGGCCCCATCAGGAAGGCGATCGCCAGTAATCCGAAAATCAAAAAATGACCTACGAGATCCGTCATGGTTCTCCACCCTGTTCTCTCAGCCTGACTGACCAGTCAGACCTGAATTTCCATTTGTTTCTGTCGCTTCAAACAGCGGATGTCGACTTTGAGGAGCACAGTCCTGATTATGGAAGTACATCACTTCCGGCTCACCAACCTGCCAGCAGAACATGACTCGATCCCCATCAAACTCACCGGGGAAATCGACTGTCCCGCTGACCGCGTTGGAAAGCTGGCCACCGATCTGCTCCAACTCCATCTCCAGCTCAGCAAACCGAACTTCGTCTTTCGAGAGTTCGGTTTCCATCTGCAGAACTTCCTGTTCGTAAACAGAATCTGTTGACTTTGATGCGGGGTATCGATCACGCAGAGAGCGAAGGCGTTCTCTTCTGGCGGAGAGGTCTTTGTGCAAACTGACGATGTCCTGCACGATCGATCGAACGAGCGGCAAACGTCGGTTGACAT
>JAEUII010000062.1 GCA_016795145.1 Planctomycetaceae bacterium
TAACCGCCAAGGTTCACGTTGCCCGGATCAATTTCGCTCGACAAACCTCCGGCACGCCCTGACTCCGGAGACTGATTGAAGTAGATCACAGCATGGCCGTCTGTGCCCGCATACTCTGCGGGGATCTCACTCAGGCTGAGAACAACTCGCACGTCAAACCAGGGAGCCCCAGCATGGGGTCCGCGGTACGTGGATTCGATTCTGCCCCGAATCAGCTCCCGTTCCGTAGCCGTGTAGGTGTGCTCCCCGACGTCGGCGAGATTCGTGACCGGATGGACAAGCCCAGTATTGGTGTACGTGTCAAAGTCGAGCAACACCCATTGCGTCACACCGCGAGCCGATGCGACTGGTCCCGCAAACGCTTCATCGAACTGCGCACCGCCAATGTAATTGCTGCGTGCATTTCCAAGAATGGTGTCTGCGAAGGCCGTTCCAATCACGTTCTCAACGGCCATGCCGTCCGCCAGTTGCAGTCGCAGCTGGCCATTCCCCTGAGCCTGCCAGCTTCCGACCTGTCGCAGATCCAGAGTCATCGCGCCGCCTGAGAGACTGCTGAAGTCCAGCGTATCGAGAGAGGTGTCTGTTGTCCCTTCATAGACTTCCGTCAGCGTGATGTCGGCCTGAGGATTGGACACGAAGCGGAAAACGTCATCACCTGCGCCACCTGTCATCGTCATCTGACCGCTGCCGACAATCACAACCCCATCATT
Source organism: Planctomycetaceae bacterium (assembly GCA_016795145.1). GTDB lineage: Bacteria > Planctomycetota > Planctomycetia > Planctomycetales > Planctomycetaceae > SXXK01. The sequence goes on from JAEUII010000062.1 coordinate 711, forward strand.
GCCGGCACCGCCATCAAAACTGACGGCAGCGGCAGCGCCCCGAACAGCAAACAGGTCGTTGCCGTCACCACCATGGAAGGTAACAGTCGATGTCGATGAACCGATCGCATTCCAGGTGAAGGAGTCGGTTCCGAGACCACCAAGGAACGTCACATTCCCAACGCCGCGGCCGTGAACTCGCAATGTATCACTATCGGCGCCCCCATCGAAGATGAGCTCGGCGACACCGCCACCGTTATTGATCAGAGTGTCAGCTCCTGAATCGCCATGGAAATCAATGACTCCCACGCCAGTGGCGTTGTTAATCAGTAAGTCTGCATCCGCACCGCCGTCAAAGGTCAGCGAACCTACTGTGGCATTGTTCTGCAGGAGATCGTTGTCCGCACCGCCACCAAATGTCAGGTCGATGACGCCGCCATTGTTGATGAGTGTGTCTGAATCAGCACCACCATCGAACGTCAGATCAGTCACATTGCCGAAATTCTGAAGAATGTCCCCATCCGCACCGCCGTTGAACGTCAGATCAATCACGGTTCCGGTGTTGATCAGTGAGTCAGCTCCGGTGTCACCGTTGAAGTCCAGTGAAACGACGGGCGATCCTGCATTCACCAGGATGTCTGCATCAGCTCCGCCATTGAATGTGAGGTCTTCAATGGCACCCCGGTTCTTAAGAATGTCCACATCGGCACCGCCTGCAAATGTCAGGTCGGCAATCGTGCCGGAATTCTGCAGAAGGTCTGCATCCGCACCACCGTCAAAGATCAGAGTAATAACGGCCGCGGCATCGTTGATCAGAGTATCGCTGCCAGTATCCCCGTGGAAATCCAGCAGGGTGATGTTCGTTCCTTCGGCACGATTCCACAGTGTGTCACTTCCCGAGTCACCGTTGAAATCCAGGATGTCGATCTGGGATCCCGAATTGATCAGCACGTCCGCATCTGCACCACCGCCAAAGGTCAGGTTTCCAAGCAGGCTTCCGGTATTCACAAGAATGTCATTATCTGCACCGCCGGAAAACGTCAGACCAGTAATGACATCTCCGTTGTTGATCAGCAGGTCAGCATCAGCCCCGCCGCCAAATGTCAGATCGACAATCTGTGAACCATCGTTAACAAGGATGTCAGCATCCGCACCACCGTCAAACGTCAGATCAATAATGGCACCGCCATGATTCACCAGAACGTCAGCCCCGGTATCTCCGAAGAACGAGAGGGTTTGAAGATCATTGCCGTTGTTCAACAAAGCATCGGAATCGGCGCCGCCAAAGAACGTGATCTGAGCAAATCCTGTGGCGTTATTCTCGAACGCGTCAACACCATAACCGCCATGGAAAACAACGCGTGACACGGATGTTCCGTCCCCGGAACCTCGAACGATCAGAGTGTCATCGCTTGTATGACCAGCGACCGGAGTTCCATCATCACCTGTGAAGTCGATGACCGAAATCTGCGTTCCGTTGTTGATCAGCAGGTCGTTGTCGGCTCCGCCGTTGAAGACAAGTGAGTCAATCCCATTGCCATAGTTGAAGAGGATGTCACTGTCCGCCCCGCCAACGAACGTCAAACTTGTGATGTCGTTGCCGAAGTTCTGAAGCACGTCAGAATCAGCACCGCCGTCAAATGACAGATCGACGACTGCTCCCAGATTCAGCATCACGTCTTTATCTGCACCACCGGAGAACGTGAGATCAACGACGGATCCACGGTTAATCAGCAGGTCTGAATCGGCACCGCCATCGAACGTCAAATCTGTGATCACACCGGTATTCAACAGTGAGTCACTGCCGATGTCGCCATTGAAGTCCAGTGTGCCCGTGACGCTGTTCTGATTGACAAGAATGTCCGCATCCGCGCCACCGTTGAACGTCAGGTCGACGACCGTTCCAAAGTTGTCCAGACGGTCCGTATCCGCACCTCCTCCGAACGTCAGGTCTGCGATGACGCCCGTGTTAATCAAAGCATCCGCGCCAATATCGCCGTTGAAGTCGAGTGTCCCGGTGATGCTGTTCTGATTGACAAGGATGTCTGCGTCAGCACCACCGTTAAACGTCAGATCGACAATTGTGCCAAGGTTGTCGAGTCGGTCTGTATCTGCTCCCCCGCCGAACGTCAGATCTGCAATCACACCCGTGTTGATCAGAGCATCTGCTCCAACGTCGCCGCTGAAATCCAGGACGCCCGTGATGCTGTTTTGATTGACGAGAATGTCCGCATCAGCACCGCCGTTGAATGTCAGATCAATGATCGTCCCAAAGTTATCCAGACGGTCCGTATCTGCACCACCGCCGAATGTCAGATCGGCAATCACACCCTGATTAATCAAGCTGTCGTTTCCGACGTCGCCATTGAAGTCGAGCACACCAGTGATTGCGTTCTGATTCATCAAAATGTCGGCATCAGCGCCGCCATTGAACGTCAGATCAATGATCGTCCCAAAGTTATCCAGTCGGTCCGTATCTGCACCGCCGCCGAACGTCAGATCTGCGATCACACCGTTATTGATCAGGTTGTCACTGCCGACATCACCATTGAAGTCCAGAGTTCCTGTGATCGCGTTCTGATTCAACAGAACATCCGCATCCGCGCCTCCGTTGAAGGTCAGATCAACGATCGTACCGAAGTTCTCGAGTCGGTCTGTGTCAGCCCCGCCTCCGAATGTCAGATCGGCGATCGTACCGTGATTGATCAGAGAATCACTGCCGATGTCGCCATTGAAATCGAGCACACCAGTGATGGCATTCTGGTTTAGCAGGACATCCGCATCCGCACCACCAGCAAACGTCAGGTCAATGATCGAACCATAGTTTTCAAGCCGGTCCGTATCGGCTCCGCCACCAAACGTCAGGTCGGCAATCACACCGTTGTTGATCAGCGAGTCACTTCCGACGTCGCCATTGAAGTCCAGAACTCCGCCGATCGTGTTTTGATTCAGAAGGACGTCAGCATCAGCGCCACCGCTGAATGTCAGATCGATCAGTGTTCCAAGATTTTCCAGCCGGTCAGTATCCGCTCCGCCAGAGAAGATCAGGCCATCGAGCGTCCCAAGATTCTGCAGAATATCCGCGTCGGCCCCACCACCAAATGTCAGGTCCAGAATCGTGCCCGTGTTGATCAGAGTGTCGACACCGGCATCGCCGTTGAAGTCGAGATCGCTAATTCCTGTACCGCTGATTGTGAGAATGTCGGCATCAGCTCCACCAAAGAACGTCGCTCCGACGGTACCTGTTTTTGCCACCAGGATGTCACTGCCGTCTCCTCCTGACACGGTACCACCAGATGTTCCAGTCAGACGGTCGGCGTATGTACTTCCGACAAGCGATGTGAATGTTCC
>JAEUII010000076.1 GCA_016795145.1 Planctomycetaceae bacterium
AGACATCAACCGCAAAGCGATTGAGGACAATCGCTCTACACAGAAGCCCCGCGCAAAGCATCGTGGGCTCTGCGCGGGCCACCCTGACAACATGACATCCTGGCATCGGCTTCCGGCGCCTGCGGCACACGCACTGCGTGCGTGCTACCCAGTGTAGAACGGCTGTCCTCAGCCGTTTCTGGTTTTGAAGACATCAACCGCAAAGCGATTGAGGACAATCGCTCTACACAGAAGCCCCGCGCAAAGCATCGTGGGCTCTGCGCGGGCCAACCTGACAACATGACATCCTGGCATCGGCTTCCGGCGCCTGCGGCACACGCACTGCGTGCGTGCTACCCGGTGTCGAACGGCTTCATCCGTCTCTGACTTTGAAAACGGTTGGATGCGGGAACCGAATTCACTCTAATTCGCTTCTCGAACGATGTCTCACAGTGAATTCAGCGGCTCATGATCATTGAAGGATTGGTAACCAGCGTTGACGCAGAAGGCCGAGTGAATCTCGCGCCGATGGGCCCGATCGTGCGCGGTGACTTCGAGTCTCTGGTGTTGAGGCCGTTTCAGCCATCCACGACATTCAACAATCTCTCGAGCGTTCGTTGTGGCGTCTTCCATGTTGTTGACCATGTGGATGTGATCGCCAGCGCGGCAATCGGCAGGCTGACAGAACTGCCGGAGATGGAGCCTGCCAAATCAATTCAGGGTTTCGTGTTGAAGAATTGCTGTCGCTGGTTCGAGTTCACCGTGGATTCCGTTGATTCGTCGAACATGCGAAGCGAGATGCCATCGACGATCGTACACCGGGGTGAACGTCGTCCGTTTGTCGGTTTCAATCGCGCGAAGCATGCTGTTCTTGAAGCTGCGATCCTGGCGACTCGACTGCACCTGATTTCTTCGGACGAAGTGCAGACGGCTCTGAATTTTCTGGAGCCAGCGGTGCAGAAAACCGGTGATGCTCAGGAGCAGCAGAGTTTCCGGATGCTGCAGGACTTCATTGCTCGATCAGGCAGGGTCGAGTCATGAATCAACTGACCGTGACAACGGGATCTCGACTTCACTTCGGACTAATTCTCTCCTCCCAGCATAAGCCGTGGCACTTTGGCGGCGCGGGATTGATGGTGCGAAATCCCGGCTGGACTGTGGAACTGTATCGCGAACCATTGACGGCAGATGTCATCGCTGGATCGTCCGACGCAGTCACGCGAACGGAACTCGTGCTGAAACGGCTGCGAGAAACAACCGGCATTCCTTTCGTTCGCATTCGTATTCGAACCGAAGTGCCGTTTCACACGGGACTCGGCAGCGGGACTCAACTGGCGCTTGCGGTGGCATCCGGTATCCGAACGCTGTTTCAGATTCCGCTGGCATCGAGCAGTCTTGAACTGTCGCGGCTTGCAGGAAGAGCCGAACGTTCCGCGATTGGAACGGGTGGCTTTGAACTCGGCGGCTTCCTGATCGATCGCGGTGCCAGCGAGTCGTCTCAGCGCATCACGCGGATCGTCGTTCCCGAGCAGTGGCGTTTCATTTTGGTACGCCCCGAGTCTGGCGCAGGGATTTCAGGACAGACGGAACAGGCTTACTTCGGCAAACAGAATTTCATGCCGACTGATCTGGTGGCAGAACTGACATCGATCCTTAGCGGAAAGCTCGACGCGGCCATCGTGAAGAATGACTTCGAAGCATTCGCGACGGAGCTGGAGCATTACGGCAACCTCGCTGGCAGTTTCTACGCTCAGGAACAGGGCGACATTTTCTCCGATCCGGTGATTCGCCGGTTGGTGGACCGTCTGCATTCGAAGGGGGTTATCGGAGCAGCTCAATCGTCCTGGGGTCCTGGCATCTGCATTCCTGCTCGATCAGAATCCCATGCGCGAGAGATTCTGGCTCAGATCCCGGACCAGATCGACGGCAGCCGCCTGATCACAGCCGTCACAGAAGCCATGAACCACGGAGCCACCCATGCCTGGCCCGCCCCCGAACTCCGCGAAGGCCACTTGTTCGCGTGAAAAATGATCGCAATTTTCGCGTAGGATGGCCGCCCTCAGCCGTCTTCCTCCGCAAGCGTTCTTCGTCCAGTTTACCGTCGCCCAACGCAGACGGACGAGGGCGAACGCAGACAAACGCGGACGGACGAGGGCGTCCATCCTACTGTCAGGACGACTTTCTGCACCTTCATGGTGCAGAGAATGGTAGCCGTTATCATTCGGCTTCCAGGCAGATCTCAATTTCAAAACACAAGTTTCAGCTTAACACATAGTGAGAAGACACAATGACTCAGCGTATTGTCATGCGAACCGGAGAAGCTTTGGTTGAAGACGAACCAGCATGGTCAGCTGCGGAGCCTGAAGTTGTCATCGGCGAACTGGACGGCCCTGTTGGAACCGCCATTGCCAACCTGATGGGCGATCAGTCAAAAGGTCACTCCAAGGTGTTCGCACTGCTGAACTGCGACGTTCAGGTTCGTCCCGTCACGGTGATGGTCAGCAAAGTGACGGTCAACAAGGAGAAGTACACCAACATTCTGATGGGAACCGTTCAGGCGGCCGTCGCAAATGGTGTGCTGGACGCTGTCAGAGCAGGGCACATCCCAAAGGAGAAGGCCAATGACCTCGGCATCATCATCTCAATCTGGCTCGACCCGTCGATCCTGAAGGCTGATGACGTTGACTACGAAATCCTGTTCCGGACTCATCGTGCGGCAACTACAAAGGCGATCGCCAAGGCAATGAGCAACGAACCTTCGATCGACTGGTTGCTGGAAAACCAGGACCAGATTACGCACTGCTTCCATCAGATGGCGGTGGATGATGAGCTGTAGATGACTATGAAAGCGGGTCCTTTCTGCCGGAAAGGACTTTCGCCGGAAGGCGAACCCGGTCTGCGCTTCGGCAAAGATGACAGGCTGCATCGGATGATCACATGCACCAAAGTCGCGGTGGGCCGCGAAGTCCTGCCCGGCAGGCAGGACCTACGAGTGACCCTCGGATTAACTGGACGAATGGAGACGTGCTGTGGCAAAGAATCTGGTGACGATTGACAACTATAAGGTCGGCACGGGACAGCCACTGCTGTTCATTCTTGGTCCCTGCGTGATGGAATCAGAATCTCTGGTACTGTCGATCGCCGATCGTCTGGCCGAAATGCGCGATCGACTGAATCTGCAGGTCGTCTTCAAGTCCAGCTTCGACAAGGCCAATCGAACCAGTGTCGATAGCTATCGAGGCCCGGGACTTGATGACGGCTTGAAAATGCTGGAGCTTGTTCGCAGGAAAACAGGACTGCCCACAACGACTGACATTCACGAATCAGGACAGGCAGCTCCCTGTGCCGAAGTGTGCTCGATCCTTCAAATCCCGGCATTCCTTGCGCGACAAACGGATTTGATCGTCGCTGCCGCCGATGCCGCGGTCGCCAAAGGCATTTGTGTCAACGTCAAGAAGCCACAGTTCGTCGCCCCCGAGGATACTCTTCACGCGGTGAAAAAGTGCAATGCTCGCGGCCTGCACAGTGTCATGCTCTCCGAACGAGGATCGACGTTCGGCTATGGTCGGCTCGTGAATGACTTTCGCTGTGTTCCGATCATGCAGTCGTTCGGCGTTCCGGTTGTCTACGACGCGACTCACAGCGTGCAGCTTCCGGGAGGTGCCACAACGGGTGGTCAGCGTCATATGGTTCCAACGCTGTCCCGCGCCGCTGTCGCCGCAGGCTGCGATGCCGTCTTTATGGAAACACACCCGACGCCAGACAGTGCGAAGAGTGACGGCCCCAACATGATTGTGCTGGATGAACTCGAAAAGCTGATTTGCCAGCTGACGGCATTGCGAGAGACCATTCTGTCGTTCGAATAATTGTCACACGGAATTACAGAGGACATCCTCATCCGGCTTTGACAGGACTGACCAACTGCTACGATACGGGAGTAACGTCGGCGTACACCCAAAAGAAAGCTGCATCCCGAACTGCCGGAACATGTTCCGCGTCTGAAAACTCTCAGGCGCGAACTGGCACCTGTTGGACACACAGGGAATTGAGATGCTCACTGAACCGCCCAGTGGAAAACGCCCCGTTCTGGATCCGTATCGTCTGGCCGAAGTCCTTCAGACACTCGCGGATTATTCAACGGATGCGTTGTTCGTAAAAGACTGCCAGGGGCGGTATCTCTACGCAAACGAAACGGCCGCACGGATGGCTGGCTGCAGCCTCGAGAGCTTTCTCGGCCGGACTGATGAGGACATTTTTCTGCCGGCTGACGCGGCCGCGATTCGTGCAGAAGACGAGCAGATCATACGAACGGGCGGGACACTGTCGATCACTCGAGTTCTGCAGGGACAAACACGTCTTACGCATAATGAAGTTCGCAAAATGCCTTTGCGCGATCCGCAGGGTCAAATCTGCGGCGTTGTTGGTATCGCAAGAGATGTCACGGACCGATACCTGTTTGAACTCGCGATGCAGAAGCAACAACAGGTCCTGGAGCGAATTGCCAAAGGTGCTCCGCTCTACGAGATCCTTGAAGACCTTGTGGAGTCCATCGAAGACGAATGCCCCGGTGTCCTTGGATCATTTCTGCTGCTCGATGCCGACGGCAGGACACTGCGCACAGGAGCAGGCAGGAGTCTCCCACAGGACTATCACTCGATCATTGACGGTGTGCAGGCTGGTCCTCAGGCAGGATCCTGCGGAACCGCTGTCTGGCGAAAAGAACCGGTCCGAGTCGATGACATTTTCTCTGATCCGCTCTGGAAGGACTTTCGTCCGGTCGCAGAACGATTTGGACTGGCGGCCTGCTGGTCGTTTCCGATCATGAGTTCCAAAGACCGAGGACAGCATGTTCTCGGAACGTTTGCTCTCTATTCCAGGACTCTCGGCATACTCAGTCACCGTCTGGACGAAGCCATCGAGCGAATTGAAAACCTGGCACGCATCGCGATCGAACAGGCACAGGATCGTCGAAGGATCCTGGATAGTGAAGCTCGCTTTCGAACGATCCTGCAGAACAGCGGCGATGCCTTCTACCTGATGCAGCGCGGAGGTTACATCGTTGACCTGAATGATGAAGCCTGTCGCCAGCTGGGATATTCACGTGAGGAACTGATCGGCAAGACCGTTAGTTTGTTTGATGTCGGAGTCGGTGTCGCGGATAACGGACTCAAAGACCTGACGGGGCGTCTGGACGCTGGCGAAAGGGTCACGTTCGAAAGTCGACATCGCAGAAAAGACGGTACTGATTTCCCTGTTGAAATTCGCCTGAGCCCGTTCATGCAGGATGGATCACGTTTTTCCGTCGCATCCGTCCGAAACATCACCGAGCGACGGCAGGCGGAAGACAAACTTCGCCAGCAGCAGATGCTGCTCCAGGAGAGTCAGGCACTCTCACACCTGGGGTCGTTTGAATGGGACATTCGATCAAACCGGCTGACGTGGTCGGACGAACTCTACAGGATCTATGGGTATCTGCCCGGCGAAATCGACATCACTGTGGAGAAGTTTGTTTCCCATCTTCATCTGGAAGATCGGCGAAAAGTCGAAGGAGCGATTCATGCCGCATGTTCCGGTGCTGCGGGATTTCAGACGGAAGAGCGGATCCTTCGTTCGAACGGGGAAGAACGAGTCCTGAAGAGCATTGGCAAGGTCATTACGGATGACCGTGGTGCCGCGGTTCGCATCATCGGCGCGTGCCAGGATATTACAGAGCAGAAGCTGGCCGCTGCGGAACTGGAATCCAGTCAGAAGCTCGTCACTGCCATGGCTCAGGCTTCTCCACTGACGATCTATGTGTTCGATCTGCTGGAACACAGAATCCTCTATTCGAACTTTCAGCTCGTGCGTGACATGGGGTACTCCATGGAGGAACTCCATCGCTACACGCTGGAAGAAATGTCGAGGCTGATTCATCCGGAGGACTTTACTCGATTCCCTGCACTGCTGAAGCGATGGGAGTCTGTTGAAGACGGAGTCATCCTGGAGACTGAGTATCGAATTCTGGATGCGCGCGGTCAGTGGCGATGGGTGATCAGTCGAGACATGGTTCTAAAACGCAATGGAGACGGTCAGGTCATTCAGGTGATCGGTACTGCATGGGATACAACAGAGCGAAAGACCTCTGAAATCGCAATGCAGCAGACGGTCTCCCGCATGCTGGCGACTCTGGAGTCCACAGCGGACGGGATCCTTGTCGTGGATCTTGAAGGACGCATTCAGGATTTCAACCGGCAGTTTCTCCGCACATGGGGTATGTCAGCCGACCTGATCGATCAAGGCCGCCGGGAAGACCTTGTCCGCGCGTTTAATGATCATTCCAGTATGCAGCAGGTGCTGGCTCAGCTGAAGGATCCGGAGGGCTTTGTACGTCGCGTTTCGGAGATCTATCAGACGCCGGATGTCGCCACGTTTGACGTCATGGAATTCCTGGATGGGCGCGTGGTCGAACGATACTCTCAGCCACAGCGCATCAACGGAGTTCCTGTCGGACGCGTCTGGAGCTTTCGGGACGTCACGGCAAGAAGAACAGCAGAACGTGCTCTGCAGCTGACTCAATTCACCGTCGACCGCGCAGTCGACAGCGTCTTCTGGGTCAGTCCCAGGGGAGAAATTCTCTATGTGAACGAGGCCGCGTGTAAAACACTCGGATACGACCGAAGTGAACTGATCGGAAAAACGGTTCCGGAAATCGACCAAAACTTCCCTGCAGACCACTGGGAGGCGCACTGGCAGGAAGTCAAACAGCGAGGATCATTCACGTTTGAATCCGATCATCTGACAAAAGATGGTCGGACACTGATGACGGAAGTCACCGTCAATTACCTCCAGTACGAAGGTCGCGAATACAATTGCGCTGTCATGCGTGACATCACGCTTCGCAGACAGACAGAAGCACAGCGTGACCGGCTCTGGAATCAGTCTCCGGACCTTATGTGCATCTGCGACATGAATGGTTTCATTCGGCAGGCGAACCCGGCCTGGGAGAAACTGCTGTTGTGGAAGAACGATGACCTGCAGCATCACTCGTGGATTCAGTACGTCCATCCTGAAGATCGTGACCTGACTCTTAAGTGTTTTCAGTCCGTCCAGCGAGGTGAAGCGGTCACTGACCTGACTCATCGTTTTGGAAACGCGAAGAATGAATGGCACTGGATCTCCTGGAACATTATCCCGGTTCTCAGTGAAAAAGTCTTCTACGCGTTTGGCCGTGACGTGACCGAAGCACGGCATCTTGCCGAGCAGTTTCAGCAATCACAAAAAATGGAGGCCATTGGCCGTCTCGCGGGCGGAGTCGCTCATGACTTCAACAACCTGCTGACTGTGATCAATGGCTACGCAGAAATGTTGCTGACAGACTTTGTCGTCGGCGAACCGTTCCGCGAACCGATCGCTGAAATCAAACGATCCGGTGAACGGGCTGCAGAGCTGACGTCGCAGCTGCTGGCCTTCAGCCGTCGCTCCCTGATCGCGCCACGTATTCTGAATCTCAATCAGATCGTTGAATCGACCGGCAAAATGCTGAAACGCCTGATTGGTGAAGACATCCAGCTGAACATCGAGATGGATCAGGAGCTGCCTGGTGTTGTTGGTGATCGGGGACGACTGGAACAGGTGCTGATGAACCTTGCCGTGAACTCCAGAGACGCGATGCCTCACGGAGGTCGACTGACGGTCGAAACACACCATGTGACCATCCCGGATTTCCAGCACTCGGAAGATATCGCTATGACGCCAGGAGACTACGTGTGTCTGAAGATTGTGGATACTGGTGAGGGAATGACAGAGGATGTTCGAGCCAGGATTTTTGAACCGTTCTTCACAACGAAGGAGGTTGGAAAGGGAACGGGGCTCGGCTTGTCAGTCGTCCACGGAATCGTCAGCCAGTTCGGTGGCTCCATCTTTGTGGACAGTGAACCCGGCTGCGGGACAACGGTGTCGCTGTACTTTCCTGCGGCAGCGGCCAGTCATGACGAATCAACCTCCACCAGTGCGCCACAGCCTGGCCGTGCACGTGAAACGGTTCTGCTTGTCGAAGACGATGACGCCGTCCGAACGATCACTGTCATCGCACTGGAGAACGCGGGGTTCAGAGTCCTTGCTGCTGAATCGGCGGCCGCTGCAGTAACGCTCGCTCGGCCTCAAATGTCGCAGATCGATCTGCTCATCACCGACGTCGTGATGCCAAGAATGGGCGGCAAAGAACTCGCGAAGATCATCCAGTCGATGAAGCCCGACCTTCCGGTACTTTACATCAGCGGTTACACCGAAGATGCCATTCTGCAGGATGGTCGACGAACGGCGTTCCTGCAAAAACCGTTTACACCGCTTTCCCTGGTTCGCCAGGCAAGGGAAGTCCTGGATGCTTCCAGCAAGAAGAACTGACCCGGAATGCAGCAGGCTGTCCAAACAGGACGACAGATGCTCGCTTCGCCGGGTCGGCCTTTCCACAGGCATTTTCAGTGATTGCAGTTTGCTCAATGCGACATGCAGAGAAACAAACATTTCGTTAGGATCCCGGATTCTTCTCGATGATCTGTGATACGACTCGTCCGCTGTCGCACCAGATAACGGGCGGGTTTTGGAAAAACACTGACGATGTTCATCGACCGACTGTCGGATTTCAAAAACTGGCTGCTGGCTTTCGCCGCACTCCTGGTCCTGGTTTCGATCCCGGTCGCGTCACGTCTCTCCTTCGATCAGACGATTGAATCCTTCTTTCCTCCGAACAATGAAGACATCCGCATTCTTCGCCAGACACGGCAGGATTTCGGTGGCGACGAGTTTGTTATCGTTGCGTGGCCTCAGGGAAATCTGATTCACACCAATCCCGATGGAGATTTCGCGGAGCTGAGTGAAGCAGCGGCCGCAAAGATCACGGCACTGGCAGACGAGTTTGCAATGCTCGAAGGAATCGATGCCGAACGGACTCGGGATCTCGCCAGCCTGCTTCAGAAATCTCCTCGCAATCGCAATACGCGACGAGCCATGCTGAAGCTGTTTGAAGGAGTATTGCTGGGCCCGGATCAGGCGACAACGGCCATCGTACTTCAGCTGAAGCCGGCAGATCAGTCAGCAGTCAGCCGCAATGAGACCATCCGCAGCATTCATGACGTCGCCGCGAGATTGCAGCCAGATGCAGCGATTGCCGGTGAGCCTGTCCAGATCCAGGAGATGTTCGACCTCGTCGAACGAGATGGCAACGTTCTGTACATCGCATCCCTTGCGGTTCTGTCTCTGATGCTCCTGATCATCTTTCGACATGTGCGATGGGTCCTGGCCTCAATCGGAATTGTGATTGGATCTGTGACCTGCACAAGAGCATTGCTGGTTGTAGTGGGATCACAATTGAGCATGGTCAGTTCGATGCTCAACTCACTCGTGACTATCATCGCAATCAGCACAACGACGCATATCATCGTTCATTACCGAGAGCTTCGCATTCAGGATCAGCTGGATGCAGATGCGGCGATGAAACGCACATTTCGCGAACTGTGGCATCCCGTGTTCTGGACCGTCGTGACAATCGCGGTGGGATTCGCCGCACTGCTGGTCTCTGACATCATCCCGGTACGCAGCTTTGCGATCATGATGACCGTGGGAACATTGATGGTGCTGTTGCTGATCCTGCTGGTGATGCCAGCCGCTTTTGCGTCAGGATCACAGGTTCCGGTTCCCGGACGCGTCCGGCTGGAAGGACGCCTGGATACTCTGCTCGACCGCATGGCACATTACATCGACCGTCATCCTGTGGCAACGACCATCATCTGCCTGGTACTGACATTCGCAACTGCGCCGGGGCTGTTTGTCATGCAGGTGGAAACAGACTTCAGCCGAAACTTTCGCGAATCTTCGCCCATCCTTCGTTCGCTCAAATTTGTGGAATCCCATCTGGGACCAGCCGGAACATGGGATGTTTCGTTTGATGTTCCCGAACCACTGAATAACGAGTTTCTTGAACAGACCCGCCAGCTGACCGACAAGCTGAAGGCACTTCGTGATGACGGTGTTCCGCTGGATGTTCTGTCACTGAATGATGCGATCGATGTTCCTCCTCGCCTTGGCCCCCCGGTGAAGCGACTGGACCAGGTCACACGCCGACAAAAGGACCTCGTCGACAGCTTCTACAATAATCAACGTCACCGCATGCGCATTGTTCTGCGATCTCCGGAACAACAGTCAACGGAAAAGAAACTCCAGCAGATTGCTCGCGTACGTGGTGTCGTCGCGGAACATTTTCGCAGCATCGCGGACCGGAAGTCCCCGGACACGGACGACGCTGCAAAGGAAGGCGACAAAGCCGCTCTGTCAGCCGGTACACCGACGGCTTCCGGCCTCTTTGTTCTGATGGCACGCATCATTGACAGTCTTCTGGCTGATCAGATGAAGAGCTTTCTCGGAGCCTCGATCGGCACCGTCATCTGCATGGCCATCGCATTTCGCAGTCTTCGCATCGGAATCATCTCACTGGTCCCGAATGTGTTCCCGATTGCACTCGTGACAGGGTCGATGGGATTGCTCCAGATCCCCGTGAACATTGGAACGGCAATGATCGCCAGCGTGAGCATGGGCTTCACATGCTCCGTGCATTACTTCGAAGTCTTCCAGCGCACTCTGCCGACGCTGGGCGTCAGCGGCGCCCTGCAGGCGGCTCAGTCAGGAGTCGGCAAGGCTGTGGTACTCGCACACATAGCTCTGGTCGCGGGCTTCATGGTTCTGACGGTGTCAGAATTCATTCCTCTGGTCTACTTCGGCGCGATCCTGAGTTTGTCGATGATCGGTGGACTCATCAGCGATCTGGTTCTGCTTCCGCTGCTGCTCCGCTGGACAACTCGACCGCCAAAGAAGGCTGACACGGCTGCAGCACCGTGAGGTAGCGTCCGGAAGCCGAGCACCAAAAACCTCAAACCGCAACTTACAGGTTGAAGTCCGAATCGGTCATCGGGCTGTAGTTTTCGAACCGCATAAACTCCTTGCGCCAGGTCAATCGGACAATCCCGGTCGGACCGCTTCGGTGTTTCGCGACGATGATTTCTGCTTCGCCAGGCCGGTCTTCAGGGTCATACGCATCCGGACGATGCAGGAACATCACCATGTCCGCGTCCTGTTCGATCGCACCGCTTTCTCGCAGGTCAGCCAGTCGAGGCCGCTTGTCTTCTCGCAGTTCCACACCTCGGTTCAGCTGAGCCAGCGCGATGACAGGAACTCTCAGTTCCTTCGCGAGGAATTTCAGCCGTCGTGAAATTCCGGCGATCTGCTGTTCACGAGGAGAAGCCTTATCTTCCGGTTCAATCAGCTGAAGGTAGTCGATGATGATCACACCCAGCGGCGAACGACGATGAAGTCGTCGCGCCAGTGCGGCGACCTGAGTCATCGTTCGGCCTGGCTTGTCGTCAATGAACAGTGGCAGACGTGCCAGATCATCCGACGCGCGAACGAGCTGGTCGTGTTGTTCTTCGCTCAGGTTCCCGGCTCGCAGATCATGACCGTTAATGCGCGCTGTGATCGCAAGGAAACGTTCGGCCAGTTCCAGGTTCGACTGTTCCAGACTGAACAGCAGCACGCCTTTGTCGCTCTTGCGCGCCACCGCCTCGGCGATGTTACAGACCAGCGCGGTTTTGCCCATACTCGGACGAGCCGCCAGAATGATCAGTTCGGTTGGCTGGAAGCCAGTGGTCTGATGGTCGAGGTCCGCGAAGCCGGACGTAATCCCGGTGACATCGCCCGTCTTCTGAAGGCGTTCATCAATGCGATTGAACGCATCCATCAGGATGTCGCCGATGGCGATACTGGCGTTGCCGCCTTGCTCTTCAAGGATGCTGAAGATTCGCCGCTCCGCGGACTGCAGCAGAGCCTCGACATCATCAGCGGCCGTGTAACACTCGCTCAGAATTTCGGTGCACGCATAGATCAGCGTGCGCTGCATCCATTTTTCGCGAACGATCGTGGCGTAGTAACGCACGTGAGCAGCGTGCGGAACTGACTCAAGAATCTCCGCGAGGTAGGCTGGGCCGCCGATGGCTTCCAGTTCTCCGCGGCGAATCAATTCCTCAGCCAGAGTGATCGCATCGATCCCGCGAACACCAGCCTCATACAGCTTATGAATGGCGGCGTAGATCTTCTGATGAGCATCGCTGTAAAAATGCTCCGACTTCAGTGATTCACCAACCTCGTCAATCGCCTCATTCAGCAGCAGAATACTGCCAAGCACACCGCGTTCGGCGTCAAGGTTCTGAGGAGGAAGTCTCAGCTTGTCGTCAGCCATGGGACGTCCCAGCGAAGTCGAAAATCAATCGCACAGCACCCTGGCATGGACGTATTCACGGAGAAACGGTGCAGGGCATTCGCGAAAAAAATCCTCAGGCACTCAAGCACCTGAGGATTTGGAATTTGTGAACCCGTTGAGGGTCAGGCATTGAAGCCTGATCGCTCCGGAGACGACTGAGTGAATTCCCATCGTCTCGCAACAGCCTGAATCATCAGCCTGAGGTTGCGGAAGGAACAACCCAAACCTTGACTTCGGTCTGAACCTTCTCGTGGAACTTCAGCTTCACGGTGTACATACCCAGCTCTTTGATCGGACCGTCGAGGCGGACATGCTCGGCTTCGACAGGGTGACCAGCAACCTTCAGAGCTTCGCTGATGTCACGGGCAACAACCGAACCGTAGAGGTGGTTGTCTGAAGTCGCATGAGCTTCGATCGTCGCGCTGTACTTGCTGACAGCATCGGCAATCTTCTGGTACGACTTCACGCGGCCGGCTTCCAGAGCAGCAAGCTTTTCCTTGTGCTTCTCGACCATTCGCTTGTTGTGCTCAGTCGCAATCGTCGCCTTGCCCTGAGGCAGGAGGTAGTTGCGTGCATAACCTGGCTTCACTCGGACGATTTCGCCGCGATGACCAAGGTTTTCAACATCGTGAACAAGCAGCACTTCGACGTTGCGAGAGCTAACAGGAGTTGTACTCGTCATGGAAACCAGATCCTTATTTCAACCACTGCCGGCTGCTCTGATGAGCATTCACCGGTTAAGTCAATGAATCAATGAACTAAAAAGGAACGTCCTCACCACCCGAAGGCATGTCGTCATAGAACGTCTGATCCGGAGTTCGTCCCGAATCTGCATCTGCGTAGCTATCACGAGCTGGAGCGGCCGAACGCGAATTCTGCGGACGACCTGATGCCCCCTGAGGAGCACCGCCGCCGCCACCGCCTTCTGTTCGTCCGCCAAGGAGTTGCATGGCATCAGCAACCACCTTCAGCTTTGAACGCTTCTGCCCCGTTTCCTTATCATCCCAGCGATCCTGCTGAAGACGACCTTCGATCAGGACCGGGCGACCCTTTGTCAGGTATTCGCCTGCGATCTCTGCCGTTCGTCCCCAGAGAGTCACGTCGATGAAAGTGACCTCTTCTTTACGCTCGTTCGTCTTCCTGTCCGTCCAGTTGGAATTGACCGCAAGGCTGATGTCACACACAGCAGTTCCGCTTGGTGTGTATCGGACTTCCGGATCTCTGGTCAGGTTACCGACGAGAATTACTTTGTTGAACGAGGCCATCACCTGCTCCGATCTGCATCAAACGGGAAAAGATGCTCCTGACCTGAGGGAGGTACCGGACTCGTGAAGTCCACTCCCGCTGCAAACTCATGGTGCTGAACAACGAGTTATTCGTCTTCGCCTTCTGCAGCCGGTGCCGCCGCTTCAACCGGAGCTGGAGCAGTTCCGGAAATCGAAGCAACAGTTGCATCAAAGATGCTCTGCGGATGCTTGATGGTCATGTGGCGAACAATGGTTTCGCTCAGCTGGCACTGACGAACCAGAGTCTTCATGCCGGTGCCTGGCATTGTGAAACATACGATGTAGTGAAGGCCCTTCTTCATGCCTTCGATCTCGTACGCCAGCTTGCCGTCCTGCCATGGGCGATGAGCAACGACAGTTGCTCCGGCCTTCTTCAGAACGCCAAGAATTTCATTGGTAACGCCGTCCTGATCCGTTGCGAACTTGCCGCTGTCGACCAGGAACATACCTTCGTAATTGTGAGGCTTAACGACTTTTTCAGCTGCAACAGACACGGAACTTTTGCTCCCTGAAGAACGAAGGATCTCAGCCCTTCATCAGAACACAATCAATTTTCTTTGAACCTATTCGTCCGATGAGCGGTTGAACCGATTCATCGTACTGGCAATCCCTTCCTTCACCCACAGCTCGACTGAGTCCGCCGCGAGCTTTGTCATGAGTTCTGACTCAGTTTGTTCCTCAGAACGAAACTTCGCCAGCACCCATTTGGCGGGATCCATTTGTCCCGGAGGACGACCGACTCCCAGGCGAAGCCGGGGAACCTGGTCTGAACCAAGCCTGAGGAGAATATCCGCCAGGCCCTTTTGACCACCTGATGAACCACTGGCACGCCATCGAAGCCTGCCCAGTGGCAAATTCATATCGTCACAGATCACTACCATGCTGTCCGACAGAGTCTCCGTCGGCACCTGGTAAAAGCGAACAATCTGCTGAACAGATTCGCCGCTTCGATTCATGAACGTCTGCGGAGTCACAAGCAGAACCTTGTGACCCCCGAAATTTCCGTCTCGCAATTCCGCCTGAAACTTCAACTGCGGCTTTGCCAGCTGCCACCGACGAGCCAGCTCGTCAATGACATCAAATCCAACGTTGTGACGAGTTCCGGAATACTGACTTCCTGGATTCCCGAGCCCTACCACAACCTTCATCTATAATTTCCACTAGCTCTTTCGTGGGTCATACAGCTCCACAAGTACGGCATCTGCTGGTGTGACCAACTTCGCGTACTCGGGCAACTGAAGATCTGAAGCCTTGATCACATCGCCAATCTTCAATGCACCAATTCGCACTGGGATCGACTTTGGAATTCGGTAGTCAGGGCACTCAACTCGAACCTTCTTGGCGTTCTGACGGAGGGCACCGCCGTCCTTCAGACCAACCGGCTCACCACGCAGCTCAAGAACTACGTCAACCGTCGCACGACCATTTGGGTCAACGCGTCGAAAGTCAACATGGAGCACATGGGTGCTGAAAACATCCCACTGCAGCTCCTGAACCACAGCCTTCTCAACACCGCCGTCCAGTTCGACGTCGACAACCGAAGAGCGTGTTGCGACGAGCTTTTCGATCAGCTCACCACAGACAGACACAGACTCGCCCGTCTTGCCAAGACCGTAGAGATTTCCCGGAACGCGACCTTCGGCACGCAGCTTTCGAGCCCCTGTAGAGCCCGGAACCGTTCGTCGCTCAACCTTTACACGCAGATCTTCCGACATCTCAAACAACCTCAAAATCTGGACTACCAATACAACACAAACTGCTGTCGCTCAAAAACTTCGGCCGATTCTGCCGCTGCGCGAAAACACTTTGAATTTCGATGCCTCAATTTCGACCGCCACTTCACTGACGCACCAGCCAAAATCCGGCTGCCGGGTCTTTCCCCTGCGACAATTCTCAGACACAGGTCATGGTCGGATGCAATTTCATCGTCAACCGGCTCTGATGGCCGGTTTTTCAGAAACGCGGGAGGATACCGAGGCGAAAATCAACGTTCAACACCAGAAGCGACCTTTGGTGCCAGAATCGTACAGCTGGAAAGGTCGAGCACGTTTCCGCTCACCGCTGCGATAATACACAAACGGCCACACCTAATCCAATTACCCCAGGACTGCCAAGACAATCACTGTGATAATTGCCAGCACAACGATGCCGACAAAGATCCCGGCAATGATGTTTCCAGCGGTATCCAGCCGTTTGTTGAAGGCGTATCCCTCCGGTGCGGCAATACACTTCAACCCAAGCAAAAGGTTGAGGAACGGCACAATAATGCCAAGCGTCCACCACCCACTGTAGCCCATATTGTTGAGCCGCTGAACAACCAGGAAGAGCAGCGTTGCGTAGTACGAAACAACCAGGATCAATAGCAGCGGAAACGCATCTTCGGCGAAGGCGTACCTGAGTCCTGAGGAAATCAAGATCAGCGCAATATAGGCCAGAACTGAAAAGCCGAAGTACGCAAGGCGGCCGATCCCTCCGTAAATCACGCCCGACGGCTTTGCAACATCTCCGAAGTCAGCAGGTGCCGCAAAAGGATTGAACTCACTCACCTGAAATATCCCCTGGAGGCATGGCAAATCCTGAATGGGCAGGATCTTTGCCTCAGAGCAAAACGGTTTCAAGGGAGGCGACCGAAAGCCTTAGGGATGGACAAGGAAGATGCGACGAATTCGCGCTGGCGCAACAAGACAGCGACACGAAAGGATCTGCAACTGGAGGATCTTTAGCAAGATCCACTACCGCACGGGCTAGCCAAAGTAGAGCTGGCTGAACTCTGCCTGGCGGACGATGCGCCGGAGCGACAGCCATGCGGGGCCAGCGACTGAAGACGTACCGGTCGATTCTGAGCAAGAATGGCCGGCGTCAACGCGACTAAATCGAGCCATCGCGGCGATTCGGTCCTGGGGAACTCCTCGGTACATCCAGCCGACTTGCGCATCTTCTGAAGGTTCGAAGCCGAATGGGTCTTCAGAATCGTTCGAAGGGAGTCGCTGCATAATCATGGGTATTTTCCGGTAGCCAACCTGGTCGTTCTGCAAGCCAACACGGTTGTCGACCGTCTTGTCGACAACCCTGCCTGGCTCCTCGATTCCAGCGGCAATTTCTGCCGATTTCCGGCCGAGCAAAGGGGATGGGTAGACTTTTCAGCATGCAGCGGCCAGGACAGAACGTTGGCCGATCAATCGTTGCATGGGATTCTGATGACTTCTAAATTCCGAGACCGGCGGGCGCCTGGGGTCTTGAGTTGACGGAACGGGAAGGGCAGAATGGCTTTGCAGGTATGGCAGATACTTCCAACCACGCCGGTTATTCAATCCATAGGGGATAGGGACTGGGGAGGAGGACTTCCGTCTGCTGTCGAAATGATCAGCGGGTTTTCCACCGATCTTCAGCAAACACTGCCGATACAGAAGTCAGGAAGACTGTGGGTCCCTGGCAGGAGAATGCCGCTGTTTCACTGTGGACTAACCTGAACAATTCCTGTCGTTGTGCCTTTCCGATTTCCTGTCTTGATGTTCTCTGAAACCAACATTTTGACTCGGTCTTTCTCTGTCTTTTCACAGAAAAATGTCGAGTTGGCCTCTTGCGTTTCGCTGTGTTCTCACGGAGAAACCAGTCGCCTGAACAACATTGGGGTTCGGGGAATTTCCGGAGGGTTGGGAAGGGATTCCGTTTTACTAATTTTCGCTGCCACTTTGCTGCATATTGACGCAGTTTCGGAGTTCTGGAATGCGTGACTGGCTCGAGCGTTTCGTCGACGACGGCACCATCGGGGAATCTCAGCTTGAAGAGGCGCGCAGCATGGCTGCGAACCTCGGGATTACTCCGGAAGACGCTCTCGTTCGTCTCGGGTATATCAACGGCAGCGATCTTGGCCGCGCTCAGGCGGAAGAATTCGGGTACGACTATATTGAGCTGGAAGGCCGCCAGATCCCGAACAGCGTGATCGAGATGGTCACGGAGTCCATGGCGCGCGAGAACGTTGTGATCCCGATCGAATCGGACGGCGAGTCCGTTGTGATCGCGATGAACAACCCAAACAACATCGAGGTTCTTGATAAGCTTCGATTCGTCCTGAACCGAGATATCCGCCCGGTGATGGCACCGCTGGAATCGATCCAGGCGGCCATCAACCGTCACTACGGCCAGTCGGAAACAGAATCGGTGGACTCGATGATCTCCGAGTTCACTGAAACTCAGATCGACTTCACCGACGTTGAAGCTGCGGCTGCAATGAAGGGTGAAGAAGACGACAGTGCTCCGATCATTCGACTTGCGAACCTGATCATTTCCGAAGCCGTTCGTGAGCGTGCCAGCGACATTCACGTTGAACCGTTCGAAGACCGTGTTCGAATTCGATACCGAATCGACGGTGTTCTTCTGGAACGTGACAGCCCACCCAAGCGACTTCTCGGCGCGCTGCTGTCCCGCTTCAAGATCATGGCGAAGATGGACATCTCCGAGAAGCGTCGTCCACAGGACGGTCGAATCAAGACGCGTGCGGGCCAGAAGGAGTTCGACCTTCGAGTTTCCATTCTGCCGACCAACCATGGTCAGGCGGTGGTCATGCGAATTCTTGACCGAGACAACATCAAGATCGGTATTCGAAACCTCGGCTTCAGCGACGAAAACTATCGAACGTTTCAGAACATCATTCGCCGTCCGAACGGCATTTTTCTGGTGACTGGTCCGACGGGTTCCGGAAAGACGACGACGCTCTACTCGGCGCTCGGTGAGCTGAACCGTCCGGACCGTAAGATCATCACGGCAGAAGACCCGGTCGAATACTATCTGCCGGGGATCAACCAGGTGGAAGTGAAGCACAGCATCGGACTGGACTTCGCAAAGATCATTAAGGCCATGCTTCGACAGGCCCCGAATGCGATTCTGGTGGGAGAAATCCGCGACACAGAAACGGGCGAAATGGCCATTCAGGCGTCGCTCACGGGACACCTGGTATTCAGTACGCTCCACACAAACGACGCGCCGGGTGCGATTACTCGTCTGATCGACATGGGAGTTCAGCCGTTCCTGGTGGCCTGCTCCCTGATGGCCGTGATGGCTCAGCGACTTGTGCGAGTCGTCTGTCCGAAGTGTAAAGAACCCTACCAGCCGACTCCGGAAGAAGTGGAAGTCTTCAATATTACTCCGGAAGAGCTTTCGGAAGGTCAGTGGGTCCGCGGCAAAGGCTGCAATAACTGCAAGCACACAGGATACAAGGGACGACGCGCGGTCTTTGAACTGATGACGATGAACAGCACTCTGCGTGAAATGGCGTTCAACAGCGAACCTGCTCAGAACATCCGACGCCAGGCTCGACTGCTGGGCATGAAGACTCTGGTGGAAGACGCAAAGGACAAAGCGTTTGCGGGCATGACGACACTTGCGGAAGTCTACAAGCTGTCCAAGGGTGGTCACTAAAGGTCGAGGCGTATTTGTCGCTGATGAAGCCTCCGAAAGGGAATTGAATCCATGTCAACAGGCGGTCGTAGTTTTCAAATCGACAAGCTGCTTGAAACTGTGGTCAAGGAACGCGTGAGCGACCTTCACATTACGGTTGGTCAGCCTCCGGTGATTCGAGCGGGCGGCCGAATGGTCCGCCTGGAAACTCGAACGCTGACGGCTGATGACACGACCAACCTGATGAAGAGTATTACGCCGGAGCGTAATCAGCAGGAGCTGCAGGAACGAGGCGGTACCGACTTCGGATTTGCGTTCGGTGATAAGGCCCGTTTCCGAGTCGCGGTGTTCAAGCAGCGCGGCATGATCGGAATGGTTCTGCGACGAATTCCGAACGAGTTCCTGACGTTTGAACAGCTGGGTCTGCCTCCGGTTGTGCGTGAGCTGATTCAGCGTCCTCGAGGGTTGTTTCTGGTCACGGGGCCAACGGGTTCCGGTAAGACGACCAGTCTTGCGTCGATGATCAACTGGATGAACCACAACATGGATCATCACATCATCACGCTGGAAGACCCGATCGAGTACTATCACGAGCATCATCATTCGACGATCAACCAGCGAGAAATCGGCGTCGACGTTCCTACGTTCCCGGAAGCGCTGCGACGTGCTCTGCGAATGGACCCGGACGTGATCCTCGTCGGGGAAATGCGAGACCTTGAAACGATCTCAGCGGCCATTACTGCGGCCGAAACAGGACACGTGGTTTTCGGTACTCTGCACACCACCGGTGCTCAGGGTACTGTGGACCGAATCATCGACGTGTTCCCGACGAACCAGCAGGAACAGATTCGTACTCAGCTGGCAAACGCGATCATTGGCATCCTTAGCCAGGCCCTGCTTCCTCGCAAGCCCAAAGGCCTGGTCGCTGCGTACGAGCAGCTCGTGGTGACGCCGGCGATTGCAAACCTGATTCGAGAAGGAAAGACGTTCCGAATCAACAGTGCCATCCAGACCGGACGAAAGTTCGGCATGATCCTGCTGGATGACTCGCTGTTCAATCTGTGGAAGAACGGGCTCTGCGAAGAGAAAGACGTGATCTACAAATCAAACAACCCCGGCGAACTGCGGGCTCGAATTGAGCGTGCGAAGCGAGGGGTGTTTGATGAAGAGAAAGATGACGACGACGACGAATAGGCCAGCACCTGCAGACACAGTCGCCGTGTGAACGCGACGACGTCTGACATGTGAACTGATCAGGAGCAGATCTCTCCTGACCGGCTGCTCATGACGAGTCTCCGGGATCGAGCATTCAGGAAGCACCTCAACTCTCACTTTGTGGGTCTCGTATGGCTCAGCGTAAACTTGGACAGATCCTGGTTGATCTTGGTTACATCAACGATGACCAGCTCTGGGATATCCTTGAAGAGCAGAAGCAGAATCCCGGTACGGTGATTGGTCAGGTCGCGGTTCGCATGGGGCTTGTCACTCAGGCACAGGTGACGGAAGCTCTGGCGGAACAATGGGGCATGCCCATTATCAATCTGGAAGAGACCAATATTCAGCCCGCCGTGCTGGAACTTGTTCCGCAGACGATGGCTGAGCTGTATCGCATCATGCCGGTGTCGCTGAAGAATAACGTTCTGACCGTCGCGATGGCGGACCCTCAGAACATTGCGATTCTCGATGACCTTCGAAACCTGATCTCACTTGAGACTCGCGGTGCCGTGTCGTCCGGTCCGGACGTCGAAGCCGCAATCGCTCGCTACTATGCCGACCGTGAAGAGAGCATTGAAGATGTCATCGAGCAGCTCTCCAATGATGAGGATTCGGAGAAGAGAATCCGCGGCTACGACCTGGCCTCCGCCGAGGAAATGTCAGACTCGCAGCCAATTAAGAAGCTGCTGAACATGGTGATGCTGCTCGCGATTCGTGACCAGGCGAGCGACATCCACTTTGAGCCGTTTGAAGACGAGTTCAAGATTCGAGTCAAGGCGGACGGCGTTCTTTACGAGATGGTTCCGCCGCCTCGACACCTGGCGAACGCCATCGTCAGCCGTATTAAGGTGATGTCCAATCTGGACATTGCCGAACGTCGACTGCCTCAGGACGGTCGTATCGAACTGAACGTGGGCGGTAACAACGTGGACCTTCGAGTCTCCGTGCTGCCGACTCTGTTTGGCGAAGCGGTGGTTATGCGAGTCCTCGACCGAACCGTCGTGGCTCTTGACCTGAACAAGATCGGTATGGACGCTTCCATCCTGAGCAAGTTCAGAGGACTGCTGCGTCGCCCGAACGGCATTATTCTGGTAACGGGTCCAACGGGTTCCGGAAAAACAACGACCCTGTACTCTGCTCTGAATGAGCTGAACGACACTGAGACAAAGATCATCACCAGTGAAGACCCAATCGAATACGACATCGAGGGGATCATTCAGGTGCCGGTGAATCCGGACGTTGGCGTGACCTTCGCGAACGTTCTTCGAGCCATCCTGCGACACGACCCGGACAAGATTCTGGTCGGAGAAATTCGAGACTACGAGACGGCGGAAATCGCGGTTCAGAGTTCGCTGACCGGGCACCTGGTGTTCAGCACGCTCCACACGAACGACGCTCCTTCGGCGGTCACTCGACTTCGTGACATGGGGGTTCCGGCGTTCCTGATTACCGCGACGGTCGAAGGGATTCTGGCTCAGCGACTGGTGCGACGAATCTGTTCGGAATGCCGGACTCAATTTTCGCCCTCGGATGAGCTGCTGATGGAACTTCAGCTGCCACTGGCGACAGCGCGTAAGTACAAGTTCTATTACGGTAAGGGCTGTGCTCGCTGCAACAACTCGGGCTACAAGGGCCGAATCGGGATTTACGAACTGCTGATGATGACGGACGAAATCCGCGATGCGATTGCGGCGGAAGCCTCCGGAGACGACATCCGCAACGTCGCTCGCCAGCAGGGGATGACGACACTGCGAGAATCCGGGCTGAAACTGATCTTTGACGGCCTGACGACGATTGATGAAGTCGTGCGGGAAACCGTTGTGGAAGATGTGGACTGATAAATTCCCAGGCCAAATTTGGCCCGGGCGGACTCATTTCACAGCAGGCTCGAAGCTGAGCAGACGGCGGTGCCGGCCGTGGTGCAAACTCAGACGTGTTCAAAATTGCTGAAGCAAAAGAATACAGCGATTCCTGCAACTGACCGTGACGAACGGAAAAAACCTAATAAACTGACCGTGCGAAGGCCAGGACATCCGGACAGTGTCCGTCGCCATCGCACAAAACGACGCTGAGCCCGTAAAAATCTCGGTTTGCCCGAGCTTTTTCCGGGCTTTCGGCACAGAACTGAACCAGATTGGAGAGCCCTCAACTGTTGGGGGCTAACTACGGCACACGCTTTGCCTTGCAAGGCCTGATGGTGGAACAAGGGTCCTCGGATCCTTACGACATCGAACAGGTTGCCGCGAGGTCAATTTTCCTGAAACGTGTGTTTCAGTACCTACCGGAACCTGCTGGAGAAGACGGCATGCCAGTCTTTGCATATGAAGCAATGGACAGCTCGGGGCTCGAGGTGAAAGACACCATCGAAGCTCCGTCAGAAGCCGAAGCCCAGACGATGATTCGTGAGAAGGGCTTTTACGTCACGAAGATTCGGGAGAAGGATCGCAAAAAGAAGGACGCCAAGAAGGACGCCAAGAAGGGTGGTCCCAAGGGCAAAAAGCCCGGCAAGGTGTTCACGATCGGTGGTGTGAAGCCGAAGATCCTGTGCACATTCACACGCCAGCTTTCAACGCTTCAGGACGCCGGTCTTCCGGTTCTTCGAAGCCTTCGAATTCTGGAAGGTCAAAGCAAACCAGGAGCATTGAAGAATGCTCTGATGGACGTCATCGAAGACATCGAAGGCGGTAACACGCTGTCGGAAGCCATGGCCAAGCAGCCGAAGGCGTTCGACAACCTGTACGTCAACATGGTGAAGGCCGGTGAGGCGGGCGGTGCGCTGGAAGTCATTCTTCAGCGTCTTGCTGACTTCAAGGAAAAGGCTCAGTCGCTGAAGCGAAAGATCGTGGGTGCGATGATTTACCCGGCAGCGGTCATTACCGTCGCTGTGGCGATCGTGTCGTTCATCATGATCTTCATCATTCCGAAGTTCAAAGAAATCTTCATTGGCTTCGGGGTGGAACTGCCTGGTCCGACGGTCTTCCTGATTGAGATGTCTGACTGGATGATGAAGTACTGGTACATGATGTTCATTACTCCGATCGGAGTCTGGCTCTTCATAAAAATTGTGAAGAAGAACAAAACGGGGGCCTATGTCATGGACTGGCTGGCCTTACGCATACCGCTGGTGGGGAAGATTTTGCATATCGGTACCATTGCGCGCGTGACCAGAACGCTGGGCACGCTGATTGCTTCTGGTGTTCCGATTCTGGAAGCACTTTTGATTTCGCGTGACACGGCGGGCAACGCGGTGTTCGTGCGAGCCTTTGACAATATTTACTCGGCGATTCGCGAAGGGGAAACGATTGCGGTTCCTCTGAAGGAAAGCCGAATCGTGGACGACCTCGTGGTCAACATGGTGGACGTGGGTGAAGAGACCGGTGCTCTGGACAACATGTTGTACAAGGTCGCGGACGTCTACGACGAAGAAGTGGAAGTGAGAGTTGAGAGTCTGGTGAGCCTGCTGGAACCGATCATGGTCGTCGTGCTCGGTTTGATCGTGGGCTTCATCGTGATCGCTCTGTTCCTTCCGCTGATTAAGCTGCTGAACGACCTGTCCTGAAAAAGGCGGATCCAAAGGACTCGCTCCGGGTGACCGGAGCGAGTCTCCAACAGGCAGCCGTGTACTAAGACAGAAACAGTTGTTCTGACTGAACCCTGAAGTCTGAACACTGAACACTGAAAACTGAGATCTGAACACTGAAAACCGAAACAGGTTTCCTTATGAAACGCTACACCCCAGCAGCTACCACCCACCGCCGCTCCGGCTTTACCCTGTTGGAGTTGCTGATGGTCGTTGTGATCATTGGAATTCTGATGGCGCTGATCCTTCCGGCGATCGCCGGAGCGCGAGCAAGAGCGCAAGTTGCTCAGGTGGCGACCGAAATCTCCCAGCTCGACAACGCAATCGCGAAGTTCAAATCCGTATACAACGTCGAACCTCCGAGCAGTCTTTATATTCCCGCAGCAGGCGCCGCCGCCCAGTGGCCCGCAGCGGATCGATCTAGGGTTCGTGCGATTTGGCCACAGTTTAATTTTGACTCAAATGGTGGCCTCAACAACTCGAGTGAAATGCACTTGAGCGGAGCCGAATGCCTCGTGTTTTTTCTAGGGGGACTTGAGAACACCACATCAGATCCTCCGGTTGTGACTGGGTTCTCTAAGGATCCGAGAACGCCTTGGAATTCAGCGGGCACTAACAGAGAAGGTCCGTTCTTCGAGTTTGCCAATGCCCGATTCACTGATAAAGATGGCGATGGACTGCTGGAGTATCTAGATCCGCTGCCCTCACAGACAGTGCCATATTTGTACCTGTCCAGCCAAGGGCGAAACTATAACCGCGCTAATCAAGGTGGATCGGCCCTGGACGAACAGGATGATTTCGATGTCCTTGGACCTCCGAGCCCGAACAAGAACCCCGAAGACCTGCAGTTTGTGTACTTGAAGACGGCAACACCTCCACAAGCCCATAACCACAATGGATATCAGATCATCTCACCGGGGCGCGACGGGTTGTATGGAGTCGGAGGTGTGTTTAAGGATGGCGACACACTGAAGAGTCAGGCAGCTCGTAAACCGGAGTTTGACAACATAACGAATTTCTCAGGTGGCGAATTAGCCCCATAATTGGCCTTGGTCCATTTCCCGAAGTTGTGCTTCATTCGACTA
This sequence comes from Planctomycetaceae bacterium, assembly GCA_016795145.1. Taxonomy (GTDB): domain Bacteria; phylum Planctomycetota; class Planctomycetia; order Planctomycetales; family Planctomycetaceae; genus SXXK01. Next base: position 24,826 of record JAEUII010000076.1, read on the forward strand.
CTGGTGATCAGTATGAAAATAGTTCCGACCACCGCAGTTGATCGTAAGGCGTTCACGCTTCTAGAGTTGCTGATTGTTATGGGCATCATCGCCATCTTGATGAGCCTGACATTTTCAGTTATGTACGGCTTGACGTCACAGGCTGAAGCAGAAGCAACCGCTGCGACGATTCGTAAAATTGATGGGGTACTACAGCAGAGGATTGATGCGTTCAACCGCGCGTTTAAGGGGCCCCGAAAAGACGCTGCGGCTGATATCATGCGACTGAAATTAGCACAGCAGAATATCCACGGCGTACGTGATGAAGTTATTGAAATTCTAGCAAAGAAAAGATCTTTTCGCTTCGAGTTTCCTCAGAGGATGGCGGAGCGATACATCGAAGAACATGCGTCCACAACTCCCAGAGTTTCAGGGATGGCAGATAGTGTCTTTACGGCCATTGCGGCACCCAATGCACGTGAACAGCTTATTGCTGAGGGAGACCCGAATCCGACCGATACTGCTGTCAGGAATCGAGTCGACAGCAATTGGAAGAAGCATGATCCGACTACCGAGAGTGCTGAGATGCTGTATTTCGCCTTGACATCGTCGGCGTCATATGGCGTGGGCGCTGTGGACAACGATCGGTTCAATGAGCGTGAAATCGCAGACACGGACGAGGATGGTCTTCCCGAGTTCATTGATGCATGGGGGCAACCGTTGCGATTCTATCGCTGGCCGACCCGATTGATCGACATGAACCCACCTTCCCCGTTCCGGCCGGATCTGGCCGACCCAGCTGACGCAACGGATGTGCGAGCAATTGGTGGACTGGAGAGGGAAACAGCCGGGATCTTGATACGTGGTTTGTCACCTCCTCCGCTTCCTTTGCCAAATGGAGCTCTCCCCCGAGACCTGTTGCTCACAGACCCGGACGACCCCGTGGGACGATTGTATAGTGAACTGGAGCGACTCAATGGTGCCAATGGTAAGCCGCTCTTGGCAACGGAGTTTAACGAAGTGAACTACCACACGCCTGATACCTATCATACTCCATTAATCATCTCACCAGGGCTCGATGCTGACTCGGGTTTGTTGGAACCCTATGATGACTTGAACGGCAATCTTGGGAATCTTGCGCAGTTGAGAGGCTCACCGAATGTCGTTCGCGATTCATTCACCGACAACATCACCAATCGGAATCGTTCCGCAGGAGCTCGGCGATGAGACGCAACGGACCATGTAATCCGGTTTGTAAACGCAACGGCTACACGCTTCTCGAGATGCTGATTGTTGTCGGCATAGTTATTTTGCTGTTGACGATGACGCTATTGACTGTGCGTTTCACTCGAGATGGTGATCGCGTGACGGCAGCGGCGGCCCAAATTCAATCCTTTTTTGCTGGAGCTCGCGATCGGGCAATTTATGCCCGTGCGCCTAGGGGCGTTCGGTTGTTTTTAGATATCAATAATCCACGAACGGTCTCATCCATGGTCTATATCGACCCCTCGGAGTCTTGGAACGATGGAGTGATTCAGCTGCGGCGATGGGATCCAGAATTGGACGGACAAACGAATATTGGAGGTGGACCAGTCGACATAAATCAAGACGGTGCAGCAGATGACGCGCGCGACGTGTGGATGGTACTTGGTGAAGGGACAGGTTGGTGGGAACTGAAGCGGCGCGGTCTGCTCTTTGACGGCATGCGTATTCGTGTGCCGAAGGGACCAAGTGGCAGTTGGTATCCGGTCAATACTCGCCTAATCGACGTTACGCAGCCCCCGCCTGCATCACAGATTCTGGTATTGGGAATCCCGTATCGGGATCCGGGCAACACTCCAGTTGAGCGTTCGGCCGCATTCGAATCAGGAGGCCCCGAAGACTATGAAATTCAACTAGCACCCCGAATCATTCCAAGTGAGCCGGCAACATTGCCCGAGGGCACGGTTATCGATCTCGATGGTTCGCGAATTCCAGATGCGTGGCGACCCTCTTCTACTGCTGGCGGAGGCACAGGGAACTCATTGTACTCTCAGTACATCGACTTGGTTTATTCACCCCGCGGCAGCTTGATGGGAGACGCGGCTTCAGGAGGCGTGCTGCATTTTTATGTGTGCGACAAGGAAGACTCGACGTTGTTGAAAGACGAATTCGTGAAGTCAATTGATTCCGATCCGTCCACGGCAATTGACCTTTTCAACGCCAGTTTGCAGACTGCAAACGGCGGTTTCAAGTTTGTTCCGGCAGATTCGATTGATTCAGGCACTACCGCTTGGGCTGCTGAAGTCGCTTCAGCCGGAGAGCCTTACGTCGTTAAGGACCGTCGGATTGTCACGATCTCGGGGCAAACTGGGAATGTTTCAATTCACGCTGTCAATGCCACTGATGCAAGCAGCCCGCCGGACGGGATTGCGGACGATCCGTACTTCTTCGCGGAAACCGGGGAGACTGCAAAATGAAGCGTCGCACATTTACAGCACTTAACGCATCGCCTCATACGACGGCGTTTGCGGGAGTGACATTAACCGAAGTTCTAATGTCTCTTTTGATAATGAGCATAGGTATCTCGGCGGTAATGGTGTTGTTTCCCATTTCAGTTCTTCGAAGTACTCAATCAACTCAACTCACAAACGCCGCAATTCTGAAATACAACGCGGAAGCACAAATTCGCCAGAACCCCAAACTGGTATTCGATCCTGATGGAGACTACTCCTTGTCTTTAACGATGCTCCAAAAACAGAAGGCTCTGGCGGAGCACTTTCTGGCATCCGGGTCAAGGAATTACATCGTCGACCCGTTTGGCTTTCATGGCCTTTTCGGCATGGACGGCACCGGTGATCAGACCATCGATACAAATGACGATCTTATAGCGCGCGCTTTCGGGAATGATGGCACAGCACCTGGCTTTCT
>JAEUII010000092.1 GCA_016795145.1 Planctomycetaceae bacterium
AGTCCGCCGCTTGAGGCAGCGGTCATCCCGAGCGACGACCAGGTCCGTCAGGCAATCCGCGCTTTGGTCTCGGAATAAGATCGGTAGTGAGTTCGGTTGTCGCAGGACCTTGTTTCGAACAATGAGTTTGATCGGGCAGAATACAATGGCCGTCAGTATCACAATTCCGCGTCTTGGTTGGTCCATGGAAGAAGGCAAGTTCGCCGGCTGGCTCAAACGCGATGGCGACACCATTCGTCCGGGGGACGTGCTGTTTGAACTCGAAGGCGAGAAGGCACTTCAGGAAATTGAATCCGTGGATGCCGGGATTCTCCGGATCCCTCCGAACGGGCCTCAGCCTGGGGATGTGCTGAAAGTCGGAGCGGTCATTGGATGTCTGGTTCAGCCTGGTGAAACGCCCGATTGGAGTGCTCCGGTTGTGGCGCCAACAGAAGCAGCACCACCGACAGCGCAGGCAGCAGATTCCAAATCGCCTGCGTTCATTGATACCGACCCGGCCGCGGAATCATCTCATAAAGAAGTCCCTTCTGCGTCTCCAAGCGTACGTCGGTTGGCACGGGAGCTGGGCGTTCAACTGCACAAACTGCCTGGAAGTGGACGTGCGGGGCGGATCACTGAGCACGATGTGCGAATGGCAAGTCAGACAAAGCCCGCTGCAACTCACAGTGCCAAAGGAGAGGTCACTGCGCACATGGCGACAGTGGCGACGCCGCGTGCAAGAAAGGCGGCTCAGCGTCTGGGCATTGACTGGCGGCAGGTTCGCGGAACGGGAAGGAATGGTCGAGTTCGCGAGCGAGATGTCCTCGCAGCGGCTGGATCTTCGCCAGCAACGAATTCGAAAACGCAGGTTCAGGCAAGTGGTCGGAAGAGCCTGTCGGGGCGACGTCGAGTGATCGCGGATCGTCTCATGCAGAGTCGCAATCGAACTGTACCAGTGACGCTGTTCATGAGAGCCGATGCAAGTAACCTCGTCAGTCTGCGTCAGCAGTTCAAGGTCTCAGGCATTGATCCGGTCCCGGCTTTCCACGACATTGTGATCAAGCTGGCCTCCGAGTGTCTGACCAGACATCCAGCCCTTGCTGCTGTCTGGGAGGGAGATGATCTGATCGTTGCCGGGGCTGGCGAGCATCATATTGGTCTAGCAGTCGACTCGGACGAAGGGCTCATCGTTCCTGTCTTGCGAGACGTACGTTCGTGCACTTTGCCGGAACTTGCGAAGGCATCATCGAAGTTGATCGAGCGAGCTCGCGCCGGTCGACTTGGCGCGATGGAATCTTCCGGGGCGGTCTTTACTATGTCCAGCCTTGGTGGTCTGGGGATCGATTCATTCACTCCGGTGATCAATTATCCCGAAGTTGCAATCCTTGGAGTTGGAGCGATCAGAAAGACTCCTGTGGTGACTGACGACGATCGTATCGTGGTCAGCCATGAAATCACGTTTAGCCTGACCGTCGACCATCGAGCCATCGACGGAGCTCCTGCCGCCCGGTTCCTGCAGGATCTCAAACGAGCCGTCGAGAACCCGGCTGCGATCTTGCTGAGTACGACGTGATCGTGGATTCCGTCGAGTCCCCCCAAAAAAATAGCGGAAGGGCGCAAGCCCTCCGGTGAAGTGCGTGAGTCTGTTTTAGCAACACCAGACGGCTCGCGCCGTTCCGCTACAAAGTCAGGCCATTCTCGGCCTTGTTCGTCCCTTCATTGCGTCTTCACAATACTGCGCACACTTCCAGTCGAGTTCGCATCGACCTTGAGAGCCGACCACATTGAGTAGGGCGGTAGGTGGGGAAAACACCAATGTCTCGAACGTAAGTGCTTCAGCTGCCGGGAATTGGCGCAAACTTTGCTTGTCTGGCTTGGGAATTGAGACCCGTTGGCTGAAAACTTTGGCTTTCAATGCTAATCTTTGGCAAACACAGGACGTAATCGCTGTCGCAGTTCAAAAAGCTGCGCGGCATTGAGGCATCAAAAATCAGGTTTGCCTGTTTTTTGTGCTCACAAGAAACGAGTCGGTAATGAGTGACAACATTTTGATCAGCGGGCTGATCGGCAGCAGTCCTCCCATGTTGGAGGTCTACCGCATGACGCGGAAGGTCGCTCCGACGACCGCAACGGTGCTGCTCACCGGGGAGACCGGGACTGGCAAGGAGTTGATTGCTCGCGCCCTTCATGAACTGAGTCCTCGGGCGACGGGACCTTTTATTCGAGTCAACTGCGGCGCACTGTCTGAGAGTCTTCTTGAGAGCGAACTGTTCGGCCACGCAAAGGGTGCCTTCACCAGCGCGGTGGAGAATCGAACGGGGCGATTCGAAGCGGCTCACGGCGGCACCATTTTTCTGGATGAAATCAACAGCGTCAGTTATCAGCTTCAGGTCAAACTCCTTCGAGTGTTGCAGGAACATGAGTTTGAGAGAGTCGGGGATACTCGCACGATCCGAGTCGATGTGCGTGTGATCGCTGCGACCAACGTTGATCTGCAGGACGAGATTACCGCCGGGCGCTTTCGCGAGGACCTGTTTTACCGACTGAACGTCATTCCGATCTATCTTCCGGCATTGCGTGAACGCGGTGACGACATCGCGGCACTGGTGAACTTTTTCGTTTGGCGCTATGCTCAGGCCAATCGAATTTCGTCTGGTCGAGTCTCAACAGATGCGCTGCGGTACCTGCAGCAGTATGACTGGCCCGGCAATGTTCGCGAGCTTCAGAATTACGTCGAACGCGCGCTGGTACTTTCCACGAATGGTGAGATCACAGCCGATCTCCTTCCTCCGCATGTTCGCGGACTTGCTCCGGTTCGGATTGGGCGAAGATCTTCAGACGATCTCAGTACTTTGTGCACGGAGTTCGTCAGCCGCCGATTGGCCGAGGTCGGTGAAGACAGCAATGATGTCTACAATGAAGTGATCAACGTCGTGGAGAAAGAGCTGATCCTGCAGGTGCTCAGGCAGAGCCAGGGTGTGCAGACACGAACGGCAACGCGGCTGGGTATCAATCGCAACACGCTGCACAAGAAGATCGAAGATCACAATCTTGGTTCGGAAGCTCGGTAGTTGCTTTTTCTTAACGCGTCGATTGCAGTTGCCGGCTAAAGAACGGTTCGCCAACGGCCTCCAGTGCTGAGTGCATCCGAATGCTCATCAGCAGGCCAATGGCAGCCCATGTGGAGATCAGGCTGCTGCCTCCATAACTGCAGAGCGGCAGCGTGGTTCCGGTGATTGGAAGAATGCCAACCGTCATTGCCGTGTTGAGAACTGCCTGCTCACCGATCAGAGTGGTGATGCCGATCGCCACAAGTCTGGCCCACGGCTCCTGTGCATTCTGCGCAATCCAGAGTCCCTGCAGAACGAGCATCGAATAGCACACAACGACGGCGAAGCACCCTGCAAACCCGAATCGCTCGCCGATCATGACAAAGACAAAGTCTGTTCTTGAAGCGGGAAGTTGCCAGGCGGCAGGATCATCCAGTGGCGGTGCGGATTCTGTAACACTTCCGTAGAAGCCTCCCAATGCCAGCACCTGCTTTGACTGATGCAGATGGAAACCATCGCCTGTTGGAACTCGGCCACCATCCTGCTGCGTAAAAACCGTGACGACGCGCGACTTCTGCTCGGCACTCATCTGAGTCCAGAGCAATGGAACAAATGCAACCATGATCAAAGCGGCATTGATCATGTGTCGCACATTGGCACCGGCAGCCAGCAGCATCACAGCCAGAACTGGCACGAACAGCAATGCGGTATCCAGGTCCGGCTCTCTGATGATCAGCAACATCGGAATGATGGCCATCAATGATGGAACCAGAAGACCGGTGACCGTTTGTTGGGTCCGTCGGTGCATCAGCCAGGCCGCAAGAGCCAGGATGAAAGACAGCCGGGCCGGTTCACTCGCCTGAAGATCAAAGAAGCCCAGCGGGATCCAGCGGCGTGAACCATTGATCGGTGGCATGAACAGCGTTAGCGCGAGCAGGATCAGGGCGAACACGAACAGCGGGGTGCTCCAGGGTCTGATCCGTCGAAACGGAGTAAATGCTACGAGGCCACACACGGGAAGAGCCAGCATCAGCCAGATGATCTGACGTTCCACCAGCGTTGTGCGACCGTAGAGCTCATCAGCGCGAAGAAGCCCGCACAGCCCCAGCAAAGTGATGCCCAGTGCGCTGAAGAACAGCAGCCATGGAATCTTGCTGAGTGGGGACGCGTGCATCAGAGTTCAATCGCCAGGTGAGGTTCAGCGAACAGACTTACCAGGGAATTTCCATCATGTCAGCGATCTGGGCTGCCAGACGACTCGCAGATTCCTGCTGGGCCGTTGCGAGAGACTGACCGACTTCCGGTGCGAAGGAGACGTTGCTGACTGACTGGGAGAGTGCACTTCCGAGTGGAAATGTTCGCTGCTGAAGAATCTGTCCGCTGCGGCGGTCGACCCAGGTGACTTCTGCGCCAACCATGAGCTGGATTTCCCGAGGGTCATCGAAGCGAGTTTCGCTGAGCGGGTTCTTCCGAATCTCGACGATGCGACCTCGCAGGATCGTGTCTGCGGTCTCTGCGTCATCCAGTCGATAACCACCGCGCGTTCGAATTTCCTTTTGAACGGCTTCTGTCAGCAGGTAGTCGATGTTTCGTCGGAATGACGTGTTCGTAAACACCGGGACATGGACCGTTCGAACTCCCTGATATGTGGGCGTACCCAGCATGTAACCGCAGCCGGAAGCTGCGGTCAAACTGAGCATCGTCAACAGAACAAGAAGATGTTTCATTGTCAGAGTCGAACGCGTCCGCTGGTACCTGGATCGCTGACGGCCTTGACCGGTTCGCCATTCTGTTCCGGTGTCGGGCCGGGGTCTGTTGAAGGCAGAGTTTGAAGGAACTCCATCACTTCCGGGAGATCTTTGATTTCATTTCGGTCAATCTGCTGAAGCATCCTTCGTGCTTCTTTTGCGTAGCCTGTGTCTGGATATTCTGCCACCAGTTTCACGCAGGCAATCGCAATCGCCTTTGGCTTGTTTTTCTTCTCGTAGTACTGCACCTTGGCCCAGAGTCGCTCGGCTTCCTGCAGGTACAGTTCATCGAGGTCTTTTCGGATCTGCTGCCTGTGGCTGGAAACCGGGAACAGCTGGAGTGACTGTTCCTTCAGTTTGCGTGCCCCTTCCAGGTCCTGACCCTCATAGTAAGGGCCCTGGTAGCTCATCTGCTTGACGTGGGCACCAAGAACGAACGCAGATTCCAGGTGAGGACTGTCGGGATATTCTTCCCGAAGAATTTCGAAGTACCGGTCGGCTTCGACGTAATTCGAATGTCGCTGATAGTACGTCGCTGTCAGCATGAGAGCGTCATCAGCCAGCGGACCGGTCGGGTCATTCATCCAGATTGACTTGAGCGAACGCAGTGCATTTCCCTGCGTGTCGAAAACCGGTCTAGAGCGGTCATGGAAATTAGGAAGCAATGGAACTCGAAGAGTCGGGTCGCTGGGTTTTTCCGGTGGCTTCGAATTGTCCTCAATAACTTTCTCGCCACTGACCTGCATGATTTCCGTCTTTGCCACTGGCTCAGCGATCTGCAGCCATTCTTTACCAATGAAGAACAGGCGTCGCGTGGCCGGTTCAACGTAGCGAGTCGATGGATAATCTTCGAAGAGCTGGTCGTAGGCGTCCTGAGCCTTCGCGAATCGGCCGAGTGCAAAGTAGGACTCAGCAAGATAGAACTGAGCTTCTTCGCCCAGCGTGGATTCTTTGAACTTCTTAGCAGCTTTCTTGCTCAGCTTGATCGATTCATCGTAGTTGCCGCTGTCAAACGCTGTTCGACATTCATCGACCTGCCGTCGTTCTTCAGGAGAGAACTTGCGGCCCATCTCCAGAGGGGACTCTTCGTTATACAGAGCCCGTTCCAGAGGGCCCTTGACGCTGTCGATGCCGGGAAACTTGGCCATCCCGAACATGCCGGACTCTTCATCGCGTTCAAACGCACTGCAGCCGGAGAACAGCGTCAGAAGTGTCAGGGCAACGAGGAAACGCAGGCCGTCTCGATCTGGTGATCGAGATGCTTCAGCCGATTCCATTCGGCAGTGACGCATCCTGCGGTGTTGCATGTTTATGGCTTACGAAAAGTTACGGACGATTCGTCCTGAGCGTCCAGTCACATCTGCAGGTATCGCAGAGTTGCTGGTTTACGCCCGATGACATTTGTGATCGCAGAAACCGCCAGCTTGTGGCATTCTTCGGTTTGCTCTTTGGTCAGTCGTATTCGCGCGGCGAGATCCGGGGAGCTTTCGGTCAATCGTCGCAGAATCTCGATCGATCCTGCTGACACCGATGTTCCGGCATACTCTTCGCGACGACACGAGTGACACAAAAGTCCGCCCTGACTGACCCAGTGAGCAAACTTTCCATTCTGCTCAACGGGACATCCACAGACCGAACATTCGAACAAGTTGGGAAGGAGACCAATGTGCTGAAGAAGGGAAATTTCGAAGTGAACAACGAGTGTGGAGGGGTGAGTTTCTGCTGACGAAAGCAGTGAAAGAACTGACTTTGCCAGGTCAAAAAGCTCCGGGAAAGGATCAAAGTCTTCAGTCAGCGAACACAGCAGCTCCGCGATGTAATAACCTGTGTAAAGCCTGCTGAGTCCATCTTTGGTCCCGCCCTGCTGTGGCTGAAAACGCGACGTAAGTCGAGCTTCTGTCAGCAGATTCAGGGTCCCTGAAGACTTCCGAATGAAGACTACGCGACATTCGGAAAGCAGGTCAAGAGCAGCATCGAACGGCCCCCGGATCCGCTTTGCTCCCTTGGCAAGTGCAGCAAATTTGCCAAATTCACGGCTGAAAAACGTGAGTACTCGGCTGGATTCACTGAAATCCACCTGACGAATGACAATGGCATCGGCCTTTTCGAGCGACACAGGACAATCCGGCGAAGATCAGTTTGATAACAGCTGGGAATTGACGCCGTAGCTTTGTGCAGATTTGTAGTTTGGATCGCTGCATTTCGCCAGGCGGCAAAGGTGACACTGATTCTACTTGATTTCTTCATCGCGAATATAGTCATGGCAGGCAATGCAGGTTGCCGTCATCTGCTGCTGGAACCATGCCACACCGCTGAGATGTTTGTCCTTCGCTTCCTGTTCGAGCCTTGCCGCCAGACGCATAAACTCCATCCGGAAATGCTCATAGACGTCTTCGTCGGAATCGGTCTTCTTCCAGCCTTTGGGGGGATCAAGACTCATCAGTTTCAGATCTTCGGCCGCACGTTCGATCGCATCAAAGTCGTGAGTGACGAGGCCCTTGAGGATCACCTCCGCATGGTCCAGTTTCTGTTCCATCAGGTTGTCAATCTGCTGAGACCTTGGGCGTCGCGGCTCCACTTGAACCGGAATTGGGACCACAGGATCCTGTGTGTTTCGGACCTGAACTGCGAACCCGGCAGCACCGGAAATCGCGAGCACGATTGTTGTCAGGAGCAGTCCGTTCTTCATTGCAACCTCCGTGTGTACCAGTTTGCCGGGGAAGACACAGCCTCACGAACCCATCATCTGACGAGTCGTTTCATGTCATGAGATAACCCTGCATGTGAACGATCCTTCGACGCGCAAGGTCGACTGATGGCTGACGAGAATATGCCTCGTTGAGTCTCAGCGTTCTAACGAAAAGATCGCCGCGGGGGAGCGCGAAGGGTTCTGGGTGAGAATGCGGGATGTGTGCACTGTGCGAACTGGATCAGCTTTGCAATGCGTCTGCAACGTTCGTGCGGTAGGCCGTCATCGCGGGCAGGAAGCCTACGAGTGTCGCGAGACCGATGAGGACCGGAAACAGGATCGACTCCCACTTGTTCAGAGTCCACGGATCAATCAGGAGACCGATTTGCTGGATGACCCACGGTGCTGCGGCGATCGCGAGGCCATGACCAACGAACCAGCCCAGCAAGCCGCCACCGAGGCAAAGCAGCGTTGATTCGCCCAGGATGATTCCGAACACATGCATCCGCCCTGCTCCGAGCGCTCGCATGATTCCAATCTCTTTGCGACGATCTGACATGCTGTTGTAGATACTGACAAAAATGCCGACGCCGGACACAAGAATGATGATCGCAATCAGAACGATCATAGCTGTCTGGATGTTGCCCAGCAGGCCATTCACCAGTTTGTGAATGGGGCGAACAGGATTAACGGCCATCGCCTGAAATCCCTTTTGAATATCCGATGTCAGCAGCAGAGAGTCAGACGGAATCTCTTTTCGCGTCTTGACCAGAATCGCGGAAACTTCCTTCATCGCATCCGGTGTGGAATGGGAATGATCGTGGTGATCATGGCCGCCTGATTCGGCTTCGTGAGCTTTCACTTCTTCCAGTTGTTTCATTGCCACCGCAAGTCGTTCGGGATCAGCCGCGTAGAAGTCCTTCAGTCGCTTTTCGATTTCAGCGACCGGTTTTTCATGTCCGGCGATGGCGTAAAAGCCCTCGAGATTCAGGAACACGGTTCGGTCATTCGCGGTTCCCGTCCGAGCCAGGACTGCAACAACGGTGAACTTTTCATCGTGCACGTGATCGCTCTCAGCGCCGCCGTGAACAATGTTGAACTGTGAGCCGACGTCCCAGCCGTTTTGTCGAGCGACTTCTGCACCGATGATGGTGTCAAACAACCCATTGATTCGCTTGCCACGGATACGGAAGTTCTGGCCCGGCATGTATTCGTTTTCAAAATACTCCGTCGTCGTGCCAACGATGGGGAACGAGCCTTCTTTGGTCACGTCACCAAAGGCCAGGGGAACCGCTGAAACAATACGTCGATCTTTCTTCAGTTGTTCAAGATACATGTACGGCAGATTCTCAATCGGAGGCTGCATCCGATAAACCGCGCTCAGGACAAGCTGGAGATCGCTTCCTTTGGGGCCAACGATGAGGTCATATCCAATGCTTCGCTGAGTGAACGCGCTGTCGACGGCCCCGAAGACCACCAGCACGAGCACCATCAGCATGACGCCAAGAGCGATGCTGAGTGCAGTGAGTGATGAAGCCAGGCGGCGCTGAAGAAGACTTTTCCAGGCGATCGTAAGAAGATTCATTGCACCGGTCACACTAAGTTGGCAGAAGCGTCAGAGACAAAAGCGTCAGGGACAGGGATGGCAGGACTGGCAGCGAGACGTTGTCACAGGCACAGTTCAGGACGATTAAAGTCCTGCAGTCGCTCGACGCGTTTGAACGACGATGCGACATCCATCGAATGTGTCACCATCAGAAGCGAAACGTTGTGATCTCGGCATGTGTCGCGAATCAGGTCGAGGATCAGCTGCTGGTTGGCCGGGTCGACATTCGCGGTTGGCTCGTCAGCAAGAAGCAGGACCGGCTTGTTTGCCAGAGCACGTGCGACGGCAACACGCTGCTGCTCACCCACAGAGAGCTTCGACGGGGAGTGATTCAGGCGATGTCCCAGCCCAACGCGTTCGAGCAACTGCTTTGCGAACTCGCGGTCAGCACCTTTGCCGGAAAAGGCCATTCCCAGCATCACATTTTCGAGGGCAGTGAATGCGGGAAGAAGGTTAAACGTCTGGAACACAATGCCGATGCGGTTGGCTCTGTAACGATCACGAACCACTTCCGGCATTGTGGCGAGGTCGCGACCGTCGACGACCACACTGCCCGCATCGGGCGTCAGGATCCCGGAGATAATGTTCAGAAGTGTTGTCTTGCCGCCACCGCTGGCACCGAGCAGCGCCACCTGTTCACCCTGCTTGACCTCAAAGCGGTCGATACCAAGCACTGGCAACTTCCGGCCCGAGGGCTCGACGTAGGATTTTCGGACTTTCTCAAGCAGCAGCGACATAAGGTCATTCCAGGATTTCAGACAGCGTCCCGAGACAGACAGGCTTGATTCGGGGCTCGGGAACATAGCAAACCCGCCGAAACGACGCGAGTTGCTCCGCCAAACGAGTGCATTGACCAGTAGATGCACTCGCCCGCCTCCGCATCATACGCACGATGATTTCCGAATGATGGAAGCCATTTGCCAGATTGACGATTTTGCCACCGATGGTGCGGAGGCAGCAACCAATGTGCCCCGTGTCTCCGACGCGGGCCCGTTTCGACCGCGTTTCGATGACAATGCGCCCCTCCTCTTACAACTGACACGTGGTGGATCTTGCTAAAGATCCCCCACTCACAAGATTGAATGGGGCCGTCGTCTTCTAACGACGGAGACGAGTACACGGAGTTTCGATCACTGCTGTGGAGGTATCGATTCAATGGAGCCGTCGTCTTTCAACGACGGAGACGGCAGCAAGGGCGTCAAGCTGTACCTCAATCAGATCGTGCTTCAATGGAGCCGTCGTCTTTCAACGACGGAGACGCTGGCTCGTCCTCACCGATACCAGCCGCAACTGCCAGGCTTCAATGGAGCCGTCGTTTTTCAACGACGGAGACGACGGCCACAACTGCATAGCTCGTACCGAATGCCGCGCTTCAATGGGGCCGTCGTCTTTCAACGACGGAGACCATACATCGGCCCAATCCCACCCGAACCACTGCCATCGCTTCAATGGGGCCGTCGTCTTTCAACGACGGAGACGCGTTCCACCCGCACTACCGTTTGCAGGTCCGATCTCGCTTCAATGGGGCCGTCGTCTTTCAACGACGGAGACGCGTTTGCTCCGTTGTTCCCCGGTCTGGATGAGTTGCTTCAATGGGGCCGTCGTCTTTCAACGACGGAGACACGCCTTGACGAGTGATGCTGGTACTGCATTCAATGCTTCAATGGGGCCGTCGTCTTTCAACGACGGAGACCGGATCATCGGGAGTTTTGCGAGCTTCCATTCCCTGATGCTTCAATGGGGCCGTCGTCTTTCAACGACGGAGACGGCCCAGAAACGCCCATCGCATCGCCCCCCCCCGGAAGCTTCAATGGGGCCGTCGTCTTTCAACGACGGAGACGATGGCGTCGACAAACAAAAGCAGAATCAGGCCATCGCTTCAATGGGGCCGTCGTCTTTCAACGACGGAGACCCACATGCCTCGTGTTGGCATTCCGTCGCCAACGGCGTGCTTCAATGGGGCCGTCGTCTTTCAACGACGGAGACCTGACGACGTGATGGTTTCGCTCGATGTTGTGCCGTCGCTTCAATGGGGCCGTCGTCTTTCAACGACGGAGACATCGGGCGGAGCTGAAGCAACGTTTCCAGTCAATCCGCTTCAATGGGGCCGTCGTCTTTCAACGACGGAGACTCCGAAGATATGACCAACATCGACCCACGTCGCCAAGCTTCAATGGGGCCGTCGTCTTTCAACGACGGAGACCGGCAACGGCTGGATTGGTCGTGAACTGACCGGCGTGCTTCAATGGGGCCGTCGTCTTTCAACGACGGAGACGATCATTCCCGCGGCCGTCCGTGTTGAGTCCGTCGGCTTCAATGGGGCCGTCGTCTTTCAACGACGGAGACTTAGCTACAGCAACTAATGCAGCAAATGGGGCATGGGGCTTCAATGGGGCCGTCGTCTTTCAACGACGGAGACGCAAAGTGATGGAATTCAAGCTGGTTGGTATCGACAAGGCTTCAATGGGGCCGTTGTCTTTCAACGACGGAGACGCCCACATCTTCAAGAAGCTGCCAATTTCATCACGCCAGCTTCAATGGGGCCGTCGTCTTTCAACGACGGAGACAACGCAGTGCGTTCCAGTTGGTCTTTCTAGCCGGGGTTGCTTCAATGGGGCCGTCGTCTTTCAACGACGGAGACTACACCGGACTCCGCGAATGTCGCGAGGTGCTAGCTCGCTTCAATGGGGCCGTCGTCTTTCAACGACGGAGACAGCTCGGGAGGAATGGAAGCAGGCTGTCCTGATGGCCGCTTCAATGGGGCCGTCGTCTTTCAACGACGGAGACCGCGCCGTGGTCAACAAAGATCGAGGAAGAGAGCGACATGCTTCAATGGGGCCGTCGTCTTTCAACGACGGAGACCTGATCGACTTCCGGCTGACATGGATCCGGAGGGACAGGCTTCAATGGGGCCGTCGTCTTTCAACGACGGAGACGTGAGAAGCAGGTTCGAAATGGAAACGCCACGAAAGAGCTTCAATGGGGCCGTCGTCTTTCAACGACGGAGACCACGGCACCAATGCGGGCAATGTGGCAGACCAAGCGCTTCAATGGGGCCGTCGTCTTTCAACGACGGAGACTCATAACGTTCGCCTTTCTTCTTCGCCTTGTCACATGGCTTCAATGGGGCCGTCGTCTTTCAACGACGGAGACATGGACTATTTGACGCAAACGAGCGGCAGAAGTATCGCTTCAATGGGGCCGTCGTCTTTCAACGACGGAGACCTGGCGATGAGGACTCTGGTTCAGCGAGTTCCTTCGTGATGCTTCAATGGGGCCGTCGTCTTTCAACGACGGAGACTTTCTTCGAGATGCCCGATTCTGCAACCAACGTCCAGCTTCAATGGGGCCGTCGTCTTTCAACGACGGAGACGTTATGAATTTCCCGCAGACAATCGCCCCCCATGCGGCTTCAATGGGGCCGTCGTCTTTCAACGACGGAGACGAGTGTACGGTATGCCTTCAACGATCGATTCAATTTCCGGCTTCAATGGGGCCGTCGTCTTTCAACGACGGAGACGAGTGCGAACCGCCAACCAAGTTAAACGCCAACCCATGCTTCAATGGGGCCGTCGTCTTTCAACGACGGAGACCCGCAGTCACACCAGACAGAGCCGCTGGACCCGCCAAGCTTCAATGGGGCCGTCGTCTTTCAACGACGGAGACTGGGGTAATCAGCTCGATCTGATCCAGTGCCTTTCGCTTCAATGGGGCCGTCGTCTTTCAACGACGGAGACTGTTCACTTCGATGCCCGGGCATTGCTGTCTGCGATGGCTTCAATGGGGCCGTCGTCTTTCAACGACGGAGACGGCTGCCATGGCTCGCAACTTTGACAAGATCGGAACGGCTTCAATGGGGCCGTCGTCTTTCAACGACGGAGACCAGCTGGGCATGCGACCAAAGACAAAAGGGAAGAACTGCTTCAACGGGGCCGTCGTCTTTCAACGACGGTGACCAGCAACGGTTAACCGTTCAACATTTCGGCATTTCCGCTTCAATGGGGCCGTCGTCTTTCAACGAC
>JAEUII010000118.1 GCA_016795145.1 Planctomycetaceae bacterium
GCGAAGATCGATCTTCGCCAACCGGGATCTCGATCACGTTTCGCATGGAAGACGTGCCACCATTCGGTGCCATCAGGAGATTTCACAAAGCAGGAATGTCCAACACCGTAGGTCGAGTCTGTTCCCTCAAAGACTGGCTTAGGACGCTTCTTCCACGACTCAGGCAACAAGGGGTCGGTCCCTGTGAGTTCCAGCAGTCCGAGTTTGTAGGTCGGCAGCCATGAGGCCCCGCACGAGTACACAATGGCCGTACTGTTCCCGGCCTGAAAGATCTGGGGGCCTTCATGAAGCCCGCGTTTCGATGCGTCAGGTTCGATTCGCTCCCAAAGATGGTCGTCATTGTCGCAGATCCTAACGCGCGGCCCGGCAAGCTCTGTTGGAGACTGCATCGGAGCGATGTAGAGATACTGCTGGTCCGAACCGGGCCAATCCCACCCCGACCAAATGGCGTACCGCTTTCCGTGCAATTGCAGAACGGTCATGTCGATCGCCCAGATGTTGGGAGACCGTCCATCCGCCCCATCGCCAGTCGCAAACGGCCCGTGCAGTTCATACTCACCAAGCGGGTCGTTCGTTTTCGACCGAAGCACATACGCCAGATGGTTTTCGTTCTTGCCATCCGACGCTGCAAAATAGATGTGCCATCGGTCGTCCAGAAAATGAAGTTCCGGAGCCCAGACTTCGCGGGATACAGGCCCAGAATCCGGGGCTCGCCAGACGACATGCTTTTGTCCGAGTGATGTGACACTGGAACTGCTATGGATCGCGATCGCACGATTCCCGTCCGACATGCACCACAGATAACGCGCAGTGGTCGGATCGCGAATGACCCAGGGATCCGCACCTTCGCCGATGGGATTCACGAACGTGCTTGTTCCGACGGAGTCATTCTGAACGCTGCCTTCCCATGCCGGATCTCCGGCATCACGCGGCAGGTGTGCATTCCATTGCATGACTGCCGTGTGAAGATTCCTGACCACTTCCGGATGTAAAGTTGCCAGGTTGTTCTTCTCGGAAGGATCGTCCTGCAGGTTGTACAACTGCGGCACGCTGCCATCGTAGTTCACGAGATACTTCCAGTGACCATCGCGAACGGCAAGGTCCGGGTTGTCTTCGTCAGCCCGACCAGGCCTGTCTGGCGGACGCCTCCAGAAAATCGGCGCCTGTCGTCCGTTCTTCGAATGTCCCAGAATCACTGGCAGCACGTCTTCACCATCAAGCGATGAGTCCGAAGGCGGAGTGATTCCAGCCAGCGTGTAGAGAGAGCGATTGATATCCAGTGCACAGAGAACAGACTCACTGTTCGTTGTCCCTGTCGCCTCTTTGTTGATGAGGCCCGGACCCCAGACGATCAGTGGAGAACGCACACCACCTTCGTACAACCATGTCTTTGCGCCTCGCAGGGGATCACAGGCCCCGGAGCCTTCTTCGGGACCATTGTCACTCATCAGCACGATAAGTGTGTTGCTGCTGAGGGTTGGGTCATTCCGAATTCGGTCAAACAGTCGCCCCAGCTGCTGGTCCATGGCATCAAGGACTGCGTAGTACAGCGACTTTCGTGAACCATCAGTGGCGTTGCGAAGTTCCTGTGGCGGGAAGAAGGGCGAGTGGACATCGTCTGGCCAGACGTTGACAAAGAATGCCTGATCTTTCGCCTGAGACTGATCGATGAACTTGATGGCTTCGTCTACAAACGACGTTGTGATTCGACTTCGATCTTCCCAGCGAATGGGACCATGCCCAAGCTTCGAAGAACCAAGATCGTGCCTCTCAGGCTCTTTGCCGTCGTAAGCATCCTTCAACGGAAGTACTCGCGCTCCAAGCCCTTCAAAGTTCGTCAAACTCTGGTCAAAGCCGTACTCAGTGATCAGCGGCGCATCATCGACATCACGCTGACCGCCCATGTGCCATTTTCCAAAATGCCCGGTCGCATACCCTCTTCGCTGCAGTTCTCTCGCGAGCATCGGGGCTTTGACGTCCAGCCACTGAGCAACTCCTCGTTCGTCATTCTTCTGACGGTTATCCAGATACGATGTGATGCGATGGCGATGAGGATACTGACCTGTGGACAGTGCCACGCGCGAAGGGGAGCAGATCGGTGAGTTCACATAGAAACTGGTGAAGCGAAGGCCCTCGCTTGCCAGACGGTCAATGTTCTCCGTCGTGGTTCCAGTGCCGCCGAAGCATGAGAGATCTGACCATCCCATATCGTCCACAAAGACGACGATCACGTTTGGTTGTTTCGAGGTCGTCAGAAGCTGCGGTTCGCCGAAAACGGCTTGTGTGTCGCCGGTGGTCGTGATCCATTGATCGAGTTTGCCGCGAAGTAATGCGAGTTTGTCCTGGCAGGCTGGGTCCGTGATGAGATTCTTCTGTTCATACGGATCCGACGAAATCAAATAGAGTTCTTCTGCGGGACGACTTTGGTAGTTTCGAACCAGCCGCCGAGCATGCTCATCCCGGCTGGCTGCATCAACCCAGTCGGGCCAGTAGCCGTTGTCCGCGATGGTCCTGGTGACGTGGCTGCCGAAGCGAAACTCCGGGTGAAGGTTCCGGATATATTTCCAGCCATCAAGCGTTCGAACAGACCGAATCGGAAACACATTGAAGTTTCCATCGCTCGAGTGAGTCGTGAAGATCTCTTCGCGATGTGTTTGTGTTTTCCCCAATAACACGGGCAGGAACGAACGGCCATCGACATCAGTGGGCGGAGTGCCACCCGCGGCTTCGATCAAAGTCGGAAGGATGTCGATCCATGAGACCATGGCATCTGTTCGCTGGCCCGGCGTGATCTTCCCCGGCCATGACACGAGCATCGGGGTGCGAATGCCGTCGTCGTAGAGTGTCCATTTTCCAAAAGGCCATTGAGCACCATGGTCACTGGTGTGCAGAAAGAAAGTGTCATCTCCAAGTACTGCCCTCGCGGCGTCGTAGACTTTGCCAAGATCCGCATCCATTTTCTGGATCGCTGCGACATAACGAGCACGCCACTGCCGTGAGACAGGAGTGTCCACATGATGAGGAGGAACCGTAAGGCCTTCCGGCTTTACAGAACCTGAATCTTCCGGCCATGGCACATGCGGCCAGTTCGAGCCGACAAAAAGACACAGTGGCTTGTCGGACTTTCTTGCCTTCAGCCATGCGACAGCCTGATCGATGGCAGTGTCCTCGTGATAATTGAAGTGCCGTGCAATATCGAATCCATACTCAGCCGTTTGGCGATAATGCCCAACCTTGCCGAACGCGACCACTTCATAGCCGAGTTCCTGCAGATAGGCGGGCAGCTTCCTGAGTTCGGCTTTGGGGCGCGAATGATTCGCTTCCGCGCCGTTTCGTGCGGGATACATCCCGGTCAACAGAGCCGCACGGCTCGGCGCGCAGGAGGGGGATGCCACAAACGCGTTATTGAGCGTCATCCCTGCGTTCGCAAGACGCTGCATGTTTGGCGTGGCGATGTCTGAGCCGTAAACAGAGGAATCCCGATACGTGTGATCGTCGGAAAGGAAGATCACCATGTCGGGACGTTCCGAAAACGTCCCCGCCCAAAGATGACCCATTGACCCGAGACAAGAAAGAATGGCGATGAAGAATCTGAACATACAAAATCCGTTCGGTTCCTGATCCTGAGATGCGTAGTCAGGTGGGGTGAATCGCATGAGTACGCTGGATCGCACTACTCCAGTTTCAGCCGGTAGAATCGTTTGGCCGTGTTGCAGAAGATGTTCTCACGTTCCGTCAGAGTGATCGGTCCCAGGACGTCTGTCAGTGCGTCGTACACCTGGCGATAGGTTCCCGCCAGTTCGCAAACCGGCCAGTCAGAACCGAACATGCATCGTTCTGCTCCGAAAGCTTCCAATGCGGTTTCGACATAGGGCTTCAGATCCTGCGGCTTCCAGTTTTGCCAATCGGCCTCCGTCACCATACCGCTTAGTTTGCAGAAGACGTTCGGGGACTTTGCCGCATTCATCAGGTCCGACTGCCAGGATTTGATCTCCTGAGCCTTGATGCGAGGTTTGGAAAGATGATCGATCACCATGGGAAGTTCCGGCAGCATCTCCGCCAGCGTTGGGGCATGCCGAAGATGCTGGACGTAAAACAACAGGTCGAATGGAACCTGGTGCTTCTGAAGAACCTTCAATCCTCGCACCACTTCTGGACGCACAATGAAGTTTTCATCGGGCTCATCCTGAGTGACATGGCGCACTCCGACGAACTTCGGATGCTGAAGAAACTCGGACAGCTGTTCTTCGCAGTGCTCTGATGCCAGGTCGACCCAGCCGACAACTCCTGCCAGAAACGAATTGGAATCCGCCAGCTTCAACGCCCAGCGATTCTCTTCGACGTTGTGCTGAGTCTGCACGAAGACGGACCGATTCACTCCGGTTTCGGAAAGATGAGCCTGCAGATCGTTTGGAAGAAAGTCACGGCATATGGGAGCGTGCTTTGGCTCACGGAGCCAGCCGTATTCGAATGGCAGATCGAGTTTCCAGAAGTGCTGATGTGAGTCGATGATCATCGAAGATTCCTGATGTGGCGAGGGTGTTTTCCCGCCGAGGATTCTGACCAAAAGCTCCGGAAAAGCGAACTCGCAGCGGTGTCTCTGCGTCAGTCGCTGGATGAATGCTCAGGGAACGGCCACCGACTGTTCCGATTATGACGACGGAAGCCGCCGGATTTCCTTTCGACTGCTGCAATTGGTACGCCCGGAACGCGCGACACAACCCGGAGGCTGAGTGCATTCGCGCAGAGATTGCCTGCAACGGGGTATCGAATGCAGATTCCATCCCGAGTCGCCGGTAAGAGAGTCGATGTCCAGAGCATATCGCACATCAGGGTAGTTGTGCGCAGCCTGCATAAAGGCCCTGCAGTCAGGATGACATCCATGAGAAGACTGGTGACTCTTGCGGTCTACGTGATCGCGATTCTTGCAACACAAAGCTCGTCATTCGGACAGAGCCCGCCGATCGGAAGCATCTACACCCCGCAGGTCGTGACTCCGGGGTATCCTCAGGCTGGCTTTGTGCCGTCAACCAACTCCGTCGCAAAATTCGCAGCCAGGCGAACCGGTGAAGCGAAGTTGCCGGATGGTGCCTACAACGGCTACTCGCAGATTCGAGCAGTGCCGGATCTGGGAGCACCTGGTTCGGCTGGGGCAGGCTTCAGTCATTTTCCGATGCCGATGGATCGGTACACCAACTGGTATCGCCCAAAGGCAGCGACGCTGACTCAGTATCAGCGATGCCAGCCCGAGAGCTTCCGTCCCCGTGGTTTTGGAAATCTGTTTGCTCGCCCATGTGATGGTTTCCGGATGGAATACCAGCCCTATATGCTGAGCGACGGAATGTCTCATTATGGACCAGCGTACCCGGCTCGCATGCCGGATCAGCGATGTCCTGAACATTGCGAAGAAGATTGTGAAGACTGTCGGTAACGCTGTGCATCTCTCATGCTCACTTGTCGTGTGCAGGTCAGATGACAGGCAAACGCGGTGAGCATGGTTGTGCAGGTGGCGAGTCCAGAAACGTGTGTGGCAATTTCCGGCGTCGGTCTCATCGGTGGATCGATCGCCGCGGCCATTCGAGTGCGAAGTCCCGGTTGTCACATCATCGGTGTCGGTCGCAGTGCTGCGCGTCTTGAAGAAGCCGTTCGACGCGGTCTGCTCGACGAATATCGATCCGGTGAACTTTCTGAGAACTCTCTTCCAGCACATGCTCTCGGGATCGCCTGCCAGCCGGTGAATCAGATTGTTCCCGCTGCCGAGGCACTCCTGCGAGCAGGCTGCGGCGTCGTGACGGATGCCGGGAGTGTCAAAGATCCCATTTGCCGCGTCTTCGCGAACCAGCCTCGCTTTGTCGGGGCCCATCCGATCGCGGGCAGTGAGCAGAACGGGTTTGAAGCGGCCGATTCAGAGCTCTTTGCCGGGCGAGTCTGTGTGATCACTCCGGTTGATACAGTGACAGAGCCGTCGAAGTCCGAGAGAGAAGCAAACTCACTGCGAGTTGCAAAGTTCTGGGCATCGCTCGGAATGCGCGTCGTTGAAATGTTGCCTCCCGAGCATGATCGCATTCTGGCATTGACCAGTCATCTGCCCCACGTGCTCGCCTCCGTCGCGGCTGGTTGTGTGACTCCGGAAATGCTGCCGCTCACCGGCACTGGCTTCCGAGATACGACTCGAATCGCAGCCGGATCTGCCGCTGTCTGGACATCCATCCTGAGCGATAACGCGGAACATTGCATCGACGCGATTCAGCAGGCCGAAATGCGGCTCGCAGAATTCCGAAAGGCGTTGCAGAGTCAGAATCTGGAAGCGCTGACGGCGCTTTGGGACGCGGGAGCCAGCCTTCGCCGAATGCTCGATGCATAGTGCTCTTTGTCAGAGCAATGTAGAGGGGTTCGTCAAGCTCTGAGCGTCGCGATGTGGGACCTTGCGAGCAGGCGCTGCGGCTCGGGGATCTTTGGCAAGATCCACTACCAACAGCCCGAACTCTTTGTCTTGAACACGCACTATGGGGCGGACA
>JAEUII010000157.1 GCA_016795145.1 Planctomycetaceae bacterium
GCAACGCTTAACAGTTCAACCATTCGGCATTTCCGCTTCAATGGGGCCGTCGTCTTTCAACGACGGAGACGTGGCGGGGCTAATGCCTACTCGACTGGCGGGTGCATGCTTCAATGGGGCCGTCGTCTTTCAACGACGGAGACCGGTTGTTTGTCGCATGAGTGTGCCCTCGCTGGTCACGCTTCAATGGGGCCGTCGTCTTTCAACGACGGAGACCCCGCACGCCGGCCGTGATCGACGTTCCGACCTGGTCGCTTCAATGGGGCCGTCGTCTTTCAACGACGGAGACTCTCCAGATCGTCCGTGAGTTCCTTGAGAGCCACCCGCTTCAATGGGGCCGTCGTCTTTCAACGACGGAGACGCCCGTTTTCGTCTTCTGAAGACTGCTCATACTGACCGCTTCAATGGGGCCGTCGTCTTTCAACGACGGAGACGACGAGCGTCAGCAACCGGCAAGGTTTTTCCGGGAGCGCTTCAATGGGGCCGTCGTCTTTCAACGACGGAGACAACATTGGGTGGAAGAAACGTTGGAGGTGGGACGAATGCTTCAATGGGGCCGTCGTCTTTCAACGACGGAGACTCGTCAGCGGTGACGGATACTTTCAAGCCTGCTCAGCCGCTTCAATGGGGCCGTCGTCTTTCAACGACGGAGACGACACGCCGGTACGTTGGCTCATATAGAACAACGGGTTGCTTCAATGGGGCCGTCGTCTTTCAACGACGGAGACATGGTGCGAAGCAAGCATCGCAAGTTTAAACGTGCCCGCTTCAATGGGGCCGTCGTCTTTCAACGACGGAGACCCGGGTGAGTATGCGGACCGACTTTGCGACCGCGTTCGCTTCAATGGGGCCGTCGTCTTTCAACGACGGAGACGTGGGAAGCTCACGCCGATGCGATCGACACCCGCATGGCTTCAATGGGGCCGTCGTCTTTCAACGACGGAGACTGCCCAACGCCTTCTGTAGGTATCCTGCAGGAAATGCTTCAATGGGGCCGTCGTCTTTCAACGACGGAGACTATGTCTTCTGGATTGCTGCGAAAATCAGGAGTAACGCTTCAATGGGGCCGTCGTCTTTCAACGACGGAGACAGTCCGTTTCGCACTGATCCTGTGACCATTTGAAAGGCTTCAATGGGGCCGTCGTCTTTCAACGACGGAGACTGCGGACGCGAGCGATCAGTCTCTGCTCCGCCTGCAGGCTTCAATGGGGCCGTCGTCTTTCAACGACGGAGACAATTGCTGCAGTAACCGCATCAGCTGCCCCCCATGTTGCTTCAATGGGGCCGTCGTCTTTCAACGACGGAGACGGCCCATGCGAGCACGGACAGCCATTTTCCGGACGTCGCTTCAATGGGGCCGTCGTCTTTCAACGACGGAGACAATGGGCATGATCGTTCCTTTCAAGGAGCATTTTCGGCTTCAATGGGGCCGTCGTCTTTCAACGACGGAGACCAGGTCAGCAGCCCGCGCTATGTCGCGCGAATCCGCGCTTCAATGGGGCCGTCGTCTTTCAACGACGGAGACCAGAATAGGCGGAATGAAGAAGTAATGGTCAGGTAAGCTTCAATGGGGCCGTCGTCTTTCAACGACGGAGACACCGATCGACAAGACGGACAATCGCTCTGCCCTGTAGCTTCAATGGGGCCGTCGTCTTTCAACGACGGAGACGTCACGCACGAAGAATCAGGCCGAGAAAACCCGCGGCCTGCTTCAATGGGGCCGTCGTCTTTCAACGACGGAGACCTCGTCAAGAAGTACCTCGAGAACAAGGCAAAGGCCGCTTCAATGGGGCCGTCGTCTTTCAACGACGGAGACAAGTATGAACGGAAAGTAACGTAGTACTGAAAGTAACGTGCTTCAATGGGGCCGTCGTCTTTCAACGACGGAGACAATTCTCGCTTGTGTTGCTCGCATCGTGGCCCACCAAGGCTTCAATGGGGCCGTCGTCTTTCAACGACGGAGACTTTCTTACGTCCTACTGCCATTTACTTACTACTTCTCGCTTCAATGGGGCCGTCGTCTTTCAACGACGGAGACGACGATAAGTCGCAAAATCAAAAGACGGCCCCGGCGCTTCAATGGGGCCGTCGTCTTTCAACGACGGAGACGAGTCTGCCAGCCTCCGCATTCCTGTGGCCAATTACGCTTCAATGGGGCCGTCGTCTTTCAACGACGGAGACAAGAATAAGTACCAGTAAGTAAGTAAGAAAAGTAAACGGCTTCAATGGGGCCGTCGTCTTTCAACGACGGAGACAGGAAAACATGAAGAAGAAAACGTGTAACGGTGTAAAGCTTCAATGGGGCCGTCGTCTTTCAACGACGGAGACAAAGTCAGCATGAAAAGAAAAGTGAATAAGTACGGTAGCTTCAATGGGGCCGTCGTCTTTCAACGACGGAGACGATCGGCGGATCGGTGGCCTCGGTGGCCAAACGATTGCTTCAATGGGGCCGTCGTCTTTCAACGACGGAGACCTGGCGATCGGTGCCACAGAGCTGAAGATCGGCACCGTCGCTTCAATGGGGCCGTCGTCTTTCAACGACGGAGACGGGTGCAACTCATACATACGAAATCTCGGGCACCGACGGCTTCAATGGGGCCGTCGTCTTTCAACGACGGAGACCGTGAGTCTCTTTGAGGCACTCAAAAACGTCACCAAAGCTTCAATGGGGCCGTCGTCTTTCAACGACGGAGACACGTAGTAGTAGGAACGGAACTGTGGTGTAATAAAGGTAGCTTCAATGGGGCCGTCGTCTTTCAACGACGGAGACAATATGGACTCACAGCAACAACAGGTCAAGATATTTGCTTCAATGGGGCCGTCGTCTTTCAACGACGGAGACAAGGTGAAAGTAGAATAAGGGACAGAGGAAAAGAAGGCTTCAATTGGGCCGTCGTCTTTCAACGACGGAGACGTCTTCAACGGTCGCTTCGCCTTCGGTCTCGTATCGGCTTCAATGGGGCCGTCGTCTTTCAACGACGGAGACCAGGGCGAGCTGCGTTACCGAGTCACGGGGCGACAGGGCTTCAATGGGGCCGTCGTCTTTCAACGACGGAGACGTAGTAGACTGAAAAGTAAGTAAAGTAAGAAGGAAAAGCTTCAATGGGGCCGTCGTCTTTCAACGACGGAGACTAAGTTAGTTAATTAAGGTAAAGTTACGACAGACGTGCTTCAATGGGGCCGTCGTCTTTCAACGACGGAGACGTAGTAGGAAGACCGTAAAGGTAAGTAGCAGTAGTAGTGCTTCAATGGGGCCGTCGTCTTTCAACGACGGAGACTAGAGTAGGTAATGCATGGGTTAGGTAGTAGGTATGGCTTCAATGGGGCCGTCGTCTTTCAACGACGGAGACGAGCGGAATGCAGATGGGTTTGCGACCATTCAGTGGGCGCTTCAATGGGGCCGTCGTCTTTCAACGACGGAGACTTGCCTGGCTGCAGCTGCATGGGCATATCGTCGTTGAGCGCTTCAATGGGGCCGTCGTCTTTCAACGACGGAGACCGCCCGCCTCCCAAGTCCATAAGTGGACTCGGTTTGCGAGCGGGTTCGCGAGAGGTAACTCGCGGAGGCTCGGGTTTGTGACGAGAGATTTCAACACAAGTTCTATCCGGTTGTCAAAGAACGACTTACGTTTGCGAGAGGTCCGGCCGGTTTTTGCGTCACATCGTCGCTCGACTCACGGCATGAACAAAAGTCTGTTTCGTAAGTGGCGATCCGGAAGGCGACGCAATCCGTTTCGCGATGGGCCAGAGCATTGGTGAACAGATGACGGAGCGATGCTAAGGCACTGCCCCCACATCATAAATGGTTTCCTCTTTAGATCATAGGAAACTCGTGCAAAACAAGGGCGGCTTTGGAGTGACAAGGTCGCGCAACATCAGATGTCATTTCCGCGGGCGAGCCAACCGAGCCAACCCGGAATGACTCACCGTGTTTTTCGGCAACGCATTGACCCCACGGAAGAAGTCGCATCGCACTCCACCAAGGCGTCCTGCACAAATCGGTTTCACAGTTGAAACACCGTCGCCGGTCGGAGAGTCGTTTACAGAACAATCGGTCGCGTCGAATTCGGTTCTTCCCTCGGCACTCCCCAGTATTGAAGACAGTCGATCCCGCGCGAATCACTGTGGCCCAGATTGGCAACGAGCAGTCGATCTTCTGCCAGGTTCAATATGTCCCACAGAAGTTCGATCAGCTTCTGGCGCTCTTCTTTCGATAGCTCGCAGCGAAAGACAGAGTACTGCAGAGATTCTCCCGCGCCTTGCAGCGTCTTATAGACTTTTCTCAACCGCTTTGGGTCGGCGACGTCGTAGCAAATGAGGTAGATGTGTTTCATCGGACTTCGTTGGTGGTGGAGCTGGGAGCTTGGCCGCGTCGGAGACACGGGCAACATTGGGCTAACGCGTACAAAACGGGATGTATTCGGGAAGCTCTCCGGTGACGGCACGGGCCAGCAGGCGAGCCTGGACTTCCAGTACCTGCCGATAACTGATTCGATATCCGAAGACGGGATGCGTGACTTCCTGTCCCATGCGGCGTTCAAAGGCCGCGATGACCGAGCGACGGCCGGATTCTGTCAGCGTTACCGAACCCATCCGTTCCAGAAAACTGCTGTGATTGACTTCGCCGTTATTGAAGACGGTGAGCGTGACGGAATCTCCAATCAGAGGTCGATATTCTTCTGCGGCATCCAGTGCCAGTCCGGGTCGACCGTAGCGAGGTCGATGAAAGAGGCCGAGCATTGGGTCAAACCCGACCCCCTGAAGCACGACTGTCAGTTCCTTAACGAGCAGCGAATAGACAAACGACAATACCGCGTTCACCGGGTCCCTTGGTGGCCGACGGTTGCGATCATTGACATCAAAGTCATGACGGCCATTCAGAAGTTCAAAGAGACTTTTGAAGTAGACCTTCGCTGCCATACCTTCCAGTCCAAGCAATGACTCGGCCGAATCAACGCGTTCGGCTCGGCGACGATAGTCCGCAAGGCTCATAAGAGGATCTGGGGGTGCTGATGCAGGTGAGGAGAGTGCGGCACCATCTCCTGATTCTGTCGAGTCTTCGAGCATCACACCGTCGGCCTGCGGCAGCTGATTTCCATGGATGTGTCTTCGCAGAAATGTTCTGGCATTTCGGATCTTGCCACTGATGAACCACCGAGCAATCCGAAGTGACTTTTCTGCGTTCGCTGCAGTCTCGAATTGCCGAATGCGAAGTTCGATGTTCTTGTGAGCCAGTCCCGTCGTGATCCCATGGAACCAGCCGCCATAGGTGAAATGGCAGACTGGAACTCCACGCATAGTGAGTTCTCTGAGAGCCTGGGCACTCAACATCACATTACCGAACAGACTGACCTGGGACACGTCCATCAGGCGCCTTTCTGCCAGCTGTTCTTCCTTGACCTTGACCGTCAGACGGTCACCGGACTTCCCGATCATGGCTCCCTGGGCCTGGACATAAAGGGGCAGGGCATCATCGTTGGCTGGAAGAAGTTTTCGAATGTTCCCCGTGTCTCCGACGCGGGACGTTGATCTATTCGTTGCCTCCGCCGCTTCATGAATCGCAGCGGTTGTGCACGACTCGCCTCGGAGAGACGAGGCACATTGGAGCAAATGGGTTTCATCTGGGAGGCAGATACCGACCAGCGAGCAACGAGGACATTTGGGGCTGTCGATCAGTGGGGGTGGCGTGATGCCCGCGGCGGCCGTGATACGGAAGTCATCGCGAAGTTGTCGAGTTCTTTGGATCAGTCCGTCGGTGAATTCGATCGTCACGCGTTTCTTTGAGCCGATGAAATACAGAACGCCGCGATCGCACTGGAACCCGTTGGCTCGAAGAATCAACCCCTGAGCGCACAGTTGGACTCGTTCAGGTTCGTAGGCTCCTTCAGGAATGTTGGGAGCCTTGCCGCGTTTGTAGTCCACTGGCGTGGCAACCATGCCGTCCGTTTCCAGCAGGTCAAGTTTCGCCAGCAGCCCTTCGCTCGGAGCAGAGAGCATCAATGAGCGGGAGTGGATTGGATTTCCGGTTTGAGGCTCCTTGCCCGGGTTTTCGGAAGCCGCCGATTCACAACCCTCCCCAGCACTCCCCGCACATTGGGCCTCGCCGTCATCAGCTTTCCGCTCTCCGCTGTCGGCTTTTCTTCTGGCCCGCTTCGGAGCCTGATCGACTCGGCGATGTCCGAACGAGCCTTCCATTGTTTCCAGATTGCTGGCCCATTCGCCATCAACCCATTCAAGATACCCCAGCCGCGGGCAGTAGGTGAACTCGTTCAGCATCCGAACGGGGATCATGTCAGGGAGGTCGTCAATGTGCCTCGTGTCTCCGACGCGCGCCTCACTTTCCTCGGTGTGCCTCATTTCTCCGACGCGAGCTTCCCGACTCGAGCTCTGAATCTTCTGCTGTCCTGATTCAACCTCGCTTTGAAAACACGAAGTACGGTTTTCGTCGATCATCTCCGGCCTCTTTCGTTAATAGCAAACGAACAGGCCTCCGTGCGGATAAAGAATGGTCTCACCAGACTTGCCGCATCAGGATAGGGAGCAACCCTGACAGATCATGTCGGGGCTGGGGAAGGATTTCCTGGTGTTCTCGCGTCGGAGACACGAGTCACATTGTTGCCCGTGTCTCCGACGCGGGCCCATGACACAAGCCCTTACAGCATGGAGCGATTCCAATAGCGATATTCACAGACGTTTAGTCCAGCTCTGGGACCATTATTCTGAATATACCACCGCAGATACTGAAACTGTTCGGGTGAACGAACCAGGTGATCGAATGGTTCGCTCATCCAAAAGTGCCCTTTGCGATTCAGGAAGCGATTGATCTTAGTCGCTGTGAATTTCAGCCAGCTGTTGCACTGGTCGACACAAGTTGTGCCGCTGTGAAATTGAACCAGGAGATGGGCATGGTTGGGCATGATCACTGCGCAATCGAGGTCATACCGTGTTCCGTCGAAGTACCGTAGAGCATTCAGCACTTCGAGAGAAAGTTGGGGATTCTTCAGCACGCATTCACCGTGGCATTGGTCCAGTTCCCCATGCCACAGACGAGAGCTCAGTTGACGGTAGTCTTTCTGAAACTCATGCGGGATTTCAGACCATTCCGGAAGCGGCTTTGCAGGCTCTATTGGAAGGCCCTTTCTGTGCAGCCAGTCTCGTAATTCCGCTTCCATCCGAAGAATCGCGGCACGGGGCATCGAATCGAGTGTTCGGAAGGTGATGAAGACGGTCACATTGGGCTGAAACCAATGCGGTAACTGGTCATAAGTGATCAGTGTTTCCTGAGTCCGGTTGAACAGCCCAAAATCCAGATCATCCAGCATGAGGCAACTCCAGGTGATGTGCAGGGAAACTCGCGTCGGAGACACGAGCCACATTGTTGACCGTGTCTCTGACGCGGGCTTTTGGACGATGTCGCGACTCACTGTGGCACCGTCAGTCAGGGAATCTGTTGTGTTGAGTTTTGTCTCCATTGTGAAAGGAGGGAAAAATGCTGCAGAATGTTACGCGGACCTATTGCACAAACCGCCGCCATCTTCTAATCATCAACGACCATCAAACCGAAGCCACGATAGCGTCCTGCACCGATGGCGAATGGTCCACGTATTTCCTGCTTGAAGTGCAGGCGTAGGTGGACCATGGTGCCAGTCAACTTTTCTGGACGCTTGAATTCACGGACGGGCTCGACACCTTGGCGAAAGCCGAAAGGCTGCCATTCGAAGTCGCATTCGGCCGTGATGCCTGCATTCGCCAGGGTTTTGCGAATCAGTTTTTGCGTCTTGGCTGCGATGTGATCGTCAAAGCCGTCAAGAATCACCGGGGTCACGCTGGTCCATATCGATGAACTGCCAGTGTACTGGTCCCGAACCCAATCCTTGCCGGGCTGAATGTTCAAAATACCAATCTCTTTCCCTTCCCATTTCAATGAGTGGCCGAGCAAACGTCTGCGGATGAAGTTGATTCGATCTTCAAAGCCAACAGGTGCCGCAATCATGACTCGGCGAATCGACTCGACGCGATTCAACTCTGAGTTGATTGTCGGCAGCGGCAGGTATTGAAAACGGTGACGTGAATTCTCGCTGTTGTTCGGCCCAACACCGTCGGCGCGATGACCGTGTACAAACGGCAGGAAATCGGGCCAACCGGCGGACTCGCACACATCCGCCACGGCATGCCGAATCCACGCCGCGACGTCCCGAGTGCGACGCGGGGTGTTGAATGCTCGATTGCCGCTGGCATCGGGCTTCAGGATTGTGAAGACGCAATATGGGCGAGGCTCTGGATCTGTCGAACGTCGATAGTACCGCACGTCGAATTCTCGCAGCGGCGGCACGGGTTTGAAACCTTCGTCGGTGAGTCGGTTCAGAAAGTCCTGATGCTTCCGCATGAGGTCATCAAGAGTGCCGGATTTTGGAACTCGCAATGCGATGCCGCCAGACTGAGCCACCCGCCAATGCGCGCCTTCTAGCCGATGAGCTTCCGTTTCCGAAATCACATCCGCATCCGCCACCACCATGTCGATTCCCCAGCCAACATGCGTGATGCTTCGAGCAGCAGATTTCAGCACATCGAGGTGAGAGGAATCAGAGTTATGCAGCGAAAACAGATAGTGAACGGCCTCGCCGTCGAGATGCGTTGGCAATACGACCTTGTCTGTGCGTTTGGGCGTGTGATCGGTCTCACCTCTTCTCCACGATGCAACCAGCAGGTCTGCTGTGTTGTCGGGAACGTATAACTGCGTTGGAACGGCTGAGGCGATTCCACCGCAAGCCACGATTTCGGGGCTCGGCTGATTCTGAAGCCAATTAAGAGCGGGAACGGCATGTTCGAGCATCTGCCGTTCGTTCCACCGAGCCGCTGCAGCCGCAACCAACGCCTGAAAAATGCGAAGTGGTGATGGCGGCCATTCCGGTTCATTGCCATCGGTTCGACCATGAGCGAGCGGTTGAAGGAAGCGGATCGTAACGCGCAGGTACTCACGCATTGGAGTCCCCTTCTGCCGCAGCTTTCTTTCCTTTCTTGCCTTTGGTTTTGGTATCGCCTTCGCCCTTCACGTCGGCCTTGGCTTTCTCTTTATCGAATGGAACGGTTTTGCTCTCGCCAACGCCGAATGCTCTAGCCGTTTCGGTCGCATACTCCAATGCCACTGCGTGAGTGATTCCGCACGGCATGCGTTCTCCGGTCGGATACACCTCAACAAACTCGACAGGCTTATCGGGATTCAGCACGAGGATGCAACCTTGCCGCAGATAGCCAGACGGATTGTGCGTGAAAGCGACAAGGCTGAGGCCAAGGATGTAGCGCCGCAGCGCGAGCGTCTTCTCTTTGTCAGCTCCGGCGTGGAGTAGCCGAACGGCAGCCAGTCCGAGCGTTGCCGTTCGCAGAATCCCACCATCGGCGATGACCCCGCCATGTGAGCCTGTCGCCGGAACGTGGATAAAACCTCGCTCAGAATAGGCGTCTTTGGTTGCCTTGTCAGTTGGCTCGTCCAGCAGTTGCTCGTTCACGTACTCCGTTGCCGGGTTGAATTGAGCCGACCGTGTCAGTTTGCGAACGTTGTACGCTCGAATCGTGGCAGCGATGACGCGCGGCAGTTTGGCTTGCGTATCCCGCGAGTCCCAGACTCCAAAAACGAGTGAGGTTGGGGCGAGCTTTGCAAGACTCGTGGCATCGCCTTTCAGCACACTCTTGAACCCGGCCTGCAAGTCGGCGTGGAGTGAGGAGCAACGAACCAGTGCATCACCCGCGCGATGTCCTGCTTCCAGAATGCTGACCTTCTTCTCTCCAGCCGTGACAACGATCTGAGGAACGAGATGCTTGTAATCGTCCTCGCCGAAGATCGGTTCGATCCGATTGGCTTGTGAACCAACACTGTCAACGAGAGCCACGTTCTTGCCGCTGGCGTCGGTGTCGATGTTGTAGCCACCGGCGAAGCCATTGCCTTCAGCGTAGGTTGCTGGAAAGAGGACGCCGTCTTCACCTTCAACGGGCATAAGCGGCTGCTTCATAACAATGGCGGCCG
Source organism: Planctomycetaceae bacterium (assembly GCA_016795145.1). Lineage (GTDB taxonomy): Bacteria > Planctomycetota > Planctomycetia > Planctomycetales > Planctomycetaceae > SXXK01. Next base: position 10,022 of record JAEUII010000157.1, read on the forward strand.
GGCCATCGTCTTTCAGGAAGGAATCGAACTGAGTCAACTTGGTCATTGCTGGTCTCCGGTTTGTGAAGGTGAAATTGGAACTGCGGAACGAAATGCCTTGTGTTTTTTCTGGCCAGTACGGAACCAGTTTTCAAAGCGATGAGTTTGAGCGCCAGGGAGTTCGATTGCGCCGGTCGATGCTGCCAATAACAGGTTTGCGGTGAGCGGCACGGACCAGAGCGAGTAGTCGTAGATTCGCTTCTGGCTCGTGAATGAGGGTCGAGCCACCTGAATCCCGATCAAGCAGAGCAGCTCAACGGCTGGGTGCGCGGTGCTGGTCAGCCCCAGGTCGTTCGCAGAAAAGCCGACGTCGAGCGAATGCGCATTGGGCGAGCGTCGGGCGTCGAAGTAAAACGGCTCCTTCTTCTTGCTCGGATCATCTGGGTTCGTGACGACCATTCCAATTTGAAGAAGGTCAGCCGACAGAAACTTTGGATCACGAATGGCGTGCTGCATCGCTCGGGCAATTCCATAACTTTCCATCGTGCCTGCCCAGACCTTGAGATCGCGTGCCCCTGTCTGATCAAGCAGCCACCAGTCAATGTCGAGTTCTCGAAAGGGTGCTCCGACTCTGATCGGTGACGAGTAGGGATCGGCCGAATCGACGTGAACGAGCTTCGCCTTCGCAATCGCATCGACAAGTTCGGTCAGCGTGTGCTCCCCGCACCATAGATGGAACTGCCGCGCGTTTTCGTCAAACCAGCCTTCAGTGCCCGGCCATAGTCGATCGGCCAGTTCCAACAGGCCGCAGCAGGCGAAGAACTGCCCGGGGTTTGTGGGATCGACTTTGACCGAAAAACTTGGGGTGGGATTGTTCATTCGTCGACCTCGCCTTCCGGGTTTGGGTTTGCACTTGCGGACCAGTCGGCGGCTCGCAACAACGATTCAAGATACGCTAGTCCCCAGCGACCGAACTTGCGCTGAAGACGCCCGAATCGTTGCGGTACGGTGCTAGCCAACTTGCCACTGGCACTGTCCGATTGATTTGGGTCGAAGACTTCATCCGGCGGAAAATGCGGTCGAGCACGACCGTGATGGGCTGCGATCAGATGCAGCACGAGTTCTCGCTCGTCTTCGGTGATGCCGAGGTACGTAGCCGATGGCAGATCGTTCAACGAACCGAATTCGTGACGGTACTTTTCCTCTATTCGCGTGCCTGTCTTCCGTCCCGACTTTGCCCACCAGACAGTGGGTGCTGTTCGGTTGCCAAGCATTGCCTGAAAGATAAGTCGCCTTTTGCCCTCATCGTGATACCCTGCAGCGATCTTCAAGCACTTTGAGAGCGAGTTTCCAAGCGAGAGCCGACTGAGAATATCGTCCATTCGTGTCTGAACATCCGCGACATGGCCATTAAGCAAAACGGGCTTCTTCGATCTGACTTCGCCGGTGTTCTTTCGTACAAACCAACGCAGCAAGTGGGTGTCTTGGTCCTCATCTCCAGCTGCAATCTCCAGGCTGAAGACTTCGTGGAAGTCAGCGGGGACCAGATCTGCTGATCGGCATCGATCATCCGTTATCGAGACGTCATCCGCCGACTCAGATGCCCCATCGAGCAGTCCCGCGCTCAATCCACCGCTGCGAGGATCGAGCACCACGGTTTTGTTATTGATGAGTTCCCTGTTGTCCTTGTCGGTGAACCAATCAAGAGTGATCTGCTCCACTGTTCCATCATTGTCAACCAGCCAGGCTCGATGGTCCGGGTGACGCTTGCCGAGTGAGTCAAGGTGTTTCACGGCGCGATAGCTCGGCTCGCGAAGCAACTCTTTCGGCAACAACGGATACGCAAGCAGAAGTTCCACTCGAACTGAGTCGTCAATTTCCTCACGCTCCAGAAGTTGGACATCCAGCCTCCACGCCACATGCGTCTCGGGCAGCTCGTTTTCTGTCAGCCCGTGTAGATAGGCTTCGGTTGCCGGTCGCCCCGGGAGCCTGCCAATAATCGTGGTTAATGCCCAGGCATCGAACAGCATGTCGGTCACAGGAAGTATCGTTGGGTGAGGTGCAAAGGCTGCGGCTCTCTGGACTTCATCCAACGTGCTCAGTGCCCTTGGGCTTACACTCCCGCCTGTGTGTTTCAGCTCGTCCAGCAGTTCGAGTGTTTGCTGCCTTGCTGGAGTCAATGGGTGCTTCTCGTCCCAGGCTGATTTGCCCGGATAAAAGACGTGAACTTCGCACTCGGCAAACTTGCCAAAGCGATTTACACGACCGAACCGCTGAGCCATGCTCTCGTACGTTGTGAGGTCGCAGATCAAATGATCGGCACTAATATTGACGCCAACTTCCCCAGCACTGGTACAGATGAGGTAAACAGTACCTTCGGAGCAATCGCCTGGCGGTTCTGGTAGAAAGCGTCCAAATGTCTTGTCGCGCACGAGGTCATCACGCTCTTTACCACGCATCGTGCCTGTGAGCGTTCGGATGTTCACCGCAGCAATCTTCGCCTTCTCCAGCGCCGACTGAATATCGAGCACGGTCTCGACGCTTTGAGCAAACAGTAAGATCGCTCTGCCACTGTCCTTGAAAGCCATCGCCCGTTCCGCCAACTCCTTTGCGGGCTTCTTCGCGTCTTTCAATTCATGGAGGCGCAACTGCTTCACTGCATTCATCCGCTGATCGACGATCCTATTCTCGTAGTCTTTGTCATCGAGCTTGAACGGATCTGTTGACTTACTCGTTGCTGTCAGCTCTATCACTTTGAGCTTCGGCCACGAAACATCAGGTTCATTGTCTCGCTGTTGCGTCTGGATGGTTTCTATCAACCGCTGGAATGCGGGCTCCAGGTGAGCTTCATCGTGAATCAAAAGTGTGTCTTGCCCAAGAAATCCGGCGTGAAGCGGCCGTTTGGCTCGGCCGATGCCGTAGCCGCTGAAGAGCAGTCGGCTTCCAATCATGTCCACTGTGCCGCAGATCACTGCCGGTCGAGACGGGTCTTCGCACCAGTCGCCATTGTCGGCAAATTGTCCACGGAGTGTGCTAATTGCCAGTGGGTTAGTTTCTGCTTCCTGCCCTAAAGGACGAGACCAAATTCGTGTTAGTGCTTCGCGGAAGCCCCGCAATGATTCGGACCTGAGTCTCTCACGATACAGTTCAACTTCATCTGTGGTCTGGTCCACCACAGTTCGGCGATTCACCACGTAGACAAGTCGCCTGGGTATCTGATCTGGCAGCTCCGCAAGTGAAATCAGCCAAATTGCAACGACGGAAGTCTTTCCGAGACCCGTTGGCAAAACACAGGCACTCGGAATGCCCCCGGTTCTCTTACCCACAAACCGTTCGTACAGAGCCCGTTGCCACGGAAAAGGTGCCTTTCCAGTGAGCGATTCAAAAATGCTGTCGAACGTCATCATGAGTTACCCAAGGGTTTTGACGATTGGAATCGATGCTGCTCGCAGTGTGTCGGATTGGCGTGAAATGGCAACCGAATGCAGGGACTCGAAACAGCAATACCTGACGTGGGGGAGGTTTTCCACCCGTAGAGCAACCTGCGAACAGGTGAGAGAGTAATCGCCAGCTACGACAGATCGTGTCGTGGTTGAGAAAAGAACTGGTCTCAATGTGGCGACCGCCTCTGACGCGAGGAGTGTTCCAGCGGCTGCAGGAAGGTTGAGAAACTATTCGCTGAAGCGACCTTGCGGTGATGGGTTGCAGAGTTGCTGAGACTCCGATTTGAGTGGGACAGTTGGAGGCCCGCGTCGGAGACACGGGCTACATTGTGGCTCGTGTCTCCGACGCGAGTAACGGAAGTTTGTTTTCTGTATTCCCTGAGATCAACGGCAATTTGACTGACCACGGGAAGTGCCTGGATGACGCGACTTAAATTCTGCCCCGTGATTTGCAGGACTCAAATTGCAGGAGTGGACCCGCGTCGGAGACACGGGGCACATTCGGAGATTGATGTCTACTTTGGAGTTGAGACTCGGGGGACTTCAGTCGGATAGTTTCCGATCATCTGCAACAGCTCACTTCGGAGACGTTGGATCAACTCCGGTGGTTCCAGTGCCACGGCATTGGTTCCGAAGCCAAGAGTCCATTTGGTCACGGATGACAGACCGTTTAGCTCCAGCGACATGATGACGCTGCCGTCTGGCTGGGGATCAAACTGCTGGCTGTCGTGCCACCAGGATTCCTGGACATATCGAGCGGCATCGCGCGCAAAATGAATACGGATGGGCCATGACTGATCGCCATGGTCTCGAAAAACCCCGAACGCTTGCTTCTGCCATTCCTCAAGAGAAAAACTCTCCGGCACCGTATACCGCAGATCAGACCCAATCTCCGCGTTCTCAATGCGATCGACTTTAAAGTTGCGGATCTCTTCACGCCGCGCGGACCATGCCACCAGGTAAAGGCTGCCGTTGTGCCAGATAAAGCCCTGTGGACCAAGTTCCTGCTCGACCGGTTCTGCTGACTGTTGAGACTGATAGACGACCAGAACACGTCGTCGGTCTTCCATCGCCTGCAGGATGGTGTCGATCATCTCGCCGCGTTTTGTGTAGTCGCCTGCTCCAAATCCGGAGACTCGAAGCATTCCGTTCAGCTGTTCACAAAACCTGATGGCTTGCTCACCCAATGCCCCTCGCACTTTGCGATAGACCTTCTGATGTCCTTCCCAGAACGGAGTACCCGCGAGAGGTTCCAGAAATCGCCGACTCATGATGATCGAAATCATATCGGCAAAGTTGAACGCCATTTGCTCGCCGAACGGCCGCATTTTCCAACGCTTCAGGTTCCGCGAGACCGTGACATTTTCCAGTGGAAAACCCGCTCCCTGCAGCACGGAGATGTCTCGCTGAACAGAACGCAGGGAGACTTCGAACTGCTCCGAGAGTTCCTGGAGTGTGAATCCCGTTCGAGAGTCTGCAAGCAGTTGCAGCAGTTTCCATTGGCGAAGTAGTTGCTGAGATTCGCTCATCGGATGTCCTGATTGCCCACAGGGCTGCGGAAAGAGCATGTCTCGCAGTTTGCTGGCAATAGCGTACACGAATACCGATTTTCACGCCATTCGTATGAAAATCGGAAGTAGCCCAGGTAGACGACTGTCGGATTTTCAGAATCGCTATGCGATTGAGAACGTCACCAGCGCGCTCCATGGTCCGACGACGGCTGTTGTGCTGATGGCTCGGACCCAGACGCGATAGCTGCCGGCGGGCAGAGGTGTTGTGGGGGTGTAGGTTGTTGATGTCAGGCCGGTGGCGTTGATGATGCCGGCGACAGGAACATCCACACGCGTGACGAACAGTTCATAGGTCGCGGCGCCGTCGACAGGCTTCCAGCGGAATTCCGGCGTTCCCGTGTTGATCGTTCCCGAAGGTGTGAGCAGATCAGTCTGGCCGCCGACGCGGAAGTCAGTCACTGGAACTGACTGGCTGCGATAGTTGCCGGCTGCAACTGCATTCACCCACCATCGATGCATTCCGGTCGCAAGCGGTGCTGATGGTGTCCAGTTTGTTGTCGTCAGACCGGTTGCGGACTGAACGATGGCACCGGTTGACAGATTTCGTACGAAGACCTCGTAAGTTACTGCTCCTGCCAGGCTGCTCCACGAAAACTGAGGCTGAGTTGCAAAGGTTGGATTCAAAGGTGCGAGAGGTGCGGGGGCAGGCAGCACATGCACTTCAAAAGCCGCCGACCAGCCTCCTGCATTTCCGGCTGTATCAAACGCTCGAACCCAGCCTCGATACAAGCCCATTGGCATGTCGGTCGTGCTGGTCCACGACGTGCCTGTGATATTCGTGTCAGAGTAAACTCTTTGGGCACCGGTCGTCAGATTATTAACATAGATTTCGTATCGAGCCGCGCCAGGCAGTGCCTGCCACGAGATCGTTGGGCGCGCCGTGGACTGCAATCGAGTCACCGCGTTCACCTGGACTCGCTGGTCAACAAAGAAGTTGGACTGGATCGACCACGGGCCTGTTTCACTGGCCGCGTTGATTCCTCGAACCCAAAGATTGTATCGCCCCAACGGCAGATCGGATGTCGGCACATGCGACAGTGTGGAAACCACAACGCGATAGAACGGATTGACCCCTGTTGATTGATTGCGGATCCACACTTCGTAATTCACCGCTCCAGGGATAGCGGTCCAGGAAAGAGTTGGGCGAGTCGTCGAGACAAGAATTCCTGGCTGCTGAATCACAGGAATGCCAGCCAGACTGATTCGCGAGAGTTCTCGTCCGGTCTGATCCGACGTCCCGGCGAAGACCAGACCGCCTTTAGACTCGACGATGTCAGAGATCCCTGAACCGTTTTCCGAGAACTGCATGGTCGGCTGACCTGACGCGCTGCGATGACGATACAACCCCGCTCCAGAAAGGTCGGTGCTCCAGAGCTGATCACCGTTAATCCCGTCATTCGCACTGAAGAAGACTCGATTGCCGGCGACGGTCAGATTGTTGATGCCGGAGGACGCTGTTCCGGTCGCAACATCCGCCACCAGCGTTGTGCCCAGCGCAGTGCCGTCAGATTTCCATAACTCGTTGCCGGTCGCAGTTTGAGTCGCCGTGAAGAACAGAGTTCCGTTTGCGTTGATCAGTCGAGTGACAGCGAGTCCGGATCCCGGGCTGATGTCTTTGACCAGTACCGTGCCCACGGCCGTTCCGTCGGTTTTCCAGAGTTCCTGACCATTGGTGCCATCGTTTGCTGCAAAGAACGCCGAATTTCCGACGACGGTCAGTGGGCTGATCAGCGACGAATTGACTCCGGTACGAATATCAGCAACCTGCTGAGTGATGCCGGTCCCGGTGTTGTAACTCCACAGCTCTGCGCCGGTGGTTGCATCGGCAGCGACGAAGAGCACGACGCCATTCAAGACTCTGAGCTGCTTTGGGTTCGATGAATCTGTTGGATGAATATTGGAAACGAGGGTCGTTCCAGCCGTTTGTCCATTGCTCTTCCAAAGCTCAACGCCGTTCGTGCCGTCGTTCGCAGCGAATACAAGCGTACCACCAACATTCGTCAGCTGCTCAGGTGCCGAAGAGGCTGCACCTGTGCGAATGTCTTTCACGAGTCCCGTGCCGTTCACGGTGCCGTCCGTCTTGCAGAGTTCGATTCCAAGATTCGACCAGTTCGCTGTGAAGAACAGTGTTCCTGCCACGTTGGTCAGATTGGACGGTGACGATGTGCCGGCACCAGCGACGATATCTCGGACCAGTGCTGTTCCGCCCTGGGATCCGTCCGACTTCCAAAGCTCCTGTCCATTGATTCCGTTGTCGGCAACGAAATAGATGGTCCCATTGACCGCAGTGAGTGCTGTTGGGTTGGATGAGTTTGGACCGGCGTTGATGTCAGCAACTCGATACGTTCCACCAGACGTGCCATCCGAGCGCCAGAGTTCTTTTCCGGACGTTCCATCGT
>JAEUII010000174.1 GCA_016795145.1 Planctomycetaceae bacterium
AGCTCCGTGTCAACTCCCAGGCTTTCACAGTCCACCGGGCCGTCAGGGTATGTGAACTCGATCGTTGAAACGATGGGCAGCTTCGCCGTTCGAACTTTCTTCGAATCCAGTTCTTCCTTCGGCTCTTCCACGAGGTACAAACGACAAACGGTGTCCCGGCTTTTGCGGACGCGTCCGTTGTCACCAGTGTCCGCAATCAGAAGGTACGACTTGCCGTCTTTGCGGAACGAGCACATGTCTTCCCAGTCATAGGCTTCCGCGCCTTTGACTTCGGCGATCAGACGAGTCTTTCCTTTTGTGTCGACAAGAAACAGTCGCGGCTGGTCTCCGGAATCGTTGTGAATCCAGAAACTGTCAGCGTACTGGTAACTCGCTGCGAGCCCGCTGGCTTCCGTGATCTGCTCGTCTTTCACACGGCAGACTTCTTTCGCCTGGACCGTTTCATCCGACGAATTCACCAGCGCCATCGTCGGCTTGTAGATCGCTTCGGCTCGCTGCTGAAAATAGTGCTTCAGGAACAGAAACGCGACGGGCATCACGACCAACAACAGACCGATACGCTCCATAGCTCGGGAGCGGGCCAGCAGGAATTCTCCGCTGGGATCTGGATCTGTGACGATTCGTCGATCGGTTCGTTCCGCCATCTTACGCTCCGGCCAGTTGAGTCCGCACGAGACCCAGAATTTCCTCCGCAACACATTCGATCGTTCTGAGGCTTCCGTCATCCTTCAGACCATGCACCGTTCGCCAGTCAAGACGGCTGTGAGACAGTGCCAGATAGCAGCGCCGAACGCGTTCCAGATACGGAAGGTCGGATTCCTGCAGATCCGCTTCCTGTGTCGTGTAGTCTCGCGCGGCTTTGCGGGAGACCAGCTCGCGACTCATCTGACTGGACATGTCGATCAGCACGGTCAGATTCGGGCGAGGAAGTCCGAAGACTCCAAACTCCACCTTTTCAATCCAGTCGATCAGCGCATGGCGTTCTGTACCATCCAGTTTGGCAGACTGATGAGCCAGGTTGGATCCGACGAAGCGGTCGAGCACCACGACGTCGTTCTCTTCGATCATCTGCATCAGCAACGAGCGTGATTCAAATCGATCGCCCGCATACAGCACGGCCGCCAGCTGAGGATGTACGTCGTTCAGGGCACCGAAGCGACCGTTCAGAAAATCACCGATGGCAGAACCAAACGTGGTTTGGCTGTAACGAGGAAACTGAAGCGTGTCGACTCGATAACCAAGATCCTTCAGCGACTGCACAAGCCGACCGGCCTGAGTCCCCTTGCCAGCTCCGTCAATCCCTTCAATCGCAATCAGTGAGGCCATGATGACACTCCTGCACTGAGTTTCAGTCCGGGCACTCGAAGCTCCACCATCGGCATTTCCACTGGACTCAGTTCCTCCACGCAACCATTCGTCTCACAGCCATGATCATGAGGATGATCAGCTTCCGCTGGGCCTGCTGAACTTGCTGCACCTGCTGGGTTTTCCGAATGCCAATGAGCAAACTGACGACGTTCACTCGCCATACGAAATGGCTCCAGTCGTTCCGCCACAACGCCGTCTCGCGAAGCCGTCAGACCGCGGCAGTTCACATAATGACCGATGTCGCCTTCGTTCCCAGGAAACTCCACAGGGATGTACCACTGATCTGTGCCGCGAAGATACCCCTCGCGCGATTCCGATGGGCGTTCTGCAAGGACTTTCAATGTCGCACCAGCTGTCGGTGAGACCGATGATGTCAGTCGAGTCCTGTAGAACTGCTCCGCGAGGTCTCGCTCCAGATTGCTGAGCGCTGTGACGCGTTCGCGAATGACTTCCGGGGGAATCTGCTCAGGCATCGTGGCCGCCGGTGTTCCATCACGTCGGCTGAACGGGAACACATGAACCTTCATGAACCGCGCTTTGCGGCAGGTTTCCAGAGTCTCTTCGAACTCAGCATCCGTCTCACCGGGAAACCCAACGATCACATCCGTGCTGAATGCTGGATCGTGGCCAAGGATGTCTCGGATCTGTTCCAGTCGTTCCAGAAATCGCTCGACTCGATAACGTCGACGCATGCGAGTCAGGACCGCATTGCTTCCGCTCTGCAGTGCCGGATGGAACTGCGGACACAGATGCTCACAGTCGCCCGCCGCACGGATAAACTCTTCATTCACTTCGACCGCTTCAATGCTCGACAGTCGCATGCGCCAGTCGCCGGGGATGCGATCGAGTCGTCGAAGAAGATGCCAGAGCCGTTCCGGCTTGTCCCCCGGAACCAGGTTGTTTGTGTCGACACCGAAGTGACCCATGTGAATGCCGCTGATCACGATCTCGCGATAGCCGTGATCAATCAGTGCCCGCAGTTCTTCTTCAATATCAATTGGCCGACGACTTCGAAGGCCAGGTCGCACCGTTGGAATAATACAGTACGAACACTTCAGAATGCATCCATCCTGGATCTTCACGAAGGCTCTCTGGCGGCCTTCAAATTCGGTGATGCCTGTGGGAAGCTCGGAGACTCCAAAGCGAGACAGCACGTCCGGAAGTTCTCGCTTGTCGGTTACGACTTCTATGACGTTCGGAAGTTCCGACACCGCGCGAGGATCGCGAGTCGCATAGCAGCCCATGACGATCGTCTTGGCGCCTGGGTTCTGGCGAGCCAGCTGGCGAATGACCTGACGTGATTTCGAATCACCCGTGTTCGTGACGGTGCAGGTGTTGACGACGCACAACTCCGCCGACTCATTGTCTTTCGCTTCACGATAGCCGCTTTGCAGCAGCGCTTCGCGAACGAGCTGAGTTTCATACTGGTTGACTTTGCAGCCCAGTGTCACCAGGCGACAGGTTCGCAGAGTCGTCATGAGTGCGGTCAGAATCAGCTAAACAGGAATGCCAGCCCGGCGTTTTCTTCAACGCGATGAAGATTCGACGGACTGAACGTGTGCCAAAACGGGAATGGTGAGCCATCGCCCGTCGAATCTCAACAGGGACGTTGCGGAACACCAAATTTTCGCTGCTTTCGATCCGCGATCGGCTCAGTCTTTTCCACCGGACAGCCAAAATCCCGGCGAATCTGCCCAAAAACCAGCAAGCGACTCTGTGAAATCCCAAAGTCGTTGTTCGCTCCGCCGAACAGAACGCGACCTTTCGCCCCCATAGTCGCTGTTCGCTCCGCCGAACAGAACGCCTCCTCCAGCCCGCATAGTCGTTGATGGGCCGCTTCTCAAATTGCCGATGCCAGGATGTGGAATTGCCGAATCAGGGTGCACTGAAACGACCACGCTTTCACTCAGGCTTCCGACCGCTGCGTGCTACCCGGAGTTGGTAGAGCGATTGTCCTCAATCGCTTTGATCGTTGTTTGTTCTTGGGAGTGAACGATTGAGGACAATCGTTCTACACTAAGCAAAGATCTCGGTTACCGGTCGGCCTTTGGCGAGCGGCAGCGGGCGGTTCAGGTTGTCGTGAACCTCAATGTTGTGATCGATGCCGAGAGCATGGAACATCGTGGCGGCGAGATCTCCGGTGGTGACGGGATCGCGATCCGGGACTGCTCCGTACTTGTCCGAGGCTCCGTAGACCGCGCCGCCCTGAGTTCCTCCGCCGGCCATAAGGACCGTGTAGCACTTCGGCCAGTGGTCGCGGCTGATGTTCGCGTTGATCTTGGGCGTTCGACCAAACTCGCCCATCCAAATGACCAGAGTTTCCTCCAGCAGGCCTCGATCGCTGAGGTCATTCAGCAGGACTGGTAGAGTGTGATCGGTGACCGGCAGATGCCACTCCGGAAGGATTTCGTACATTCGAGTATTGTCGAAGCCGTGAGTGTCCCAGCCGCCATCCGTCTTGCTTCGCCCGCCTATGCTGGGAGCAAAGTAGACCGTCACAAACTTCACGCCTGATTCGACAAGTCGGCGAGCCAGCAGGCAGCTTTGTCCATACGTCGTTCGTCCATACGCCTCGCGAAGGACATCGGGTTCTTTGGACAGATCAAATGCCTCTCGCACTTTCGTGGAATTCAGCATCTCCAGCGCGCGCGTGTAATACGCGTCCAGCCCTTTGGCGGCATCGGACTGATCCAAAGCACGTGCCTGCTGGTTGATGATCTCCTGAAGTCCTCGACGATTGCTCAGTCGATCCAGCGAGATATCCGACGGCAGACTCAGCTGCGATAGTTTGAAGTCTCTCGCATTCGGATCATCCTTGAAGAACAGCGGATCATGCTGCTTGCCCAGGAAGCTGGCTCGCTGGCCTGGCGTGATCGAACCATCAGAGATCTGGTACGGGAATGCCACACTGGTTGGCATCCCGTTCGTGTTGGAAGCCACCGCATCAACCACCGAACCATAGGACGGCGAAAGGTCCAGAGATTCTCGCAGTCGCTGATCATCAATCGGAGGTTCATAGCCCGTGAGCGCCGTGTAGCCCGCCGAATTGTGATTGTTCATTCGGTGATGGACCGTTCGAATCTGAGCAAACTGGTGCATCACTTTCGCCGTCTTCGGCAGATGCTCACATACCATCATGCCCGGCACCGATGTGGGAATTGTCTTGTAGAGCGAACGATAACCGTCCGGAGCCTCCGGCTTCATGTCGAACGTATCCACATGACTCGGCCCACCCCACTGAAACAGGAAGATGACCGACTTCGCGGGCGCCCGTCGAGCCACCGCAGGCTGCTGCTCCGCCGCCTTCAGCCACTTCGGCAACGTCAGTCCCAGCAACCCCGCTCCACCGACTCGCAGCAGATCTCGACGATGAAAGTCACAAACATCCCACGCCATCGTCCATTCCCCAAAGTCGTTGTTCGCTCCGTCGAACAGAACGCCGTTCTCACATCACACATCAGATCAGACGTCCCCAAGACAACGCTGATCCCCAGAGTCGTTGTTCGCTCCGCCGAACAAACCGCTGTTCTTGTCTTGTACCACGCATCAGAACAGACGTACCCAATTTCCAATACAACGCTTATCCCCAAACGCCTGGTTCGGCGGAGCGAACCGCGACTTTGGCATATCTTGACCACAAACCAGGCAGACTCGCAATCCCTTCCGACATTCTCGCCCATGCATTTGTGAGATCCGCAGGATGAGTCACGGATGGCAGTTCTATCGCCAGAAGATTCTCTTGCGGCCAGGGCCGAGGTCAAACACATCTCGGAAGCGGTTGATGTAAAGCGTGTCGAATCCGAAGCCGGCGTTCAGGGAATTGAATCCCGCGCCGCCGTCGAGCGTATCGTCGCCAAGTCCGCCGTAGAGGCTGTCGTTCCCCCAGTTGCCGAACAGGATGTCGTTTCCTGAGTCGCCAAACAGAGTATCGTGGCCGCTTCCGCCGGACAGTCGGTCGCTGCCGGTGCCGCCTTCGATCGTGGTGGAGATTCCGATCAGTGAGCTGATGGAGACATCGTCATTGCCAGGTCCGGCGTCGATGCAGATGCAGGAGATCCAGGTGCCAGGCGTCGTCAGCATCGAACGTCCGTTAATCATGATGTTCAGAGAAGAGCCCCAGACATCAATTCGAATCGTGTCGCTTCGGCTGGTTCCGAAGACCTGCAAAGCTCCGTTCACAACCTGCGCACCGGCTCGCATTGGCAGACAGTTGGCTGCAACGAATCGTCCCAGTGCATCACCGCTGGAGAGTCCCGCCGCGTTATCAAACTGGAAGTGAATGCCTCCGTAGATTCGGCTCAGCCCTGCTTCCGCTGCGGCGGATCTTAGATTCGTGTAGAGGCGATCCGGAACGCCCACCAGTTCGGATCGAGCCACGAAGCCAATCGCATCCGTCCCGAACACATCGGACAGCACAGCAGCAGCGGCTGCACTGAAGGTACTGTGGCCCGACGTGTATGTTGGAAACGCTGGCGTCTTCAGCAACGGCGTCCAGTTGGCATCACGGACTGTGGACAGATTCTGGTCGAGGTCTGCGTTCTGAATCGCGTCGATGGGTCGCCACAGGTCGTATGTGTACTTGGCATTCCACGATGTGATTGCAGCGTCAGCCAGAGCGATATTCAGCACGGCATACATACGGGCACTCTCTTCCATCGACAGGCCTTCGCCCTGTGCAATGGTCTGAGCGATCATATTCCACTGGCCTGGAGGTGTTGCTGTTCCCGCAGAACCCGCCCAGAACAGCGCGATGTTGGTCTGATCATTCGTTCGGACTCGACTTGCAGCTGAACCGATCGCCTTCACTTCATTCAGGTCACGAGCATACTGAGCGGACGTCATGGAAGGAGGAGCCACAGGAAGGAACTGGTTCTGGCGACTCATCGCCCATGGTCGTACCAGGCCCCACTGAGGAAGTACGGCAGGAGCGTAATCGGGCGCTGTAGGATTCCAGTCGCCCGCATAATCGCCGGGGACGTACGTCACAATGCGATCCCAGCCATCCGAACGACGCGCATTCAGAATGCGATCCGCGACATAGACACCGGCACCGATTCCGGCATCTCGGTACACACCGCGAGGAATCGCAGACAACGTCGCATTCAGCGCGGCATCGAAGTAACTACGCTCTGAAGGAAACAGAGCGGACAGTGTTCGGTGAGCTGCCGCGGCAGCAGCTGCATCTTTGGAAGCCAGAGGACTGACGTTGGCAAACGTCATGTAAGATTCATAGCGGCCGTCGATGGAGTTAACCGCATCAAAGACCGCGGTGCTCACAATCGCCATCGCTCGCGACGCCACAGGAGGAGCCGGTCGAGTATCTCGGATCGCATCCAGCAGGACTTCATTCCAGTCATGAATCGTGCTGGCCGACATGACTTCTCGGACTTCCAGCGTCTGAGTTTCCGCAGCGACGGGAGATGTCGCGTGGCGACGACGACCGGAGTCCGAAACAAGGCTGGAAACACCATCTCCGAAAAGAACGGACCGAATCAAATCCCACATGGCTTTGCTCCGTCATGGATACAAAACATCGAATCAACAAGTCGTGATTCCAAAGAGCAGCCCGCATGCCGCACTGCGCGCATTGCCGCAAAACCTCGTTTTTCCAGCGATTTCTGTAGAAAGTCACGATTCACTCGCCGCCGTCTTCCCCGTTAGCCATTCAAAGTCGCGACAGCTGTTATCAAAGAGACGACGGGTAATTGAGTAGGTCCTTTCTGCCGGATCTGCCGGAAAGAATCCTCGTCCCCGGCGAGCATTGCACGACCTTGGAGCGCGACAGCGCAATGGTTATTGCGAAATGAGTATTGAAAAAGGCAAAGTGGTCGTGCTCATCGCGATGTCCCACTTTGCAATCTCCAATCATCATTCATCACTCCTTTCCACCGCCCAAGTCGCAGCAAACCGCCAGGGCATCAACGGCACTCCCAATCCCCATTGCGATGGATTGAAAACGGGTTTTGTTCTATGACCCGGCTTTGATCTCGATCCAGGGCACATCAGGGAGCGGGCGATGGTATGTAGTCAATTCCGGTGGAACGTTGGTCTTGCTCTGCTGCGAAGACTGACCGTGATGGCCGTCCTGTTGGTCTTCCCTGTGCTGAGTTCGGCGAGCGCGACATCGGTTGCGGCGGCGGATGGAGTCACCGCGATTGTGAAGCAGCCTGTGTATCCGGTGCTGGTTCGCAATGACCATGGTCCGCTGATGCGCATTGTGATCGACACGGGCGAGAAGTCCGATGTTGTGCTTCAGGCTCTGACGGTTTCACTCACAGGCACAGATGATCTGAAGGACCTCGAGTCACTGTCGCTGTTCTTCACGGGTGACCAGGAACCTTTTTCACCGGTGAATCCTGTCGGTGATGCAATGCCGCCTGCAGAAACCATCACGTTCCGAGGTGCCGTGCCTCTGAAGCCAGGGAAGAACGTCTTCTGGCTGTCGTGTCGGTTGAGACAAGTCGTCGACCTGCAGAATCAAATTGTGTCGTCATGCACTTCCATCGTAACATCTGCGGGAACTGTGACGCCGAAGAACAACGTCGCCAACTCGAAGCATCGTATCGGCGTCGCTCTTCGCCGTCACAACGACGATGGCGTTCACACGTATCGCATCCCAGCTCTGACGACGTCAAAGAATGGGACACTGCTGTGTGTTTACGACATGCGTCGACGGATGGGACGTGACCTGCAGGAAGACATTGATATCGGGCTCAGTCGAAGTACCGACCGTGGAACGACCTGGGAACCGACTCGTGTCATTATGGACATGGGCGAATACGGTGGGCTGCCGCAGGAACAAAATGGGTGCAGCGATCCCGGTATCATCGTTGATCGACAGACAGGCGAGATCTTCTGCTTCGCACTCTGGATGAATGGAAAGCCTGGCAAGCATCAATGGGTTGATGATGGTTCCGAACCCGGTTTTGAAATCGGCAAGGCGGCACAGTTCATGATGGTTCGTTCAACGGATGACGGACTCACCTGGTCAAAGCCGGAGAACCTGACTCGCCAGCTCAAGCACGAATCGTGGTGGCTGCTGGCTCCTTCGCCACAATCGGGTTTCTGTCTTGCCGATGGTACTCTGGTGATGCCCGTTCAGGGGCGAACTGGTCGTGAGGCATTGGCAACATTTGCGACGATCATGATCAGTCGCGATCACGGAAAGTCGTGGACCGTCGGGCAACCGGCGTTCGAAGGCGGCAATGAATGTCAGGCCGCGTTGTTGAGCGATGGTTCCATCATGTTAAACATTCGCAACGATCATGAGCGGTTCCGAGCGGTCGCTGTGACTCGCGATCTTGGTCAGTCGTGGCAGCAACATCCGACCAGTCGCAACACACTGATCGAGCCGAACTGCAACGGAAGTCTGATGATGATCGATGCGTTGTGTTATCGCGAAATTCAGCCGGTGTTGTTCTTCGCGAATCCACACACGCAGAAGGGCCGGACGCATCACACGGTGCAGGTCAGCTTCGATGACGGACAGACCTGGCCCGATTCGCATCTCTGGCTTCTGGATGAAGGCCTGGGAGCTGGCTACCCAAGTCTCACTCGAATCAACGCTGATTACATCGGCATCGTCTACGAAGGCAGTCAGTCGCATCTGGTGTTTGAGCAGCTGGCAGTCGCCGATTTGCTGGAACCCACGCGGCGACATTCTTCGCGCGATGTGTGGCAGCGAGCGGTCTCGGCCGAAGGTCTGCAGTTTCTGGAACAGCGCCAGCAGTCGCCTCCATTCGGCGATCAGCACTTTGATCTGAATGGTCTGCGGGCCGGCATGGGAAGTCGTCAGGAACCGACGATGCCTGGCGTCACACTCGAGAAGACCACGGTCGGTGATGTGCCGTGTGAATGGGTCATGGCCCCCCGCGCGAATCCGGATGTTCGGTTGTTGTATCTTCACGGAGGCGGCTGGGTTTCGGGATCGGGAGGCAACTATCTTCCTCTGGCTGCAGAGATCTCTGCGGCCGCGGGTTGTGCCGTTCTGTTGCCGGATTATCGCCTGGCGCCGGAGCACCCGTTTCCTGCAGGACTCAATGACTGCGTGGCCGCGTTTGAATGGATGCTGGCCAATGGCCCGACGGGACCCAGCGCTGCGAAGGCCACGTTCATCGCGGGCGATTCGGCTGGAGGAAATCTGACACTGGCCACGCTGCTGGCTTTGAAAGAGCGTGGCATCAGCCTTCCTGCAGGAGGCATCGCGATCTCGCCTGCAACCGATTTCACACTGTCCAGCCAGTCTCTGAAATCCGTCGCTGATCCAATCATCAGCGCGAAGACGATGCCGGAATTTCGTGAGCGTTATCTGGGTGCGACGGATCCGAGCAATCCTCTGGCGTCACCTCTGTTTGGCGACTTCCGCGGACTGCCGCCGCTTCTGATTCAGCTTGGCGAACACGAAATGCTGCGCGACGATGCGATCCGAGTCACCAAGAAGGCTCGTGCCGATGGCGTGAACGTGACTCTCGAAATTTGGCCCGGCATGGTCCACGTCTTCCAGATCCGCGGACTGCCGGAATCTCGAGAAGCCGTTCGGCGCATCGGAGAGTTTATTGCATCGAAACAGGCTCGATGACCACCATGACATCAGATCAGGCCTGCTATTGCGGATGTGAACGAATACACTGGGACTCTGGTCCGGGCACGCGTCTGACAGTGCAGGACCTCACTGAAGCGACATTCGTTTGGAGTTCAAATCGTGAAGCCATTCTTCGCTCATTCCACGTCACTGCGATTGATGATCAACACGCTGATTGTCGTGTTCGCTTCGACCGGTGCCGTCGTCGCTGAGGATCCGTACGAAAGCTTCCTGACGAAGCATTGTGTCCGATGTCACGGTCCGGAAAAGGAAGAAGGGGACATTCGATTTGATCGGCTGTCGCGTGATTTCAAGGCCGGCACGGATACTCATCACTGGGCCGAGTCAATTGATAAGGTCAACAGCGGCGAGATGCCTCCGAAGACCGAACCGCAACCGACTCAGGATGAGATTTCCGCGTTTGTGCTGGGCCTTGATGCGAAGCTGCGGGAAGGGCGAGCCGTGCGAATGGCCGCGCGGCCTGCGGTGACTCATTATCGCCTGAGCCGCAAAGAGTATCAGAACACGGTCTATGACCTGCTTGGTGTGCGTTACGACCCCACGATGCCCGGAGAGTTGAACGAGGATACTCTGTGGCATGGCTTTGAACGCATCGGATCCGAGTTGTCGCTTTCTCCATCGCATGTCGATCGCTACTACCGTGCGGCTGACGTTGTTCTGGACCGCGCATTTTCAGCGACATCCGGAGAAGCTCGCAAGGTTCGCAAGACAGCCGCGGAACTTCGTTACAACGGTGGCAAAGAGCAGCAGCAAGCGCTCGACAAGTTTGGTATCAAGAGACCACTGCGCTATCTGTTGTTCCCAGGGCGAGTTCAGAATGCTCTGTCGTCGCACTGGTTTGGACCGACCGGCCCTGAGCACAGCGGGCTCTATCGTATGCGACTTCAGGCCAGCGGCATTCGACCGAGCGGCGGGCAGCCTGCGCATCTGAGTATCGGCAAGGAGACGAGTGAAGAGACGGTCGACGGAATGATCGAATTCGACATCACGGCTTCGGAAGATCAGCCGCAGATCTACGAGTTTGAAGTGTTCCTCGAGATGCCGACTCAACTGCACTTCTGTGTCGTCGCAACGGACGGAGTGGATCGTCGAGGCGGAGCGGCCTTTCGGAATGCTCTGACCAGCGGCTCGTACATGTTTACTCACAGCAGCGAAACGGCCCTTCTGAATCCCAACGCGCCGCAGATGTTTGATGACAAAGGCAACGGGCTGTTTTCGACAGTGCTGCTGGACTGGATTGAATGGGAAGGGCCGCTGTTGACGGATTCAGAAAAAGAACGCCGCGCCGGAGTGGTGCCGCCCAATGATGCGACGCCGGAGGTGATCGCCGAACATCTGCAACGGTTTGCCCAGCGCGCCTGGCGACGACCGGTCAAACAGGATGAACTCAAGGATTATCTGCAGGCCTGTCGAACCGAACTTGAAGCCGGGGCCACGATGGGCGAGGCATTTCGAGTGGCGTTGCAGGGCATTCTGACGTCCCGAAATTTCATCTACGTGGTGGAGGGCGACCCGGTTCCTCGCGAACGTCTGAACGACTGGGAGCTGGCGTCGCGACTGTCGTACTTCCTGTGGAGTTCGATGCCAGATGAGGCACTGTTTGCGGCGGCTCGTGATGGTCAGCTCTGCGGTTCGGATGCTGGCCGTTCGGTTCGGCTGGAGCAGGAAGTGGATCGCATGCTGGCGGATGCTCGGCTGAATCGGTTCATCGATGACTTTTCGCGACAGTGGCTGCAACTGCATCGAGTTGGCATGTTTCCGCCGGACAAAAGTCTGTACCCGAAGTACGACGACTGGCTTGAGGCGAGCATGCGGATGGAACCAGTAGAGTACTTCCGCGAAGTGATCTCAAAGGATCTTCCGATTGAGAGCTTCATCGATTCCGACTGGACGATGGCGAATGCTCGACTGTGTGACTTCTACGGACTACCTGAACCAAAGTCGGACGGGTTTCACCGAGTTGCTCTGCTGCCGGAGCATCATCGCGGCGGCTTGCTGACGATGGGAGCGTCGCTGGGACTGACATCCGACGGGACTCGTCATCGTCCGGTTCATCGCGGTGTCTGGATCAGCGAATCATTTCTGAACCGAACCCCGCCCGCTCCACCGGCCAACGTCAATCCGATTGAGCCGATTCCTCCGACGGGAAACAAGGTGACGATTCGCCAGCGCATCGAAGCGCATGCCAACAACGCAAGCTGCGCGGCGTGTCATCGTGGTATTGATCCGCTGGGGCTGGCGTTCGATCAGTACGACGCCATCGGCCAGTGGCGGACTCACGAACATGTTCCAACCGGCGTTGGTGATGATCCGATGGTGGATGCCTCCGGTACATTTCCCGATGGTCGCACATTCCAGAACGCCACCGACTTCAAGCGTCTGCTGATGGACGATCGAGACAAGATCGCCAAAGCCTTCATCGAACACCTCTCCACCTACGCCCTCCGCCGAGTCCTGACCGTCGACGACCAGGAAGACATACACCTGATCGCTGAAGAAGCGAAAAAGCAGGGATACAAGGTGAGAGACATGATCCGAGCCGTGGCGGTTTCGGAGCTTCTGCAGCAAAGGTGAGCGAAGGAAGAAATGGTTAACCATTCCCCCCTTCTCCCTCCTCCCCGCCTCTCATCTTAATCCTGATCTTAATCTTAATCTTAATCTTAATCTTAATCCTCACCCCTCGGAGCAACCATGAACTTCCTCAATCAATCATGGCTCATCAATCGTCGTCATGCGTTACGTGCGGCGGGGACTTTCATTCCTCTTCCGTTCCTCGAGTGCATGCTTCCACTTCGAGCGGCAGAGAAGAACACCGAGTCGCCTCGGAGGGCGGCCTTCATTTATCTGGCGAACGGCGTTCATTCGCTCAATTATCAGATCACCAAACCCGGGCGAGACTATGAGTTTTCACGGTCGTTGAAGCCGCTGGAAAAGCATCGGGACGTGATTACGCCGATCAGCGGAATGCATCATCCCGGAAGTCTTGGGCATCATCACAACTGCATCAACGTGTGGCTCACTGGCGGCAAGATTGGTCCGTCTGAACGGAACACGATCTCGGTCGATCAGAAGATGGCGGAGATAACATCTCAGCAGACTCGTTATCCATCGCTCGAGATTGCTCTGACGGGAGGTTCACTGGCATGGACCGCGGATGGTGTCGGCCTTCCTGCTCTTCGTCGCTGCAGTGAAATCTTCGGATCGCTCTTTGAAGAACCGAAGGGCGGCCGAGACGCTCAGCGCCGCGCGCTGCGTCGCAAAGCCAGCGTGCTGGACAGCAACCTCGCGGAAGTGCGGCAACTGGAGCAAAAGATGGGAGCCGCGGACAAAGGGCGACTCGACCAATATCTGACGTCTGTGCGTGAAGCGGAGATTCGCACACGGCGAGCTGACGCGTGGCTTGATACGCCACTTCCCGTGATCTCCGATGCGGACCGCAAACGGACGAATCGTGACATCGCAGCGACAATGGCCGGTGATTACTTCCGAACGGTGTATGATCTGATCCTGCTGGCCTTCCAGACCGATGTGACTCGAGTCGCCACGTTCAGCCTGGGCGGCGAGGGCGACGCGTTTTCCATTCCGGAGATTGGCATCACCGAGTCTCGTCATCAGCTGAGTCATCATGGCGGTGACGCGGGCTACATGGAAAAGCTGACGAAGTACGATACGTTTGCGATTGAACAGTTCAGCTACTTCCTGACTCGCCTGAGCGAGACGAAGGATCTCAGCGGACAGCCGATGCTCGGATCCACGATGTCACTCTTCGGCAGCGGCATGTCGTACGGACACAGCCACGGGAACGCCAATCTTCCGCTGGTGCTCGCCGGTGGTTCGGATCTGGGACTCAAGCACGGCAGTCACCTCGACCTGAACCAGGGCCATTTTCAGGGCTACCAGCTCGACAAACCTTCCGAGCACTACAGCCTCTGCAGCCGCCCCGCCAACCCCGATGCCCACATGAGCAACCTGCTGCTCTTGATGGCCCAGAAGATGGGAGTGGAGGTGGAGAAGTTTGGGGATAGCAATGGGGGAGTTGAGATTTGAATAGGGGCTGCGGGGTGTGGATTAAGATGAAGATGAGGATTAAGATTAAGAGAAGGGTGAATTGATGGAGAGGTTGAGATGAAGCAGTTTGATCATGAGAAGCTGGCTGTCTATCAGGACTCGATCAAGTTCGTGGCATGGGCAACGGGTTTGCTGGAATCGATTCCGAAGTCTATGTCCGCTCATGACCAGCTCGATCGTGCTTCAACCTCGGTTCCGCTGAATATCGCGGAGGGAAATGGGAAGTCGACCCCCAAAGATCGCTGCAAGTTCTTCGACAACGCGCGTGGCTCTGCACTGGAATGCGCTGCATGCCTCGACGTTCTTCTTGCCAAGCGCAAAATCAATCCTGAAATGGCTGGCACCGGCAAAATGATTCTGATTGATATCGTTTCCATGCTGGTTGGATTAATTCGCTCTAACTCACCCGATCGCACCATATGATCCCCTATCCTCGCCTCTATCTAAATCTTAATCCTAATCTTCATCATAATCTTAATCCCACCCTCATCCCTATGCTGCGCCTTCTCGTATCAATCACCTTCGCTCTGGCCCTCGTTTCCTCGTCCGGCGTCGCCAGTGACGAACCCTTTCGCCCCGAGGCCGGCAAATTCCCTCCTCTCGAAAAGGCCCACACTTGCCGCGGTGAGCTTATCTTCGTTGATCATCCCAATCGGCGGTGCAGTGTTCGGCTGCAGGGATCGGGCATGTTCTTTCGCAATGATCCTCATCCGTTTGCGATGCTGCCTTATGGGATGGTGCGGTATCACGGTGCGCCGGCGGATCTTCGAGATGTTCCGTTGGGGACTGTTGTGCATCTGCGTTCTTATCTCCCGCCGGACCCGAAGACATCATCGGTGCCGGTTCTGCCTGTCGACAACAAGAACAAAGATGCCAACCACAACCGAGGTGCCGGGATTGCTCCTGCGGAGAATCACGTCCTGCTGATGGAAGATGAACCCAGCTACTGCCTGCGAGAAGGGATGGTGTGGCGACTGAAGGAAGTGACGCTCCAGAACAATGCCGGATCTCTCATCGCGATTCGGGAACTTCGAACGGGCGGGGATGGCAAGGCGACTCCGGAGTCGATGACGTTTGATTCGGCAACTCGCTTCTGGCGAGGACGCGAGGTGTTGCTTCTGGACGACATCGTTGTAGAAGGAACCTGGCCGGCTGAGGGAAAGAAGAGCCTGAATGATCAGACTGTTCTGCTTGGGATCACCTGGAAACCAACGCCCGATGGCGTGTTCACTCGATTCCATGTTTCAGACGTGTGGCTGGATGATGAGTCTATGCAGCGAGCCTCCAGGGTACAGACCGAAGTGCACAAGGCGTTCGTTCGAAGCCGCTGGATGCCCGCCTGGATTGACTCTGTCGAATACGGCAAGTTCGGCAACGCCACCGTGACCGCCACGTTGTTTGGCGGCATGGACGAATCGCTCTACGCAGATTTCAGGAAAGACGCTCCGGCCATGATCAACGCCGTGGAGAACACTCTGAAGCATACTCACGGAGCCTACAGCCCGGCGCATATGGCATCGCGAGGTTCGATCGTCGAAGTGGTTCGACTACCCGGCGAAATTCCACTCGGCAGCAGCGGTATTCAGATTCGATTTCAGACGGACCTGATTATTGAAGGGATTCGTCCGGGACGCGTCGTCCGCATTCGCCCGGATGCCTGGCCGGTGGTGACCGTGCCTCGCGAAGAATATCTCAACGACGCCAACAGCCTTGAAGAACGGTTCCCGACGCCTGCGATCTTTCCGAACTACTAAGCGCACTCGGATGAGCGCGTTGGCGATTATTCACGAACCTCATACCCCAGCGCTTTCAGCAGCGTGCTGAGCGTCGCGCGGTGTGAGGCTGGCAGTGGCTGAATCGGCGGCTGTGGATCTCCGACCGGAGGACCGATCATGTTGAGGGCCGCTTTCATCGTGCTGAACCAGTGAGCGCCTTCGCCTTTGGAGTGGTAGGCCTGAAACTGCAGCCTCATCAGCGGCGCCAGTTTTTGCCAGAGCAGTCTCGCTTCGGGAAGATTGCCTTCCAGAGCGATCAGCTCATACAGTCGCCGAGCTGCTCGTGGCACAGTGCTGGGGATGCCTGAAATCCAGCCGTGAGATCCATGACAAAGTCCTTCGAAGGCTGCCGTGTCGATTCCAGCATAGACAGCAAAGGCCCCGTGAGTTGCCTGCAGCAGCTGACACTGACGATCAGGTTCCGGATGCGACATCTTCACACCAGCGATTGCTCGCTCGTCGTACAAACGAAGCAGGTGGTCTGTCGTCAGATCCACTGATGTCAGCGGAATGTTGTGATACACCAGGATGGGAATCGAGACCGCTTCGGCGACTCGGCGATAATGATCCATCACCTGCACAGGAGTCGGTGCCATGTAATACGGTGGCACAATCAGGAGCGAATCAGCCCCGGCGCTTTCTGCGAACCGTGAGAGCTGAACAGTTCGTGCGGTGGAATAATCATGAGTCCCTGCGACCACGGGAACTCGACCACCGATCGCTTCGATGGTCGCTGCCAGCATGCGTTCACGGTCAGCGCATTCCAGTGCCGGGAACTCGCCCGAACTTCCGAGCGGCGAAATCGCATCAACACCTTCGTCGATCAGCCAGTCAATGTGCGGCTTCAGCAATTCCAGCCGCAACCGCCCGTCCGGATGAAACGGCGTGATGGACGAAGCACAAACACCTTTGAACAGTGGCTTTGGCATGACGAGACTCCCGTAAAGAACCGGAGCCCTTTTCTCCGACGGCGTCTGCCAGCGGGAATGCTCCAGGACGATTGATGCCTGAAGCAGCATAGACGAGTTCCAAACGATCAGCTACGCAGTCGCCGCCAACGACATTCGCCGTGCGTCTGCATCACCCTGAAGAATCCTCTTCACAAACCGTCCTCATACCACCAACCAAGAACCAAGAACCGTCAACCAAGAACAGCGATTGGTCGTTACGCCATCATTCGGGTCTCACGCTGACATCATCCACATAGAGCGTTGCAGTCTGATCGCCGAAGGAATGGGCGGAGATTCCAACTTCCAGGCTGTCGTACACAGCACCTTTGAAGGGTAACGTCGGGCCGCGGTGGTCGACCACAAGCTGATCGTCTTGCCAGACCTGAACCTGACCGTCATCGGGATGCAAAAGAACGTGCCACTTCACGTGAACCCATTGATCGGTCGGGAAGGCCACTTTCTGTTCTGCTGCCTGACGGTACTTTGGTTTATCGAGTGCCTTCAATTCGACGCCCAGTTCGTTTCCGTCGAACAGCATCAATCGGATGCCAGGTGATTCCTTCACTTCTCGCGATTCCAGATCGGCGAGTGTGAAGGGACGCGTGGAACCGTCGATGCGATACCATGCTTCAAACCAAAAGTCTTCGTCCTGTTCGAAGTAAAGAAATCCGGTTCCAATCGATGCTTTGGAACAGACCATGTTCGATTCTTTTGCAGGACACACACATTTCAATGACTGCTGGCCACTGTGCGCATGGAGCTTCGACGGCCCGACGCTTGCATCCAGAAACCCGGCACCGTCTTTGATGATTCGGTTTCGCAGAGCAACATAGTCTGAGATCGCTGGTGTCTGCGGTGTCTGCAGTGTGAACTCAGTCCATTTGCGTTCTTCGCCGATTAGTGCTCGCAGCCCGTCAGCGTCTTCCGGCACATCTTCAAAACCATCAGAGAACTGCTTCTGCATCTGGTAGCGCTTGCCGGAATCCGGGTCGACTCGAAAAACGGCGTCTCCTTCCTTCACGAACAGACGAGCCGATTGCTCGGGATCAAAGACACGATCGACCCACGTCCACGTACCTCGTTCCGTGATGACTCGAAACACATTCCCGTCATCCGCGAGAACATAAGGAACACCATCGATGGTACTCGTACGCAGAACCCGCTCTGCAGGATACGCCTGAACCTCTTCCGGGCCCCGACGCCAGAGGACAATCAGAGCCGAGACGACCAAAGCGATTGCCAGAAACCATCGTTTTGAGCGGAACTTCACGGGAATGGCTCCGACTGTCGGGTATTGGAATCGTGTGCTGCGAAGGACATTATTCCCAGGCAGCCACATGGTACAGAAGAGTGCTTCGCGGCAGGACGAAAATTCTTTGGCGGTGGTTCGAACGATCCCGCCACGCTTGGAGGAGACGTTCCCGAAGCGACTGTTTCGGTGGATTAAAGAGTGTCAGTGATGATTCTTGCAAAGGCCGAACGCAGGTTGCATGCTGGGCAAAACTCGTCTCGTTGAGGGTTTCACCTTGCGGAAGGGCACGAAATCCGTTCAGCCATTTTACTGATTTGATGTCTGGTCAGCATCCTGCGGATGCTTGCGATGAAAATCCACGCGGGTGCAGCCTCCGCTTGTGATGTCAGAATCTGCATATCAGCCAATGACGCGGCTCCCGTATGAACTGTTATTCCTGAAAATCCTGCTTCATTGCCGTTGGCACGGAAATGTTCTGTTTCGAGGTATCCGCTGACACAGTCTGGAGGACCGGGCGACACACGACGACGATCTCATGTGCCCCCTGATCATTGACCAGAGAAACGACCTTTGTCGGCTGTGTAACACCATCCAGCTGAACGGATTCGACTTTGCTGCCAGTCCCTTCAGATATGAACTGAATCTGATAGCTGGTCTGATAGAACTGATAGTTGATTCCGAATGTGCGCCAATGCTCCGGGACCGATGGTGCAAAGCGCAGTGACGTTCCTTCGCGAATCAGCCCAAGGAGTGATTCCGTGATCAGTCGATACATCCAGCCGGATGAGCCCGTATACCAGGTCCATCCGCCCCGTCCGACATGCGGAGCCACGCCATAAACATCAGCCGCAATCACATACGGCTCGACGCGGTAGATATCGACAAGTTTCGACGTCAGGCCATGACGCACCGGATTGATCATGTCAAACAGTCGCCACGCCTGCTCTGAATCACCGAGGGCGGCAAAGGCCATGACGGTCCAGATGGCACTGTGAGTGTACTGGCCTCCATTCTCACGAACACCAGGCACATACCCTTTGATGTAACCGGGATTCAGGCTGGATTTGTCGAATGGTGGAGCCAGAAGCTGAATCAGTTGTTCGTCGCTGCGAACCAGTCGTTCCCGAACACTCGCCATGGCCCGGGTTGTCCGTTCACTCGTTCCGGCCCCCGACAGCACGGACCAGCTTTGTGAAATCGAATCGATCTGACATTCGGCATTTTCCTTTGAGCCGAGTGGTGTGCCATCATCAAAGTAGGCACGGCGGTACCAGTCACCGTCCCACGCATTCTGTTCAATATGTCCTCGCAGGCGTCCGGCTTCGATCTGCAGACGATCAGCCGTCGATGCATCACCAATTTTCCCGGCAAGCGATGAGAACTGATTGAGCACGTCGTACAGGAAGAACGCGAGCCAGACACTTTCACCCTGACCACCGCGACCAACCAGGTTCATTCCGTCGTTCCAGTCCCCGCATCCCATCAGCGGAAGCCCGTGGCTTCCAAAGCGAAGCCCGTTCTCGATCGATCGCACAGCATGTTCGTAGACGGTGCCAACGTCATTTGACACAACCGGCAGATCGTAGTTGGCTTCCTCACTGGCATGCAGTGGACGGGAACTCAGAAACGGAACCCGCTCCTCCAGCACTCCGGTGTCACCCGAAGTCGTGACGTAGCGACAGAGTGCCATTGGCAGCCACAGGAAGTCATCGGAGAAGTGCGTTCTGACGCCACGTCCTCCTGGAGGATGCCACCAGTGCTGAACGTCACCTTCGCGAAACTGCCGTGAGCAGGCTCGCAGAATCTGATCGCGAAGCTGTTGCGGATCGGCATGCACCAAAGCCATCGCGTCCTGGAGCTGATCGCGAAAACCGTACGCTCCACCGGATTGATAAAAGCCAGTTCTTGCCCACATCCGACAGGATACGGTCTGATAAAGCAGCCAGCCGTTGGCGAGGAAATTCAGTGACTCATCCGGCGTTTTGACACGGACAGCACCCAGTGTCTTTTCCCAATACCGTGAGACTCGTTCGAAAGCCGCTGAGGCGTTCTGAAGTCCGCGCGACTGAAGCACAAGCTGTCGCGTTTCCTTCTCGCCCGTTCCGACACCAAACGTGAAGACGATTGTCTTTTCCTGCTGTTCATCGAGCACGATCGTTGTCTGCAGAGCCACACAGGGATCCAGCCCCGCGCCGGTCCGGCCTGAGAGTCGCTGTCGTCGCATCGCGGCCGGTTTGGCTGTTGAGCCATTGCGCCCCAGAAACTCGGTCCGATCGCCAGTCAGCGTTCTTGAGGATTCACTGCAGTCGGCGAAGACGACCTTCCCGGAGAACTCAGGGCTATAGTAGTTTCGCACAAAGATGGCCCCGGTGACGGCATCGACTTCCGAAAAGACATGCATCATGGAACGGCTGCGGAGTTCTCCAAGAACCAGTTCCCACCAGGCTGTTACTGATAACTGTCGTCGTCGACCGGAGCGGTTTCGAATCGTGAGGCTCGAGAATTTGACCGCTGAGTCGATGGAAACGGACACGGTCAGCTCGGTTGTGATCCCGTGCTCTGTAAGTTCGAAGACGGAGTATCCGAAGCCATGACGAACCACTACCGTTCCCTGAGGCATAATGGGCTGGGACGTTGGTGACCAGAATTCACCTGTCTCTTCATCGCGTACATAGATCGCTTCTCCGGATGTGTCCGAAACCGGATCATTCGACCACGGTGTCAGTCGAAACTCGTGGCTGTTTTCCGCCCATGTGTATGCAGCACCTCGTTCAGAAATCACCGTTCCAATGTGCGGGCTGGCAATCACATTGCACCATGGTGCCGGTGTGTGCGAGTTTGCATGGAGGATCAGGACATATTCTCGGCCATCAGGACGAAATCCGCCCAGACCATTGAACAGCCTGAGATCTTCCGGTTTCGCGGAAGACGTTGCATCAACTGCCAAAACCCTCTCAGCGGGTCGACGTGTCGGTTTCAGGAGCGGAACAGGTGATTCCAGTCTGGACCGCCGATCAATCTGTTCGGCCATCGTACCAGCATCATCCGTCAGGATCACACGAGCAACTGCCAGAAGCAGCGCGCGGTCTTCTTCGGACATTTGCTCGCCTCTCCGAACGAACACACCGCCGGGCCGATCCAGCATCGCTGATGCGGGACTGGATGCAATCGCGTCGGTAATCTCATCCTGTAATGCCTGGCGATAGACGGAGTCATCTTCATTCCAGACGACAAGATCAACCAGTAACCCTTTCATTCGCCAGTACGTATGAACCTGAAACGCCTCGCGAACAAGCTGAATTCGTTCTGCATCGCGAATTCGAACCAGCATGATTGGCAGGTCACCGGAGATCCCGTGCCCCCAGAGTCCGGACTGGCCTCGCCGATTCTGCAGCAGCACACTCGAACGCGCTCGGCGCAGCGAGGAGGCAAAGATCATGGAACCAGCCAGACGTCCCCAGTTCTGTGCGTCAGCTTCGGTCGCATTGAGCTGCTGAAGCATGATGGGGGCTCGCGTCCATGCCAGCTCAAAGACTCGCTCCGCAAGACCGGAATCACTGTATTTCTCAGCGATCGCGAGAAGACTGCTTTGCTGCTCGGCCACGCCCGTGACCAGATCCACTGAGATGGACTCGTTGGGCTGAAGTTCCACTCGGTGCCGAATGCTGATGATCGGATCCAGCGTGGCTCCGGCCGTGTTGGAGAGCGGTGCAGAGTGCTGCATCGCTTCCGGGGAGGAAATACTGCGCCCACGACCGATGAACTTCATTCGATCGGTTTCGAATGATGCTTCCCCCTGCGTTGTGCCGGAGATCGACATCAGTTGAATCATCCACGGTGGCTTCTCTTCGGCAGATCGCGGACGTCGAGTGCAGATGACGGCCTTCTGTCGCGGTAGAATCTCCGACTGCACGAACAGGTTGCTGAAGGCCGGATGTGATTCATCCTGGGCCTGCGGCGCAAGGACGACTTCAAGGTAGCTGGTCACTTCAACGATTCGGCGGCGATCAGAGCGGTTCGTCAGTGTGACGCGTCGAAGCTCGACGTCATCTTCGGACGACACACTGATCTCTGTGTGAGATTCAATTTGTTCGTCCAGCCTTCGGAACTCGGCCCTTGCCTGAGTGAAGATCGCTTCATAGCGTTTCGCAGCGTGGCCGGTCGGATGAAACGCGGTGCTCCAGACAACATTACTGTCGACGTCGCGAAGAAAACAGAAAGATCCCCAGCAGTCGCGAGTCGGATCCTCTCGCCATCGAGTGACCGCAAGGTCTCTCCATCGGCTGTATCCACCGCCGGCACTCGTGACGACCACGTGATAGTTTCCGTTTGAGAGCAGATGAACTTCCGGAACGGGTCCGGAAGGATCTGAGAAGATTCGCATCGTCCCCGCTTCTTCTGCAGAGGTCGTTCGCGTGACTCGAGCCTCGATCGCATGAGGATACACGGCGACGGAAGTGCGAGGCACACGCTCGTGAAGCAGCAGATCGGCCGCTCGCAGTGAGGGATCTGCGAGGAATCGCTTCTGCATGGGACGATTCAGAATCAGCCATGCAATGGACAGCAGTGTCATTCCAGCGTGATGTGCCATCACCTGGCGAACGGTGATGCTGGTATGTCCCGGCGGAAGTCGCGCGGGCGTATAATCCACCGCTTCAAAAAAGCCATACGGGCCATCGCGTCCTTCCTGTGCCAGTCGTTCCAGATTGCGGCATGCGGCTTCCGGTGCCACCATCAGTGCCATGGCGGATGCGTACGGGGCGATCACCAGGTCATCAGCAAGTCCTCGCTTCAACCCCAGCCCGGGCACACCGAATGCTCGATACTGGTAGTTCAGACTTCGGTCGAGCATGTTGTATCCGGATTCGGACACGCCCCATGGAACACCCAGCTGCCGTCCATGACGAATCTGTCGATTCACAACGGCGCGACACGTTTGATCCAGCAGCGTGCCTTCGTACGACGGCATCACAAGCATTGGCATCAGATATTCAAACATCGAACCACTCCAGCTCAGCAGAGCCGGAGCGCCGCTTGTTCTGGTCAAAAGCCGCCCCAGTGCGAACCAGTGTTCCTGTCCAAAGTGTCCCTGAGCAATCAGAACATAGCTGGCAAACCGCGCTTCGGAAGCGAGCAGGTCGTAGCACCCTGTGTCGATCCGATTGTCACTGACGTTGAATCCGATCGCGAAGAGATCTCTTGAGTGATTGTGCAGAAAAGTAAAGTCCATCTCTGCGAAGTCTGAACATCGTTCCGCCAGCAGTTCCAGACTCCGGATGCGCGTGGCAGCGGCTTCGGATGACGATGCGATCGCCAACTTGAATGTGTGAAGCCAGTCAGTGATGACATCCGTGTCGCGAAGCCCAGGCTCAGAATCCGGATCGACGTTTCTTTCTTTGGAATCCTGGCGATGTGCGCCTTCCGTTCGTGCATGATGAAGAATGGCATCGATCAGGGGATTCAGCGTGCTCGGAAGTGCAGCAACTTCCGCAAGCGTCGGAATCTGATCCAGCGTCATCCATCGCTGTTTCAGGGCGTCGAGCCTTTGCTGTTGCAGCGGACTATCAGAGTTCCAGAAGGGGGCCGCAGGTGCCGCAAGCTTCGTCCACGCCGCCAGTCTGTGAAGTTCTCCAAGATGATCCGCGCACGATCTGGCAAACGCGCGCAGCCACCACTGCAGTTCCGGCTGTGTTTCGACCTGCGAGTTTTCCAGCAATTGCGTCGACTCGACGATCAGCCGAAGCAGCAGCGAATGAAATGCCTGCCCACTGGCCGGACACGATTCGAGCTCTTCAATCTGACGTTCGATTGTTCGCAGAATCTCACCGCTGATTGGAGACGTCGGTTCAGTCGTTTCGTCTGACAACAGCCGCGAATCTTCCAGGATGACGCCGAGCGTGTCGGCCAGTCCCTGGCAGAGAATTCGATTCACCGCAGGTGAGTCTTTCAGCAGCTGAAATCCTCCGCGAAGGACAAGCAGTTGTCCTGCAAGATTACCGCTGTCCACAGTGGAGACGTACTGAGGATGAAGTGGCTCCAGAGTCTCTGTGTCATACCAGTTGTACAGATGCCCGCGATATCGCTCCATCTTTCCAAGTGTGGCAAACGTTCGCGCCGTGCGATCAATCAGAGTCGCGGCGGAGATGTAGCCAAAGTCACAGGCTGACAAGTCCGCCACCAGTGCCATTCCGATGTTGGTCGGACTTGTTCGAGGAGCGACCACCGTTTGCTGATTGAGTTGAACATTATCCGGTGGTAACCAGTGACTGGCGGCCGTCACCCAAACTTCAAAGTAACGCCATGTTCGCCTTGCCAGTCGTCGAAGAAAGAGTCGCTGTCGACGAGTCAGATGCACGGGCCGTGTTGCGATGGGACGGCTGAGCCACCATGCCAGAACCGGCGACAGAAACCAGAGCAGCAGCATTGGGCCTGCGACAAGCAACGTTCGCGATCCCAGAAAACCAAGAACCATCACTGCGGCCAGTGAGACAACCGGACCAACCACCATCGCCCGATAAAAATCGGCCAGGCCTGACCGCGCTGTCAGTTCCGACTGACTGGAGGTTTTCCATTCCAGCAGATCTGATCCGGTCCAGTGGAGCCGAATGAGTGTTCTTAGAACGGCATCAAGGCTGAGAGCCGCTTCGTACGGCATAAAAATAATCGACAACAGGCATTTGGCTGCCGGCCTTATTCCCTCAGTCAGAGAGTTTGTCAGATGATTCTGCAGGGTGATGTCGCTGGGCTTCAGCGCGAGACTCAACAGAAACGTCAGCAGCGACGGAAGTGTCATGGCTCCCAGAATGACGACGGTGACGATCGTTGCTGTCATTGTTGACGAGAGAATCCAGACAGCAAGAAACACAATCGCCGTTGCAGCCGGCACAAGACTGCGTCGCAGATTGTCCAGGATCTTCCATCGCGAAAGAGCTGACAGCGGATTCGGAATTCGGCCTTCAATCGATCCGGATTCCTGCGGCCGGGCCGGAACAGTGGGCAGGATCCACGCAGCGATTTGCCAGTCACCTCGAATCCATCGATGTCGCCTGGCGCTGTCCGCCGCATAACTCGAAGGTTGTCCCTCATACAGCACAACATCAGACAACAGTCCGGACCGGCAATAACATCCTTCCAGAAGGTCATGGCTCAGAATTCGATTGTCCGGAAAGCTGGAACACAGCTGCTCGAAGATCCGAAGATCATAGATTCCCTTGCCGATAAATGAGCCTTCAGAAAACTGATCCTGGTAAACGTCCGAGACCACCTGTGTGTACGGATCGATTCCCGGTTCGCCACCCAGCAGCCGGGCAAACACCGAGCCATAGACGCTCGGCAGGCTAACGCCGACTCGAGGCTGCAGAACGCCATATCCTCGAATGACTCTTCGTCCCGCTTCATCCAGTACCGGATGATTCAAAGGATGTGCCATGGCTCCGACCATCTCACGCGCGGCATCCCGAGGCAGCTGCGTGTCAGAGTCCAGAGTAATCACGTATCGAACGTCTGAAAGAGCTGACAGGTCACCGACAACGGTGCTGAATCGATCGCGAGCCCCAAGCAGTGTGGCATTCAGATCCGCCAGCTTCCCGCGTTTTCGTTCGTATCCCATCCAGATCCTGTCGACAGGGTTCCACCGCCGCGAACGATGGAAAAGAAGAAAGATGTTGGTTCTGACATCCGCATAACGATCTGCCAGATTCTGAATGCCGTCGACAGCGACCTGCAGGAGCGCCGCATCTTCCGGCGTCGACATTTCTGCAGCATCTTCAAAATCCGTTAGCAGAGCGAAATGCAGAGAATCCTGGCGATTGGATAAGTAACGAAGTTCAAGGGCTTCCAGAAGTCGTTCGATCGCGGCAGCGCTGGAGAGCATGGAGGGAATCGCAACGATCGTCCGAAACTCGGCAGGAATACCGTCTCGAAAGTCCAGTTTTGGCAATGGCTGAGGATGAATAAAGGTCGTCATCAGCCAGTGCTCAATTCCGAACGCCAGTTGCGACGACACCAGGATCATCGGCATCGCCAGCGCGGCCATCAGCAATCGCGACAACGATGGCTGCTCTGTCAGATGCCAAAGGATCCAGAGGCCGGCAAGAGTCAGAACGAGCGCTGTTCCCAGATACAGCGACAGCGGGAACATGCGACGTATTTTGTCGATCGCCGTCCCGGGTGGCAGTCTCATCTCGACAAAATGCTCAAGTACCGGGCGACCGTCATCGACAAGAAAGTAGCCAACGTGCTGCCGACAAAGAACCGTGTTCTTGGTCATCTCTGCCTGAGCCAGCTGCACAGCCCTGTAGGCGACGTCATACTCTGAACATCGGGCTCGTCGAGAAATTGCTTCAACAGCGTGGCGGTACCGGTCGCGCGTCGCAAAGTCCATCGATTCATAGATGCCCGCAGGATCGCGGCTCAGAGTGCGTTCCACGATGCTCTGTTCGGCAACGAATGTTCTCCAGTCGTTGATTGCCACAAATCGAAGACTTGTGATGCTGTTACCAACCGACACATGATCAGCCGCTTCGGCCTGACCTTCGGCAAGGATCAACTGCTCGGACGTTTGCCCATGCTCCGCCAGACGATGCTCAAGCCAGCTGTTCGCAAAAGAAAAATGTGGGTTCTGCCCCAGCAGGTGACGCGTCAGTTCCGCAAGAAAGGCTCCGGACAACGGAGGATTCTCTCGTGCCATGTCTGCCAGAACGATGACGAGATCGGTCGGATTCTGCTCCACGACGCCGATCATTTTTTCGGCCCAGCGTGCTGCATTATCGCGGTCGCAGCGGCCATGGGTGATTCTGACGGCAACGCGACGCAGGTTCTCCACAATCGCCAGGCGAAGCATCAGCGGCAATGACCAGAGTTCGCCAAGCGTCAGCGGCACAATCGACTGATACGCCCCGAGAAATGCTGACAGCAACCCGCGATCAAATCGTCCGTCTGTGTGAGAAATCAGCTCCATCGCAATTCGGTAAATCCGCGGTGGAGTCTGCCCGTTCACTTTATGCAGCCTCGGAAGCTCTCTGCTGTAGGAGCGGGGAAGGAGGCGACGAGTCGAACGAATCTGTTCTTCAATCAGGTAGAAATTGTCGAGCAGCCATTCCGCCGCAGGAGCAATCCGACGATTCTCGGCCGCGGCTGACGCAATCAGATCATACGTGCGCATCAGCACAGCTTCATTGTCCGCCAGACGTGACAGCAGAACATCCGGACCGCGGCTCTTCGTGATTCGATGCGCGGTGGCAAGACTCCTGGCATGCCGTTCCAGTTGTTCCGCATTCAGCAGTTCTTCTCGCAGAGGAGGCTCTTTGCCGTTGGCCTCCAGTGGACTACTGCTGCATGACCTGCGTTGCCAGATCATCAGACGGTCAAGGAAACTCCGTTGATCCGGTGGCGTCATTCATCAGCTTTCTGTCTCATCTCGTGAGACTGTCAGACCTCTTGGGTCACTAGTAGATCCTTGTAGCTCCAGCAGTCCCGAATCTGGCTTCCGCATCGGACTTTTGTTCGGTTTCCCGTACGGCCGCGAGGATTCCAGAATTCGGGTCTGCCGTATTCGTTACGACGCCGCGAGTACCGACTAATCCTCTGATTCCCAGTCCCACAGTGTCTTCATCTGCGCAATCGCCGGTCTCTCCGGCAGCCGTGTCGACGTTTCCTCATTAAATCCAAAGCCGTCCGTCGGGTTGCGGCGTTCCTGGTGAAACAATGGCCTTCGCGAACGGACGGTTTTGCTCCCCAGGTTCGCTGAAGGCGATTCCGACAGGGCAATCACGATGACTTCTTCACCCGTTGATTCGCAGATGTCATGGTCCATGAACCGTACCTGCACGCCAAAGACCGATTGCACCAGCATTTCAAGAATCGGAGACATCACATCGCGACGCAGCCAGCGAGGTTGCGATGTCTGTCGACTTTGCCCAGGCATGGAGGTACCAGCGACGGAATCGTCATCGGACTCCCGGCCCTGCATCCTGACAATCAGAATGTCATTGACGAGTTTCGTTCGAACATCATTTTTTTTGGTCTTGAAGATGTCCTGCTGAATTTTCAGTACCGCTTCACAGAAGACAGATTCACAGTCGCAGAGCGAATTCGATTCACGGCGATGCTCACTTTGTGTTTTGGCACTGTCCTGTTCTTCAGCTTTTGTGACAGGCAATGACATCAGCATTTCAAAGACGGTTGACTGGCTGACCGGGCGTGTGAGAACTAAATCAAATCCGACCGACATCGCCTCGCATGGGCGCGATGAACCATGCCCCGACAGAGCAACGATCTTCGTTCTCCTGCCTCTTTGTCGTTCCCGCAATCTCATCGCGATCGAACTACCATCGGTTGCTGTCAGCCAAAGGTCAGCGAGCACCAGGTCCGGCTGGAACATTTCTGCGACTTCGATCGCCCGAGTGTATCCATAAGCGATCATCACGCAGCCTCCGGATTCTGAAACAAGCAGACCCAGGTCGTCTGCCGCACCTCGATCACTGTGAACTACAAGGACTCGCCGCTGACACACTTCGGATTCAGAGGTGTCCTGCAAAACGCCGTAACAGCTACGCTCTAACACTGAGTGCTCAGCCGTCCCGAAACACCTTCCGGCTACTCGCTTTGTCGAATCTGCAAAACTGACTGTCTGCATGATCTGCTCCCCTCTTCCTGGTGTTCGAAATGTTCAAAGAGGCATTCAACACGGACACCTGATGCTGTGAGCAACTGGAACACGACGACGTCGAACCACGGAATCCGGATCCGCGAAGCCTGCTCGCCGGCTACTCCCGAAGCAGGAGGGTGGCTGGCGAGTCTCCAACGCAGTGAACGTGCTCTGCATGCTGCGTGATCGCAAGTCGCATGGCTCCGAACTCGCATCCACGGGCAACACCGGCAAGAAACACAATCTGGTTCTCATCAAGCGATTCGCGATAATGAATGAGAAATTCACGATCGCAGTGATTCAGTTCCAGCAGGTCCCAATGATTGATCCAGGCGTCCAGCCGCTGGACACCCGCGATGCCGTCAAGGACCTCGACGTCTCTGATTCCGATGCTCCCAAGACAATCGCACAGGCCCTTAAGCTGTGATCGATAACGAACAACGCCAAGGATCTTCCCGCGCGGCGAACCCGGGTCCTGTTTCAGTGCCATTTCGTAAAGTGCTCTCAACGGAAAACTCCAATTAGGGAACCAGACTGGCTCCGTTCACACAAAAGGCACACACAACTTCTCCCGGCACTGTCACCGAGTGGTCCGAGCGCAGAGAAGTCGGCTGCAACTACAGTCGTGATCGACTGTGGACTATCGAATTCCAGTCACGAGGTGCAGCATGATGAGATCGTTGTTAACGCCCTGGCTGCCATTTCAGCGGCCCTGACACTGTTTCGAGAATGTGGTCACGCCGAGGTCTCGACTTTGAATGCAGAACTTAAGCAGGAGACCAGTAAGTGTCGGCGTCTGTCGTTAATGTTTCGTTACGTGATGCCACTCACTGAAATGGCATTTAGTTTCGCCTTGCAACGGTATCCTGTCGTTTGCTGATTTCAATGGCTAATTCTGAGTATGCAGACTCTCTATGCTATGAGATTCACTTATGGAGGCCACTGCAAAGACCAGGCGACGTGCATTCGCAGGACGTCGAATCAGAACCTCCGATAACGATTGTCGTACTCAGATGTTCTGCCTGACAGCAATGCGAGCGATTTTGCGTAACTCTCTCAATCGACTGAATTGAAGCCAGCAACTCCGTCAGACGAAACGGACGTCTGATCCACTCGATATCCTGCCAGCAGAGTTCTTTCCATGGACACGCTGGCTCCATGTCCGCGGTCAGCACAATAATGGCAGGGATTGAATCTCTGTGTGCATACAGCCACTTTCCAGGAAAGCCTGCTCCGCCATTGGTCGGCAGTTCGCGACTGACAACCAGCACGTCTGGCCACGGGGGGGTCTCCAGAGAGTCGATGCAACTCTTCTCATCACAGGCTGTCACTACGTCGTAACCACATCGTCGGAGGTACTGCGCGAAAAGCTCACGGCATTCGTCGTGTTCTTCAGCAATCAGAATACGGCATGGCATACATTCACTCCTCGGAAGTTCCTGCGGCAAGTGTTCCGGGCCTTTTTTCAGGTCTTCCACAATGTCTTTCGGCTAACAGGCTGTTGAGTCATCCCAGCCTGTTGCGTTAGCGAGAGAGAGTTTCATGGATAACTCTGCGGGTTTCTTATCGCTCACTGACGTTTCGAGTTACGAATGTCATTAATTCGACAGTCTGCTAAGGAAGCAACATGGACGGCCCTGTGGAACAGAGTGTCTATTCCGGGCAGTTGATGATCAGGGTGACCGGCGTCCGGTGACAAATGACAGAACGGCAAGTATCAGAAAGATAAAGAAGCAGATCTTTGCGGCGGAATAGGCCATTCCACCAATCAATCCAAAACCTAGAACTCCTGCGATAAGTGCAATGATAAGAAACGCAACGGAATATCTCAGCATAGGAACAGCTCCATGGGAGGGATCATGCAGTCGGACACTTCAGGCCCCCGGCTGACAGCCTGGGAATCATCCTGTTTGCCCACACCTCATGCTGTCGCGATCGACCAAAAGTCGGTTGATGATCAATGCGACGCCATCAATTCTTCGCGCCAGTTCCTGAGCTCGCTGCTTCTCGTGATAACTGCCGACTCGACCGTGGAGTATTGCAACTGAGTTGTGGTATTCGATGCTGATGTCTGTCTGAAGAAAGTAGCCAAAGGTGGCCAGAGTGTTCTCAAGCTGCTGTTTTGTGATCTCGTCATCAAGCACGGATCTCAGTGACTTATGGACATCCGCTGGTGTCTGTGACACGGATGGGGAAGTTCAACGTCGCTCGAGGGGTTTGTGAATCGCATCGGGGACCATTTCACATCTGGTGGAAACTGCCAAAACAGGCTGGCAGTTTCCTCCAGAGTGGATGCGGGACTGGTGGAATCCACCATTTCTCAAACCCATATCCCGACGGCGGCCCAATCGTGGTATGCTGTTGAGTTCCAGTCGAAAAACCCGCTGAGAGTTTTTGATGTCGACAGAGAAAACAACGAAGCCTTC
>JAEUII010000178.1 GCA_016795145.1 Planctomycetaceae bacterium
AGGCCAACGTCGTCCGAAACTCCGGCCTCACGACGAACAGCTTCACTCTTACGACACCTCTGGTTGTTGGCGGAACGTATCGAGCATGGATACGAGCCATCAGCGTCACTGGAGAGGTCAGCATCTGGAGCAACGCAGTCACATTCACCGTTGCGAGGATCGATGAGGCTCAGCTGAGAGATCCGCTTGGCAATATCGTGCCGCAGATCCATCTTGCTGTATTGGAATCACGTCAAGCCCAGGAGTCGAGGAAGCAAGTCGTTGCAGTCAGTAGTCGCAACCCTACTGACGCGTCATCGACGATGCATCGAGTTCCTGCGAGCTCGGAAATCTCCGTTGCGAACGATATTGTTGAGACAACAGAACCCGTCCCGCAGACTGAAATCACGCTCAGCGATGAAGCAATCGACAACGCCCTGAGCGAAATCGACTGGCTGTTGAATCCCTAGTGCTCCGTTAGAACAGCGAAGATGAGTTCGTCATTCCCGCGCAGGCGGGAATCCAGATTTCAACGGACGAAGCACCAGGCTGAATGCGATTCGTTATTGAATGTCCCGCCCGATCCTGCCACAATCTGTACAGATGTGTCGAGGTCGGCGCGTTGGATGTTGAGGACGATGCAAACTCAGGGAG
This sequence comes from Planctomycetaceae bacterium, assembly GCA_016795145.1. Classification (GTDB taxonomy): domain Bacteria; phylum Planctomycetota; class Planctomycetia; order Planctomycetales; family Planctomycetaceae; genus SXXK01. Next base: position 634 of record JAEUII010000178.1, read on the forward strand.
ATCCCAGTGGTTCAGTCATCTCGAATCAAGCCACGAATCATGACGATTCTCAGCGTGCTTTTGACCATGCTGGCATCAGTTTCCCTGCAGGCTGGTCCGCCGGGATTGGGGCCGAAAGGCAACCTCGTTCGACTTGAGTTTGAAGCTGGCGGACCGACATCACTTGTGGGGCGAAATGCTCGCAAACAGCTGATTGTGACCGGCGTGTACAGCAGCGGTCAGCGGCACGACCTGACACATGATGTGACCTACTCCGTGGATAAGCCCGGAGTCATCACAGTGGCTCAGGATGGTCTTGTGATTCCTTCTGCGGACGGCACCGTGACGGTCACAGCGACGGAACCCGGTGGCCAGAAGGCGGAGATCGCTCTTACGACCGTTCGTTGTGCGGAAGAGCTTCCGATCAACTTTGAAAATGAAATCGTGCCCATCTTCACCAAGCTTGGCTGCAACGCCGGCGGGTGTCATGGCAAGGCCGACGGACAGAACGGTTTCAAACTGTCGCTGCTCGGCTTCTATCCCAAAGAGGATTATGAGTTCCTCGTGCACGAAGATCGTGGGCGACGCATCTTCCCTGCAGATCCTGAGTTCAGTCTGCTTCTGCAGAAGGCTGCGAACGTGCTGCCTCATGGCGGCGGTCAGAGAATGTCGCCAGGCTCCTATGAGTCGGATCTGATCAGCCGATGGATTCAGCAGGGCATGCCGTACGGTTCAGAAACGGATCCGGTGCTTGAGCGCATTGAATCGGTTCCTGCACTTCGGGAAATGAACTTCAAGTCACGACAGCAGGTCTCCGTGATTGCTCACTACAGCGACGGCACCACGCGAGACGTGACTCGACTAGCGTCCTATGAAGCGAATCACCCTGAGATGGCTGTCTCCACGGCTTCTGGTCGCATCACAGTCGAAGATGTTCCAGGCGAAGTGGCCATGATGGTTCGATTCCAGGGACAGGTCGGAGTCTTTCGGGCGATCATCCCTCAGGGAATCCCAGTGCAACAGACTCCGCCGGAAAAGAACTTCATCGATCAGCTGGTCTTCGCAAAACTCAAGCAGCTTGGGATCCCTCCCGCTCCACTGTGTGACGATGCAACATTCATTCGACGAGCCACCATCGACATTGCGGGACGAGTTCCCTCAGTCACTGAAGTGGAGCAGTTCCTTGCGGATCAGAGTCCTGACAAACGAGATCGCCTGGTCGACAGCCTGGTTGACAGTCCTGGCTATGCAGACTACTTCACAAACAAGTGGGCGTCGGTTCTTCGCAACAAACGTCGCAACGGAAATGACATCCAGTACACCTACAAGTTTCACGGCTGGATTCGCAGAGCACTCCGCGAAAATATGCCATACGACCAGTTTGTTCGAAGCGTTCTGACCGCAACCGGCGACGCCGAGACTCATCCGCCAGTCGCATGGTACCGCGAAGTCACAACGTCCACTCAGCAGATGGAAGATGTGGCGCAGTTGTTCCTCGGAATGCGACTGGCCTGCGCGAAGTGTCATCATCATCCGTTCGAACGCTGGAGTCAGCAGGACTACTACAGTTTCGAGGCCTTCTTCTCGCAGGTTGGCCTGAAGAGTTCTCGCTTTAATCAGCAAAACAACCAGCCGGATATGGTGTTCGTCAAAGCACAGGCACCGAAGTCGAAGAATCCGAGGTCGCAGGAAGATGTGAAACCTGCAGGACTTGGTGGCCCGACTCTGGACATTTCCCCCTACGATGATGCTCGACCGTATCTGGTCGACTGGATGGCTGCTCCGGACAACCCGTTCTTCGCAAAAGCTCTGGTGAACCGTTACTGGAAGCACTTCCTGGGACGTGGCATCGTCGATCCGGAAGATGATCTTCGAGTCACGAATCCGCCGTCGAACCCAGAGCTGCTCGATGCTCTTTCGAAGCACTTCGTCGATCACAAGTTTGATCTTAAAGATCTGGTGCGAACGATCTGTAAGTCGAGTGTTTACCAGTTGAGCTCTGAGCCAACCGATGCGAACCGCGCTGACATCCAGAACTTTTCCAGCTTCTATCCACGACGTCTGACTGCGGAAGTTCTTTACGATGCAGTGAACGCCGTTGCAGAAACGCCATCAAACTTCGGAACGATTCCGCAGGGAACAACAGCGGTGCAGTTGCCGGACAATGGCTTCAACAACTACTTCCTTCAGGTGTTCGGAAAGCCCGAAGCAGAAAGCGCGTGTGAATGTGAGCGATCGCCGGAAGCGAACCTGTCCCAGTCGTTGCACTTGCTGAATTCGAACGATGTTCAGGGACGTTTGCAGAGCGGTCAGGGACGTGCTGCCCGATTTGCTCGGGAGAAAGATCGCTCTGCCGAAGCCAAGGTGACAGAACTCTACGTGGCGGCATTGGGTCGTCGTCCGACAGATGCAGAAGTTCAGTTCATCACAGCTCGCCTGCCGGATTATCAGAATCCGCAGCAGGCCTGGGAAGATGTCATCTGGGCTCTGCTGAATGCTCGCGAATTCCAGTTCGTGAAGTAGTTATGTCCTGCCGCGTTGTCGTTCGCCCGCCTGAATGATGTCGGAACATTGCCGATGAGAGTTCTCTTTCCAGTGCTCGCTGCAATCGCAGTCCTGACTTTCGGCAGGCTGGCCGCAGATGACCGAACACAGAAGCCGCAGCCATCCGCCGAAGATGTCAAATTCTTCGAACTTCATATTCGGCCACTGCTGGCGGAGCATTGCTATTCATGCCACTCCGATGAGAAGCAAAAGGGTCAGCTGAGAGTCGATTCGCCCGCCAGCCTGTTGACTGGCGGGGAGTCTGGCCCAGCGATCGTGGAAGGCAAACCGGAAGAAAGCCTGCTGATTCAGGCCGTCCGCTATGAGTCGTTCGAGATGCCTCCGAATGGCAAGCTGCCGGAAGAGTCTATTCGATTGCTTGAAGAATGGGTTCGCCGCGGCGCTCCGTGGCCAGGCGGGGAACATGTTCCAGCGGTCGCAAAAGAGAAGAAAGGCTTCACCGACGACGATCGTGCATGGTGGGCGCTACAGCCGGTTGCTGATGTTAAGTCTCCGGAAGTAGATGATGCCAGCAAGGCCTGGGTGAAGAACGAGATTGATCAGTTCATCGCCGCAGCTATGGTCAAGGAAGGACTGAGCCCAGCTCCCGAAGCTGATCGGCTCACACTAATTCGCCGACTGTCGTTCGATTTGATTGGCCTCCCACCGACGCCGGAACAGATTTCCGAATTCCTGAATGACTCAAGCCCCGACGCCTGGGAAAAGCTCGTCGACCGGATGCTCGCCAGTCCTCAATACGGTGAACGCTGGGCGAGGCACTGGCTGGACGTGGTTCGCTATGCGGATTCCGATGGTTACCGCATCGATCATTATCGTCCCGATTCCTGGCGATATCGTGACTATGTGATTCGATCACTCAATCAGGACAAGCCATACGATCGGTTTGTGCAGGAGCAACTGGCGGGCGATGAATTATTCCCCGGCAACCCTGATGCTCTGATCGCAACCGGTTACCTGCGGCACTGGATCTACGAGTACAACAATCGCGATGCCAAAGGACAGTGGGACATCATTCTGAACGAAGTTACAGACACGACGGGCGATGTCTTCCTCGGAGTCGGTATGCAGTGCGCGCGCTGCCACGATCACAAGTTCGATCCGATCCTGCAGAAGGACTATTACCGGCTGCGTGCGTTCTTCGAAGCGATCCGTCCCATGGACAAAACAGTCATCGCTCCAACCGCCGAACAGCAGGCCTGGCGGGACCAGATGACGAAGTGGGAAGAAGCCACCGCTGACGTCCGAGCCAGGATTGCGGAGATTGAAAGCCGCTGGCGGAAGATTGCTCGGGAAGATGCGATTTCGAAGTTTCCGGCGGACATCCAGAAGATCCTGCAGACGGAATTTCAAACTCTGTCACCCGGCGAGCAGCAGATTTATGACCTTGCATATCGCCAGATTGACTACGAATACGATGGGCTCGACAACCGCATCAAAGGCGACGAAAAGGAACGATTGCTTTCGCTGCGCCGTGAGCTTGCAAAATTCGACTCATTGAAACCAGCGTCACTTCCAACGGCACTCGCCGTCACCGACGTTGGCCCAACAGCACCGGAGACACTCATTCCGAAAAAGAAAGAAGTGACCGGTCCCGGAGTCCTCTCGATTCTTGATCCGTCAGAGATGCCGATTGATCCGGCGGGACAAGCATCCACCACCGGTCGACGCGCGGCCTTCGCGAAGTGGCTGACGTCGCAGGAGAATCCGCTGACGGCTCGCGTGATGGTGAATCGAATCTGGCAGGCGCACTTTGGGCGAGGACTCGCACAGAACGCCAGTGACTTTGGAACGCTCGGCGGACCACCGTCGCACCCGCAGTTGCTCGATTGGTTAACTCGACGGTTTCTTGATCAGGGCTGGCACCTGAAAGATCTGCACCGCCTGATCGTCACGTCTGCGACCTGGAAGCAGTCCTCAGAACATTTACAACTCGCTGACTATCAGCTGATTGATCCTCAAAATCGCTGGTACTGGCGAGCCAACGTGCGACGACTGGACGCGGAACAAATTCGCGATGCGATTCTGCAGGCATCCGGCCAGTTGAATCCGGAAGCCGGTGGCCCCGGAGTGCAGCCCGATGTGCCTCGCCGTTCGATCTACATGCGTGTCATGCGGAATGAACGTGACTCACTGCTGGATGTCTTCGACCTGCCGCTCTTCTTCAACAGCACTTCGTCTCGTGACACTACTACATCGCCGGTTCAGTCGCTCATGCTGTTCAACAGCCAGCTGATGCTGAATCATGCAACGCAACTCGCCGGACGTGTCCAGGCGTCGCCTGCATCAGAACCGGATTTCGGCCTGTTGTGGCTTCGAGTTTTTGGCAGACCTCCGACGGATCAGGAGTTGCATGACGCTCGGGAATTCCTGCAGTACCAGTCGGAGCTTGTTGTGGCCGAACAGGCGCTGCAGAATGGAAGTGATCTGCCAATCGGCCGACTTCCTCACCGCGATGGTCAGGCGATCCTGATCAATCCTCAGGAGAAACCTGCCAGGATGAATACAGAGGCGGTCCGTACTCAGGAATTGCGTGAGTTCTCACTGGAGGCATGTTTTCAGATTCGTTCCGTCCACGAGACTGGAACTGTTCGGACCATCGCCGCAAACTGGGATGGCAAGCCATCAACATCCGGATGGGCATTTGGTGTCACGGGCAAGGCATCACGCCGAAAACCGCAGACCCTTGTGCTGCAAATGTTTGGCAAGACGGCAGGTGGGGAACAGAAAGAGGCCGCGTTGTTCTCGGATCAACACGTTGAACTGAACACTCCTTACTTCGCCGCGTTCAGTGTGAAACTCGCAAAGGACGGCGTTCCCGGTGAAGTCACTTTCTATCTAAAAAACCTTGCTAATGATGACGATCCGATGCAAACCGCGGTCGTGCCTCATGACATCGCGGAACCGCTGACCAATGACCTTCCCCTGACTCTTGGCTATCGCCAGGGCTCAGCGGAATCTGTATTTGATGGGCTGCTTGACGATGTGCGATGGACGTCTCGTGTGTTGGCAGACGAGGAACTGTTGCTCAATCGAGACGTAGCACTTCCTGAAACTCTGGCACACTGGAAGTTCGAAGCCGTGCCCGGAGTTCTGACGGATTCTTCAGGGCATAACCGACATCTGTTCATGGCATCCAATGATCGGCCGTCTCTGACTCCTGCTCAAACATCACTCGTGGATCTTTGCCACATCCTGCTGAACTCGAGTGAGTTCCTGTACGTGAAATGATCCGGGACTCAGTTCGTCGCGCGTGTGGGCGTGCCCAGCAGGATCAGTTTCCGGCCATCGTCTTCAGTCTCTGCCATCGTGCTGGTTCAATGCTCTCGAACCAGTCATTGACACCAAGGTCGCTGATCGCGTGCTTTGCGAACATTGCTGCATTCTGCCGATCGAGCTCCGCAAGTTCTTCATAAACCATGCCGCGTGCCATTCCCAGAAGTTCCTGCGGCAGCAGGCCCTGCGATTCGACTTCGTTGTACTCTTTCAGAAGTTCCTGCTGAATCTGCAGAGCCGTCGCTTGGTCACCAAGGCCTCGTCGGCATCGCGCTATTCCCCAGCGAGCGCCACGTTCAATCAGCACGTTGCCCTGTTCCCGCGCGAGGTTCTGGCACGACTGGAATGATGCCAACCCGTTTCCAAACTCACCGGCAGCAACGAACGCCTGTGCGAGATTGTTATGAAGCACGACTCGCCATGCCTGAGCTTTCTCGTCACCTGACGCGTCAGCGACGTCGAGAGCAATCTGGTTCCATCGAATCTTTTCGGCTGGTGACCCCACAGCAATCGCGACCATATGAGCGGCATTGACTGTGTGATAGTCCAGACTGTGTGCACTGCTGATTTCCCAGGAGGCGACAAGCCAGGGAACTGCTTCCTCCATGCGTTTGGCCTGCTGGAACACACGCCCTCGCTCCAGCAACAACCGTACTCTCGCAAGCGGATTCGTCGCCCCTGGCAGTTTCTCCGCGCGATCCAGAGTTTCGAAGGCCTCGGCGTATCGCTTCTGCATCGCCTGAACGAGAGCAATCTGGGAATCAATCTGGGGAGTGAGTGATTCATCTGAATGAGTCAGCGACTGTGGCCTCACTACCAGAAGTCTCTGCTCAATTTCCTTCGGGTCTCCGTAGAATAGCTTGTCAAACTCATCCACAGGTACGTCGGAGACCGTCATCTCTTCAACCCTAAAGTGTCAGTCATGTTTGCTGGTCCCTACTGCCCGACGTTTGATTTGCCTGAAGTTTGACGCGACTCTTCTGCAATTCGTTTACTTGTCCGCAGAATGGAGTGGCAGCAGCTTGATATTGCGATACCAGACATCGCTGCCGTGGTCCTGCAGTCCAATGTAACCCTTCCTCGGATGATTTTTGTAGACCACATCAAACTTGTGATCAGATCCGTCAGGTCTCTTATTTGCAATCGTCCACTGATCAAGATCCATGTGGTTGACGCGTCGACCATTCAGGCTGACCTGAATGAGGTTCCGGTCGCAGGTGATCTCCATGTGATTCCATTCCCCGGCAGGCTTCATCGCGTTTTCGGAGGGTTGGACCAAATCGTAGATCGCACCTGAGTCATGGAAACCGTTCGTTGTCGTGTCGTCAACGGCCACTTCGATTCCGTTGAAGCCAACGTCCTTGCCCGGACGCGGTTCGAGAGGAAATGTGCGGATGAAAATCCCGCTGTTGCACTTCGCGCTGATTCGAAAATCCAGCGAAAGTACAAAGTTGTCGACGATGTCCTTGTGGATCAGCATGTAATTACAACGGTGTGGATTGAGCGAACCGTTCTGGACGTGGTCTTCAGTAACCTTCTGCTGTTTGGAATCGAGCCATCCGTCGGTCGTCTTTCCGTCGAACAGCAGCTTCCAGCCGGCCTTCATTTCTTGCGGCGTAAGTTCGTTGTCGGCACCAAGTGCGGATGAGTCGATACTCAACAGGGCGACAAATGAAATGCTGGCGATGGTGTTGAGTATTGAGTGTTGGAGGAGGAATTGTAGGTTCACAGTGACCACCCCTTTCGATACTCCGTGTGGACGTACTGATTGATCTCGGGCGCATTCGTGACTTTGAGTTCCGTTGCGTCCCAAAGTAGTCGTCGGCCAGGGGCTCGCTGGGCCAGCACACCAAGCAGCACGGTTTCTGTCATCGGCCCGGCGTAGTCAAAGCTGTCGGTTGGGAGCTTTCCGGTCCGACACGCATTGTAGAACTCTTCGTAGTGCCCGGGTGATCGTTCTAGCGTCTTCGGAATGGATGCTGTTTGCTCCATCAGCGCATCAGGAAGAACTTGCGGCATTCCTCCGTGGGAACTATGAAACATCTTCCCTTTGCTGCCGACATACAGCACGCCATTGTCGGGCAATCGCTGGCCATCAGCCATTTCAACTGGCGTCGGCGGCATCAGTCCGCCGTCGTACCAGGTCATCGTCACAGGAGGCAGTTTGCCATTCTCGCGAGCAGGGAACTGGAACGTCACGATCGCTGCCTTCGGGAACGTCTCCGTGTTGAGCTCATTCTTTTCGTTGAGTGTTCCGTCGTGGCTGACAGTCGCTTCAACCGACGTCGGTGCCCCAAGCTTCAGGGCCCAGACAGGGTGATCGATGATATGGCAGCCCATGTCGCCGAGTGCGCCAGTGCCGAAATCCCACCAGCCACGCCAGCCGAATGGAGCATACGCGGGGTTATATGGACGCTCCTTAATCGGGCCGAGCCACAGATCCCAGTCCAGAGTTGCCGGCACTGGTGGAGTTTCCGGCGGGCGACCGATTCCCTGTTTCCAGAGCTTGCCGGCTCGATCCGACCAGACATGGACTTCGCGCACATCGCCAATCAGTCCGCCCTGAATCCACTCATTCGTCAGACGCGAGCCTTCCGATGCATGCCCCTGATTTCCCATCGATGTCATCACCTTCGCAGCCTTTGCCGCGCGCGTCAGTTCACGACATTCAAACAGAGTATGCGTCAGTGGCTTCTGGACATACACATGCTTGCCTGCTTTGATTGCGGCCATGGCTGCGACCGCATGAATGTGATCCGGAGTGCCAACGCAGACAGCATCGATATTGTTGGCTTCCTTTTCGATCATGACGCGAAAGTCTTTGTATCGCCGAGCATCCGGGTGTGCGTTGAATGTGCCGGCCGCTCGAGCATCATCGACATCACATAGAGCCTCGAATCGCGCACCCAGCTTTGTAAACGTCGCGATGTCGCCGCCTCCCATACCGCCCGCGCCGATTCCTGCCATTCGAACCTGCTCACTGGGCGCAACGTAACCGGGTCCGCCAAGGACATGTCTGGGCACAATCGTAAACGCAAAAACGGTTGAAGCAGCCGCAGAAACAAATCCGCGTCGACTGGTCGGGCGACGATCAGACGGCAAAGCGCGCTCGGGCATGGGAATTCCGATTCAACAGGAGGCAGGGAAGGAGGGAGTACGATAGCAGGCGAGGTCAGGTGAAATCGAAGCGTACGCAAACCAGCCACTAAAGGAAATTCCGCGAGCTCCCAATCTTCAGGGTGCCATCCCAATCTTCAGGGTGCCATCCCAATCTTCAGGGTGCCATGCACCTATTGCGATTTGGCATGAGAAAATACAGCGTTTTTATCACATGTTTGCGCACCGTTATCCGCGCTGATTCGCCACCCGGCAGGCTCGCCGGAGTGAACTTGCCTCAGCCAGAGATGCTGGTCTGCCGGCTTCGGTGCGGAAGCGTTTGCGGAAGTTGCGGACGAGGTCCAGCCAGGTGTCGGCGGAGCATTCCAGACGCTGAAGGATGCCGGGAAGGCCTTTGTCGATGGCTCCGGGTTTGTCCTTTCTCAGTTGTCGGCCGGTCCAGTCGACCAGTTGCAGGTAGCGGTCCAGAGTCATGTCCAGACAGCCCTTGTTGCTGGCTCGACGCTTGGGTGGCGTTTGCGGAGTCGCCTTGTTCTCTGCCTGCAATTGGATTGGTGCCAGCCACCCGGAATGTTTGTTTTGCTCCGACGATGAGCTATCAACTTCCCCATTGATCGGTTTGCCCGCACGAGTCCTTGCATCACGATCCTTGATCCGCTCCTGCACGCTGGTGAAGTCACTCGTTTCAGGAGTTTCCGCCAGACCTGCTCGAATCGGATTCAGATCCACATACGCCATGCACGCCGCAATCGCCATTTCATCCAGTAGCGGATTGGCCTTGAAGCGCGCTTCCCAGAAGTGCCCACGAGTTTTCTCTTCAAGATTCGCACGCTTTGCAATGGGTTCGCAGAGACACTTCATGAACCATGACAGGTTCGACAGACGGCGGCGTTTCTCTTTCATGCCGGCGATGCTGCTCATGATCTTATCGAGCTCTTCCTGAGTCGGCTCGGCTGCGGTCTTATCCCTGTTCTTCCGCTTTGGGAACAGCGTCCACCAGCGTCGAGCGATCTCTTCGTCGGTCCAGCCTTTCACAACATCCGGCCGAGTTCTTAAGACCAGGTGCAGGTGGTTGCTCATTACCGCAAAGCCCAGGATTTCGATCCCGAACACACCGGCCAGGAATTCGAGCCGCTGGCGAATCCACTCTTTGCGATGCGAAAAGTCTCTTCGAGTTCGCCTGTCTTTGCCGCACAGGTGCGTCCTGCGGACGCAGCGGCTGATGGCATGGAAGACCTGAATTTCCCCGTCGGCGACGATCTCTTTGCGGTTCACGCGTGGCATGGTGCGGCTCCTGTTGTGGTGGTCGAGGTGAAAAACGAACAATAAAAAGACTGGATTCCTTTGTAAAGGTGCATGGCACCGTGATGGTGACCTTTAGCAAGATCTACTACCGCAGACCTGGGATTCTGCGTACCGCAGATGTGGAAGAA
>JAEUII010000198.1 GCA_016795145.1 Planctomycetaceae bacterium
AGAAGGTGACGGTCCAAACTTCAGCAGGCCGGATTCCTCGGCACTCTCAGGCACCATCAGTTCGTCATTCAAAGTTGTGTTCGAAGAATCTTCTGTCATGTCGATGGCATTGCGGCCTGCGGCGCCAGTGGAACTCTTCGGCTGAGTCTTCGATGGAGTTCGTCCGGATGGAGTACCTGGAGGCAGCGTCAGGTTACCGCCGCGTGAAGCTGAAGCTGGTCGACGCTCAACGGCCTGAATGACTCCCTGATCATCAGAGCTTGTGGCCTGATCAAATCCGGCCTTTCGGATTTCACCGGAAGGGCTGGCGAGGAACTGCTTAGACAATTCCTGACGCAGCTCTTTGCGCAGTTCGACCGTCGCGCCGCCCGGTGGAGAGAGAATAATCTCATCAACAACCCAGGCCGTGTTTTCCCGCACGAGCTGAATCGTTACATGGGCGGACTGTTCATCACCCAGTTCCACCATTGCCTGCTGACCAGCTTCATTCACCTTCCGCACGGGCTGTGCGAGTGTCATAGGCAGGTCGCTGAGGTTACCTGGCAGTTCATTGACGTTACGCCAGACGAGATTGTTGAAATTTGTGGAACACTGCTGACGGACACCATCAAAGTCCTGTCGGCCCCAGGCTCCGGCCAGCTGAGTGATTGGCGCTGTGAGCATGAGTGTGGATTTGAGCGAAGCGATCTCCATGGTTCGGCCGGGATACTGCACGTCATCAACGAGAAGGCTGCCGTTTTCGTCTCGCATGACCACGCTGCAGATTTGACCTGACGACGAAACGAATTCAATTTCCGTGACCTCGCCTCGTGCCGTACTTTTCTGCATCGTCAGTTCGCCCTCCGGCAGACCTTCGATGTCCATCAGGCGGAACAGTTCCGGCTGCATTTGGTTCCAGGTGACTTCCGAAAATCGCTGAGTTGAAATCTGTCGGAGCACTGGAAGGTCACGCGTCTGAACGGCGGACAGAAACAGCATGGCTCTTGCCGGAGCCGTGAATGCCGATCGGAGATTCTTCTGCTGCTGTGTCTGGCGATTGTAGATCGTGACGTCGGAGACGATGAACTTCGACTCGACCGTCTCACCCTTAATGCGTTTCTCCCGCTTCTCTTCGGCGGCTTCCGGAGTCGTGAGATCCAGACGAACGACGTCAGTGCGTTCCGGAATCGTGACGACCAGTTGTCCGGCGAACGACTGAATATCGAAATCTTCTGGAGCAAAGTCCGCGGGGGGCAGGTGAACCATCGACAGGTCGCCAACCTTCAAAGCACCTTCATAGAAGGATGTTTCTGACAGTGATTCCAGTTTCGCAACGTCCTTTTCCGCGTAGGCGTCAAGGAACTCAGTGATTGCATTCAGAGCGCGAGCCTGGCGAAGGATCGAGCCTGGATGATGTTCGATCTTTCGCTGACGAACTTCGATGTCCGAAACCAGCCATGTGTCATCCTGCTGCACAACTTTCAGGAGCAGAAAGCCATTCTTCGATGGCAGCTTGACGACAGCGTCTGATTCATTCATCTGAGCTTCGGGCCGGCGAGCCATGCCTTCTTCATGTTCCGCCGAAACGCGAGTCATGATCTGCTGCATCCACGGTTCAGGCAGAGATTCGAGCGGCTCGCGAAGTTCAGTCGAGACAACCTGAAGAACCGCGTTACGGTCGCCGGACTGCCACGTGTCAATGAACTCGCGGATCGTGATCAGAAGGTCCATCACTTCAACGACAGATTTTGTGGCGCGAGTCCCGCGTCGCTGTTGCCGCAGCAGAACGTCGTCGACGACCCAGCGGTGCTTTTCAGAATCGCGAACGATGATGAACTGGTACTTTGTGGTTCCCTCTTTCAGCTTGGCCACGACTTCCCGTTTGTTCTCATCTGTCTCTTTGCTTTCAACGATCTCAAGCTTGTCCTTAGGCAGGCTCAGGATTTCCAGATCTTTGAAGGAGTCTTTTGAGCGCATCGCCTGCTTTTCGAAGCGAGTCGAAACGGTGCGTCGGAAGGCTGCTTCTTTGTCTTCTGCAAGTGCTTCCGTAAATGAGTTGATGGCTCGCTGCTCCGTGCCATGTTCAAGCATGTCCGGCTTCAGATCCATGGACTTCCATGTTTCCGCCGTGAACAAAGAAGTCGAGCAGCCCGTGGCGCTCAGACTCAAACCGCCAGCCAGCAGGAACGCAAGCTTCAGGGATCGACGTTTCATGACAGGTACTCCTGCAGATGCGGAAGATAGGATCGCGATCCGCGAGAGGTCGAAAGGAAGGAGATCAGACAGGTACCGAGCCGCACAGAACATGAGGCGACGGATTTTGATCGAGTAGATCTTCGTTGTCTCAGGATCACCCGAACGGGTCAACAGCCCAAACAGGCGGAACACCCCGTCGCAGTCAACTTCCGTCGGGCGATGGTGCGGATTCCGGCGAAATCAGCAACGCCGTCATTTTTTCTGCCAGATCACACCTCGCTCTTTCAGCAATTCAGCAGATTCTGCGCAACGGCTGGAGGGAGCCGCTGCAGCCGACTCCGCCAGCCGGTGCCATGCATGCAGGGATACCAGGTTCCACGCACCTGGCTTGTAGCTTCAGGTTTTCAGGGCAGGGCACCAGGAGCCAAATCCGGTGCCGCTCGAATATCATGGTGCATGGCACCTTGTTCTGAATTTGCAGTAAAAATACTGGTGAATTCTGAATCTCGTGCGCGCCGAGTTTGGCGAGTTCGAGGCTGCGGCTGCCTGAAATTGCTGCTGCCGAGGGGACTCGAATCCGATAGAGTTTGGTGACAGTAACGCGGGGGCAGGCGACGAATGTGTCGCTGTCCGGCTGTTCAGAAGTCGCATCTTCAAAAGGCGTAGTGAGGCTTTCAGAGATGAATCGTGCGTCGGACCCGGATGTGGTCAAGATTACGGAAGTGTTTCTGATTCCGAGCAGCTTTCTGGTTGCCGCACTCGGGACCGCAGACACGAATCCTCACCGCGCGGTTGTGTCGCTGATTGGGCTGGTCGTGAGCGTCATGTGGCAGATCTGCAGCCGTGAAGCCCTGAATGAACACTATCCAGAAGAGGCTAAGAATCCCCCGCCTCGCCGAATCAGGATTATGTCCTCGCTGCCCGTGTTTTTCATCGTTTGCTGGTTAATCTCACTTGCGGCCCATCTGATGTTGTGGGGCAAGCCGCTGGGAACGGATCTTGTCCCATAGCCAGCGTGACAGCGTCGTCCATTTCTGGACTACTGCCCGATGGCGTACAGAAACTTGTCGGAGCGAATCAGCAGGCGATCTCCATCAACGGCCATGCTGCCGTTGAAGAGGCTTCCGTCCTTCAGATCATTCACAGCCAGTTGTTCAAACTCTGGCCTGGCAGCGACAACGAACGTCTTGCCTTCGCGTGTCAGATAGTAAACGCGATCTCCGGCCAGCAGAGCAGAGGCATAGACCTGTCCCGCGCGGTTCATTCGCTGTTCGTAATGCAGCTCTCCGGTCTTCGCATCGGCACAGAACGCAATTTGCTGATTGTCGTTCATCCAGTAAAGATTTCCGTCCAGAAAGACGGGTGACGTGACGTTCGATCCCTTGAAGCTGGTCCAGAGACGGTGAGTCTTTGTCACATCGCCACTGCCACCAGTTTTAACGGCCAGCGATGCGACTCCGGATCGACCGCCGAGACAATAGACGATTCCCTCGTGAGCCACGACGCTGGGAACCATATACCAGGTGATGTCAGTGGCACAGGTCCAGAGCTGTTTGCCGGACTCCGGATCGAATGACTGAATGCTGCCCTGAGTTGCCACAATCAGTTCGGGCTTTCCGTCGACGTTTTGGACAACGACGGGGGTGTTCCAGCTTTCCTTGATTCCTCGCGCCTTCCACACTTCGCGCCCGGTCTTGCGGTCGAGAGCAAACAGAGACTCACTTTCGACGCTGGCATTGATGAAGACAAGGTCGCCGTAGATCACGGGTGATGCTGCTGTTCCCCAGCCGTGAGTTTTCGAGCCGACATCGGCAGTCCAAAGTTCTTTGCCGGAATGATCAAAAGCAAGGACGCCCGTTTTTCCGAAGAAGCAGATCACCATGTCACTGTCGGCGGCTGGCGTATTGGCTGCGAAGCCATGGTCGCGAATGCGTTCTTCTTCCGGCAGCTTCGCTGGGACTACTTTCTCCCAAACCGATTTGCCACTGGCGCGTTCAAGGCACAGCAGATGTCGCTTGAGGTTTTCCTGTGAACCGCCTTCTTCGCCCGGCACGAAGAATCCTGAGTAGCATGTCAGGTAGATATGATCACCAGAAACAATCGGACTCGAAGCGCCTGGCCCGGGGAGAGCAACCTTCCACGCAACGTTTTCGGATGAGCTCCATGTCAGCGGGAGATTCTTCGACGCGGCGACACCCTGATGTTCGGGGCCGCGAAACGACGACCAGTCTGTCGCGGTTGCTTTCGCATTCTCAGCGGTCTTCGCAGAAGCCTTCGCGGATCGTCCAGCCCTTTGGGCTACGGCGGGTTTCGCCAGAACACTGACAAAGGTGGCAGCAAAGACAAGAGCAATGAGCGGCCGGATCATCATTGGAGGGCTCCCGAAGGAAGTCGGTTCGAAATGGTGAGTGAAACGACTCAGCAGACCTGTGTTCTAAGTGACGGCGAATCTCCGAACAACCGGTAAGACACTCTGTCGTGATAACACGATTGAAATCCGGCATCGCTGCCTTGCGTTTGTTGCCGTTCCCCAGTGTACTCTGCATTCTGTAGTTCCGACGGGGTGATGGTCCCAACGAGGCGACGATGCCAATTCAGTTTCGATGTGAATACTGTCAGCAGTTACTTGGGATCT